>NZ_CP071634.1:0-300000 GCF_017357385.1 Rhizobium sp. NZLR1 | reverse complement strand
ATGCCTGCTTGCAAAGAATGCCGCGCGGCCATTTGCGGGCGCGCGGCGGTCGCCGGGAGATTTACTTTGCCGACTCGATGACCTTGATCGCGTCTGCCTGCGTGTATTCCACGTTGGCAACGCCGCCGGCCTGGGTATTGGCAAGGTTGGTTTCGAGATTGTCCTGGTCGATGCGCAGGAAGGGCACGACGAGGTCCTTCTTGACTTGCTTGCCGTCGAGGATCTGCTGGGCGACCCAGAAGGCGAGCGTGGAGACACCCGGCGCGATGGACACGGACATGGTCTCGTAGCTCTTCGCCTCTTTCTGCTCCTTCCACCACTTCAGTTCGTCTTCACGGTTGCCCATGATAATGATCGGCATCTTCCGGTCTGTCGCCGCAATCGCCTGTGCGGCGCCATAACCGTCGCCGCCCTGCGTTACCACGCCGGCGATGTCGGGCAAGCTCGGCAGGATGCCGGCAACAGCCTTCTGCGCCACGTCTTGCGCCCAGTCTCCATGAACGGAGCCGACAATCTTGAACTGCGGGAACTGCTTGACGCCGTCGTGGATGCCTGCCGAGATCTCGTCGTCGACGAAGACACCGGCAAGGCCGCGGATTTCGAGCAGGTTGCCGCCATCAGGCAGTTTCTTCGACAGGTACTCGACTTCGCTGCGGCCCATTTCCTTGAAGTTGACGGCGATGCGCCAGGCGCAGGGCTCGGTCACGATGCCATCAAAGGAAACGACGGTGATGCCGGCGTCGCAGGCCTCCTTGACCGCGCCGTTCAGCGCCGTCGGCGAGGCTGCGTTCAGCACGATGGCGTCATAGCCCTGCAGGATCATGTTCTGGATCTGCGCGGCCTGTTCCGTCGCCTGGTTCTCGGCGGTGGTGAAAGGGTCGGCTGCGGCAACGGCGCCGGCCTTCACGGCTTCACCCGTCACCTTTCCCCAGCTCGTCAGCATGGCTTGGCGCCACGAATTGCCGGCATAGTTGTTGGAAAGGGCGATTTTCTTGGCCGCTGTGTCGGCAAAGGCGGAAACGGGCATCGCGGCGCAAGCAATAGCGGCCGATGCCAGAAGCATCTTGCGGATTGTCATGTCTTCCTCCCTGATGATCGCGCTGGTCGGCGGATCGCTTCACTCCTGCCAACCCAATCGGGCTCGAGTGAAAATTGTTCTTGCACTGAGCTTCCTCCTCTCAGTAAGGGCAGGATGCGGGAGATCGACCGGCCTGTACAGGGGCAAGGCAGCAAGTCGTTTGCGGGTTTTGCGCAATTAGCTGCGGGTTTACGCAAGACGGCGGCGCTTCCGTGGGCGCTTACTGCAAGGGGATCGCCGCGGGTTGAGGAGCCTGCTGCCGTCTCGGGGAGGAACTACCATGCTGCATCTCGCACCCGCAGCCATGTTCGACCACTATCTCGGTATTTCTCGGCTGCTCGCGGGCCAGCTCGACTTCCGCTCGGCTATCCGTTCGGTTGCGGCCGAAGTCGCTCATATCATCCCGCACGACCATCTCGATGTCTGTGTGCTTCTTGAGGGAGGCAACTACCATACGGCCTACGAGACGGGCATCGAAACCGCCTGGGGCAACCTTGCCGGCGCGCCCGTGGTCAACAGCCCGATCCGTTCGCTGCTCTGGGGCGAGGTGGACTTTCTGCTGGCGGACGACGCCATGACGGACCCGCGTTTCCACTTCGAGGGCGCCTTCAAGCGGCCGATCGTCGAAGAGTCGCTGAGGAGCCGCCTGCATGTGCCGATGAAGGTGCAGGGCACGATCATCGCCGCGCTCTCCTGTTCGTCGCGAACGGCGGGCGTCTACACGATGGAGGATATCGAACGCGCCCGCATCATCGCCGACCTGCTGACCCCCTATTTCTTCGCGCTGCAGGCTGCCGAGCAGGCGCAACGCTCGGCCATCGTCGAGGCGGAGGCTCGCGCCCGCGAGGAGGGATTGCGGCAGGGGGCGCTGAAGCTGACCGAGGCACTGGAGCAGGAACGCCAGCGGATCGGCATGGACCTGCACGACCAGACGCTTGCCGACCTGACGCGGCTTGCCCGCCGGATCGACCGGCTGTCGCGCAACGGCGAGGTGGCGCCCGAGGCGCTGGAGCCGGTCTCCCGTTCCCTGCAGCATTGCATGCAGGATCTGCGGCAGATCATCGAACAGGCAAAGCCCTCGGTGCTCCAGCTCTTCGGTCTCGCGCAGGCGATCGAGCATCATCTCGACCGATCGACCCGCGACACGGGATCGGCCATCGAATGGGGCCTCGTCGACGAAACGCATGGTGCACTGGAGCGGTTGGAACCGACCGTCAGCGTCGCGCTATTCCGGATCGCCCAGGAGGCGATCAACAATGCGGTGCGCCATGCCGCCCCGCTGGCCGTGACCGTGCGGCTTGAGGCCGACGGGGAGCGGCTGTCGATCGAAATCTTCGACGATGGGACCGGGCTCGCCAAGGCGCGGGGACGGATCGGCGGCGGCATCGACAATATGAAGACCCGTGCGCGGCTGATCTCAGCGCGCTTCGCCACCGGCCCCGGCCACAACAATCGCGGGACTGTGGTGCGCGTCGTGCTACCGCTAACCCCGCACGACCCGGCGAGCGGCCCGGACCGAGGAGAGACACGATGAAGGTTCTGATCGTCGAGGACGACCCGCTGCACCGTTCCTATCTGCATGAGGCTGTCAACGCCGCCCTGCCGGAATGCGATACGGTGATCGAGGCTGAGAACGGCACCGTCGGCGAGAAGCTCGCCCGCGACCACAAGTCGGCGCATATCGTCATGGACCTGCAGATGGTCAGCCGCAACGGCATCGAGGCGGCACGCACCATCTGGAAGGAGCGGCCGGAGACCCGCATCCTGTTCTGGTCGAATTATTCGGACGAGGCCTATGTGCGCGGCGTCTCGCGCATCGTGCCGGATGGCGCAGCCTACGGCTATGTGCTGAAATCCGCCTCCGACGAGCGGCTGAAGCTGGCGCTGCGCTCGATCTTCATCGAGAGCCAGTGCGTCATCGACCGCGAGGTGCGCGGCCTGCAGCAAAAGAGCCTCGGCCAGGCGAACGGCTTTACCGATTCCGAATACGAGATCCTCGTCGATATCGCGCTCGGTCTCACCGACCGGGCCATTGCCAAACGCCGCAGCCTGTCGCTGCGTAGCGTGCAGAACCGCCTGCAGCAGCTCTACGACAAGCTCGACGTCTACCAGAGCGCCGGCGACGACCACGAGGACGGCCGCTTCAATCTCCGCGCCCGCGCCATTACGGTGGCTTTCCTGCGCAAGCTGCTGAACTACAGCGCTCTGGAGCGGGCCGAGGCAGAGCTGCAGGAGTGGCTAGACGGAAAGTAGTCCGGAGCTTGCTGGAAAGCCCATAATTCTGCCCAGGCGGATCAGGCGATGGCTTTCAACGGCGCGCGGCTGCTCGGTGCTGCCTCGGGCTTGCCGAACAGGAAGCCCTGCATCTGCGCCGGATGGCTTGCATGAAGGATCGCAAGCTGTTCCTGCGTCTCGACCCCTTCGGCAATTACCGGCAGGTTGAGCGTCGACGCCATCTCGATGACATTCTCAAACAGCGCCCTGATGGTGGGATCGACGCCGATGCCGGCAAGGAAGCGTCTATCGATTTTCAGCTTGTCGAACGGAAAATCGCGGAGGTTGCTGAGCGAGGAATAACCGGTCCCGAAGTCGTCCAGGACGATCCGGATCCCCATCGAGCGCAGCTGACCGAGCGTGGAAAGGACGGCAGCCCGATCGTGAAACAGCGCCGACTCGGTGATCTCAAGCTCCAGGCGGTCAGGCTGCAGTCCGGTTTTCGCAAGAATTTGCGAGAACTGCTCCACCAGGTTCGGCATCAGAAACTGAACCGGCGAGATGTTGACCGCGATCGTCAGCGGGGTTTTCCACGAGGCTGCTTCGCTGCAAGCTTCTTCCAGGACCCAGATCCCGATGGGGATGATGCAGCCGGTTTCTTCGGCGACAGTGATGAAGTCTGCCGGTGCAAGGATGCCTCTGCTTGCATGACGCCATCGCAACAATGCCTCGTAACCGCACGGCTCTTGCGAGGATGTGTCAACGATCCTCTGGTAGACGAGGAACAGATCACCTTTGCCGAGTGCGTGCCGCAGATCATGCTCGAGCTGCCGCTTGGCATGCAATTCAATGTCCATCGCCTGCTCGAATGTGCAGGCTCTGCCGCGGCCGCCGCTCTTGGCCCGGTAAAGCGCCATGTCGGCATTGTTTCTGAGGCGCCGATCGGTAACGCCGTGCTCCGGGTACAAGGCAATGCCGATGCTGGCGCCGAATCCCGAAGAGGTTGCGAGATCTGCGAACTCGCCGGCGAAAGTCTTCAGCAGATCGGCCGACAACGCTTCCGTCTGTTGGCGGGACGTATTTGCGAGGATGATGCAGAATTCGTCTCCGCCCATGCGAGCGATCGTGACATGCGGTGGCAAGGTGCGGACCAAGACCTGCGCAACCCGCTGAAGAACTGCGTCCCCCTCGGCATGGCCGAACGTGTCGTTGACGAGTTTGAAACGGTCCAGATCGAGGGCAAGAAGCGCCAGCCCGCTTGGTGTTTCTGCAGCGCCGGCAATCGCCATCTCGAAACGCCGGTCAAACTCGCGACGGTTCGCGAGGCCGGTCAATGGGTCATGGCGCGCCATATGCTCGATCCTGCGGCTCGCCTCACGGCGCTCGGTCAGATCGCGTACGGCTATGACCTGGCACTCGCGCCCACGATATTCGATCGTTCGAGCAAGGATCTCGACCGGAATCCTGTCCTGGCCCTCTCGGAACACGGCGCCTTGGCAGGTGTCGATGCCAAGGCGTCTTTCGATCGCAAGCACCGCCTCGACCGGTTGCCCTTTCAGAAGCGCAGCTGCCTTACCGGCCATCGCCGCGAATTTCTCGTTGAGATCGATGACGACATTCTCCTGGGCAATGACGAGCCCCTCGAACGAGGCGTTCGCCAGCCCGCGCAGATCGGTCAAATGACGGTCAAGAAACAGGGCTGCGGCGGCTCCGAGCAGGATCAATGTCGAGATGATCGATACAGCGATGGCGATGGCGATCCGATCGACCGATGACAAATCGGCATGGACGGGCTCGGCGGAAGGGGTGATCTGGACACCGCTCATCGACACGGTATGCAGGCTGCAGATCGCCAGGACGATACACGCCGCGCTGGCGAAAATGTAGGAACGGCTGCCTGCGCTCCGCCGTAGGACGGCAACCGCAACCATGCCGAACACGATTGCCAACATACACGCAACGATCGATTTATCTACGGCGAGTGAGACCATGCTGAAAGGCGTGATCGCGAGCAGCCCCACGAAGTGCATCGCCGCAATGGCAATGCCGACCAAGACGCCACCAGACGCCTGGACAAGCCGGCTAGCATTCATGAAAGCGATTTCAACCGCTACCGCAAACAGAACGACGGCGGCGATAATCGACAGAACGATCAGAGGGCCGTCGTAGCCGATGGGCACCGGACCGGCATAGGCCAGCATCGCGATAAAATGGGTTGCCCAGGTGCTGGCGCCGAGAACGACGGCAGCGGCGATGAGCCAGTAGTGGTGGTGGTGCCGCACGCATTCCTGCGCACGCGTCAGCATGAAGACTGCCGTCAGGCTGCCGAAGCAGCAGATCGCCAGGGCAACGAAAAGCAACGTCCAGTCATGCTGGTCGGCGATACATGAAAGCACAGTGAACATGGCATCTCCCGAAGGTGGGGGAGGGTGCCAAAGCGGACCTAACGAAATCATATAGGCATCATTAAAATGCAACTAATCCATGCATAAACCACAACGAAAAGACGAGAAAAAGCGTCACCTGGCAAGCCGCGAATAAAGGTGGCCACAAACCGCAGCTTCGGCCGAAGCAAGCCGACCTCTGACAAAGTGGTATTCAGGAGCTCCCCAGCGGGAGTGAACGCTTTGGCGTCTGCCAATGACGGACCGGAAATGACGCGGTACCGCGCCGCGACAAGGTTGTATATTCCGAAGGCTGCCAATCCGGCGGCAACCGCGATCCCCTAAGTTCCATAAGACAGATTACGCCACATTGTGATGTAGGAGGGTACATTCTATTTAGTAATGCGACAGTTGGGCCAGTTAGAGATGCGACAGTCTCGCCTCTTGATATGCTGGTCAATGTCAACTTACTGCTTGGACTCATGCTGCAGGCTTATGACCATGCCGGTGCAGCCGGTCTGGTTTCGCTGAAGCGATCGCGGCCATGCAATCGTCGCCATAGCGAGAATCTTCGCAGCGCGGCGCATGTGTGCTTGAGTTGAGCGAGCGCCAGGTTTGCCGACTGCTGAACCGTATCGGCACTGGCGGCGCGGCGTCGGTGCGGCACAAGGCGATCGGCCGGCCGTCGAACAGCCGGATCAGCGATGGCGTTCGGGGTTATGCGGTAACGCTAGGATTTCGAGCCCCAGCAATATTCCGCGACCGAGATATTTCAGAATGGGGGCTATCAGGCTGGCGACGCCGCCTGCTTCACTGCCGATGTCCATAGTGGTGTCCTTTTCGATTCGACGGATCAATATCGAAGGGGCTGTCGGGTTTCAGGACTCGGCACCTGCGCTGCTTGCAAAGAGCGCGACCGTGGCAATTACCGCAGGCAGGCTGAACGCCGCTGCGGGAGCGTACATGTAACCGACAGCGCCGACACCGCAGCCGAGGGCGAAGGTCGCGACGGCTGCTGCCATCTTTTTAACCCGTGCTTTCGCTGTCACGACTTCGTCGGCTTTCGGATCGGCCAGAATGTCCGCGAGATCGAGCATGATCTGCGTGGTCGTGCCGGTCATCAGCGTGGAAGGCGGCGCTTTCGACAGATGCGCCTTGTGAAGCCCATTCTGAATAGCCATCGCCGAAACCAGGGCCATGCCGACCGCCAGTGTGACGGCCCCTTCTTCAGCCCGAAACGGGCCATGAAAGAGTGCGTAGGCAGCAACTCCCACAAACAGCAGCAGCTTGACGACAAGCATTGGCCGGATGGGTGAGCGATCCCGACTTTGAAGTTTCAGGCAGACCAGACGTGATACAAAAACGACCAGACAAAACATCGGTAGTGCCAGGAGTTTTGACAATGCTCCGTCCAGACCGTGCGCCAACGTGGCACCTAGCGTCACGAAGTTTCCAGTGACATGGGCGGTGAACAGCCCGGAAAGCGACAGGAAGCCGAGTGTGTCGACATAGCCGCCATTAAAGCTCAGGAGTGTGGGAAGGGAAGGAAGTTTCATGATCGTGACCTCGACTGATGCTGTTGCCGTAATTTCGTGTCTCGCACGGCACCTGAGTTTTGCCGCTGATCGTCGGCTCTCGCAATTGCATCAATTGTTTCGAATTCATTGCGCCAGGCGACATAATGGAAAGGGCGGCCGAAGCCGCCCTGCCCTTTGCGTTTTCGTTATGCGGCATCAGGCCGATTGATGGTCAAGAAGTGACGGACGACGGGCTTCTCCGGGCCGACGTGGTAGGTCAGAACTTTGCCCTGAAGGTCGGCGTCTGCATTGGAAACCCGCCGGTGCTGGCGAAGGTGTTCGGCCCAGGATTCCACCATGAACCACTCGACGATCTTCTCCGGGTCAGCCGAGTCTTCGGTAACGCCCCAGCCATATGCTCCATCGCGGCGACGCTCCTTGGACAGATAATCGATTGCGTGCAGGAACGCACTGCGGTGCTGCTTCTCGACCTTGTACTCGATCAGGATCAGAACCGGACCACGGTCATGGGCGATCGGCTCGGCGACAAGCGGTTCGGGCCAGTGGTTGGACGGCACCATGTCGGCATCGCCTGCAGGAAGCTTCACGCGATGCATGATGAAACCGGCAACGAGAAGACCAGCCGCTCCAATGAGCAAGGTAGACTGGATGCCAACAGCTTCGCCGACAGCACCCCAGCCGAGGCTTCCGGCAGTCATCGCACCATTGAATACGGTCAGGTAGACGGCAAGACCACGACCGCGCACCCAGTTGGGTAGAACAGCCTGCGCTGCGCCGTTGAGCGTGGTCAGGGCGGTGATCCATGCGCCCCCGAGGAACATAAGAACGATGATGGCGACGATCTTCGGCGGGGCAAGCGACAGGACACCCAAGACGACTGCGGTGATCAGTGCTGCGCCAAGAAGCAGACCGTCCGAGCTCAGGCGTTCGCGCAGCCTCGGCATGACCAAGGCTCCACCGATCGCACCAGCTCCGACCGCACCAAGCAGGATGCCGTAGAAGCTGGCATCCCCACCGAGCAGTTGCCGGGCGACGAGCGGGAGGAGCGCCCAGACGGCGCTGGCGAAGGCGAAGAAGATGGCGGCCCGCAGGAGGACGACATGCATCGGTCTGCTGGAGCGGGTGTAGCGAAGTCCGGCGCGGAAGGCACCGAAGAAGTTCTCCTGAAGCGCGTCGTTTGCATCCTTCGCCCGTGGCCACCAGACCAGAGCTGCGATCACCACGATGTAGCTTGCGACATCCGCGCCATAGGTGATCCCGGCTCCAAAGGCTGCGAGAAGCAGGCCGCCCGCAGCAGGCCCGATGGAGCGGGCGATATTGATGCCGAGCGAGTTGAGCGCCACCGCGCTCTTCACGTCCTCGCGCTTCACCAGTTCCGGAACGATCGCCTGCCAGGTCGGCCCCATCAACGCGGCGCCAATGCCGCCGAGGAAGGTCAGGCCGATCAGCGCGCTGACCGAAAGCATGCCTGTCTGGGACAGAACCACCAGGGATATACTGACGGATGCCAGCAGGAGCTGGACAGCGATCAGGAACTTGCGGCGATCGAGGATGTCGGTGAGAACGCCTGCCGGGATGGCAAGCAGGAAGATCGGCAGGGTTCCGGCCGCCTGAACCATGGCGACTGCGGCGGGCGATGCGGACAGATCCGTCATCAGCCAGGAGCTGGCGACGTCGCGCATGAAACTTCCGGTGTTGCCAACGACGGTGGCGATCCACAGAACAGCGAAGACTGGCTGTGCGAGGGGCCCGAAGGTTCCCCCGGATGATTTTGCGGCACTCATTTGCCTGCTCCCTTGGTGAGGTCAAATGCTGCAACGAAGACGAATGCGCCTGCGAGGCCCAGGTGCTCGAAGAAGGCGTTGGCCGCCATCATACGGTCCATGCCCGGGGCCATTTCCCAGAAGCGGAGCGCGATGAAGGTCGCGAGAAGCGTGAAGCCAGCCAGCGCCAGGGCGCCTGTCCAGCGCAGGAAGCCCGAGACCACCATGGCGGAAGCCGTGAGTTCGAAGACGATGACGGCGACTGCGAAGAAGGCCGCTGGATGGAGGTCGAAATGATCCATCTCGGCCAATGCGCCGTTGAAATCGAAGATCTTGGTGAGCGGTCCCTGGATATAGGCGGCGCAGAGCGCCAGCAGCGACACCGTTCGCGTGACAGGAGAGCCGACGACGCGGGCCAGACTGCTCCGAACTGGATTCGACATATGTGATTGGTTGGTCATATCTGCTCCCTGCAGGTTCGCCGGTCTGAACGAGCGGCTGCGTTTGATGGAGCGATATTGGCTGGTTACCGCCCTGCCAACAATTGCAGCAATCGTTTCGATTCAATTGCGATTTTTGAAATTATGAAATGGATTGCTCGGGCGGCGGCGTGGCCGCCCAAGCGTGAAGCCGAGATCAGACTGCCCAGCAGGAGCAGCCGAGAGCGCCGAAGAATCCCTTGAGGTCGGCGATCGGAAGTTTGGACGTCCAAGCACCGGCATGATCATGCCCATGCACGCCGCAATCGCTGGCACATCCGCATGTGGAGATTGCCGTGCGGCGTAACGAACGGGCACCGGCACCTTCCGGCTCGCCCCAGGCGGCATAGCCGCCGAATTTGCGGACAGGAGACCAGTCGGGCATCGCGGGCGGGATGTCGTTCTCGTCGAGCGTCTTGAAGTCGCCCGCGCCGTAGACGATCTTGCCACCGACCATGGTCAGCTCCGAAACGAGGAACGAGATTTCGTCCTCGGCGCAGGAGAAGAAGTCCTTGTCCGGCACGACCAGATCAGCGAACTGGCCCTTTTCGATACGGCCCTTCTTGCCCTCTTCGTTCGAGAACCAGGTGACCATTTCGGTCCACATGCGAAGCGCCGTCTCGCGATCAAGGCAGTTGGCACGCGGGTAGAGTTGCATTCCGCCAACTGTCTTGCCGGTCACCATCCACGAGAGCGAGACCCACGGATTGTAGGAGGCGACACGGGTGGCATCCGTACCTGCCGAGACATTCACGCCCTTGTCGAGCATGCGCTTGATCGGCGGCGTGGCTTCCGCCACGCCATGGCCGTAGCGCTCGACGAAATATTCGCCCTGATAGGCCATGCGATGCTGAGTGGCGATGCCGCCGCCAAGTGCCGCAATGCGGTCGATCGACCGTTCCGATATGGTCTCCGCGTGATCGAAGAACCAGTTGAGGCCTTTGAGCGGGATGTCCCTGTTGACCTTCTCGAACACGTCGAGCGAGCGGGAGATGGTCTCGTCATAGGTGGCGTGCATGCGCCACGGCCAACGGTTTTCGGCAAGAACCCGGACCACCACTTCCAGCTCGCCTTCCATCTCCGGAGCCATTTCAGGACGTGGCTGTCGAAAATCCTCGAAATCGGCGGCGGAGAAGACAAGCATTTCGCCGGCACCGTTGTGACGGAAATAGTCGTTGCCCTGCTTGTATTTGACCGACTGCGTCCAGTTCAGAAAATCCTGCTTTTCTTCCTTCGGTTTCTGCGTGAAGAGATTGTAGGCCAGACGAACCGTCATCTGGTTCTCGTCCGACAGCTTCTGGATGACCTCGTAATCGTCCGGATAGTTCTGGAAGCCGCCGCCCGCGTCGATCACTCCGGTCACGCCAAGGCGGTTCAGTTCGCGCATAAAGTGGCGGGTCGAGTTTACCTGATAGTCCAGAGGAAGCTTCGGCCCCTTGGCGAGCGTCGAGTAGAGAATGCCTGCATTCGGCTTGGCCAGCAGCATGCCAGTCGGATTGCCATTGGCATCACGGGTGATTTCACCACCCGGCGGGTTCGGCGTATCGCGGGTGTAGCCGACGGCGCGCAGGGCCGCGCCATTCAGGAGTGCCCGATCGTATAGATGCAACAGGAAGACCGGGGTATCGGGAGCGATCGCATTGATCTCCTCGATCGTCGGCAGACGCTTTTCGGCGAACTGATGTTCGGTGAACCCGCCGACAACGCGCACCCATTGCGGCGCGGGCGTGATCGCCACCTGGCGCTTCAGCATGTCCATGGCATCTGCGAGCGAGCGCACGCCGTCCCAGCGCAGTTCCATGTTGTAGTTCAGGCCACCGCGAATAACGTGGGTATGGTTGTCAATCAGGCCCGGCAGGACGCGCTTGCCCTTGAGGTCGACGATCCTGGTGTCGGGGCCAGCCAACACCATGATCTCGCTGTCGGATCCGACCTCCAAGAACAGCCCGTCCTTGATGGCGATCGCCGTCGCGTTCGGATTGGTCCGGTCAAGTGTGGTGATGCGGCCGTTGTGAAGGATCAGGTCGGGATGCATGGTGTCTACTCGGGTCTGGTTGAGATCGGCGGCTTTCGCCGGTGAGAAGAGGTTCGAAAACGCCAGGCTTGATGCTCCTCCAAGGAAGGTTCGCCGCGTCGTCATCAGCTCCGCTCCTCTACTTGGCCGTCTGCGCGATGAGCAACGTCGATACGATCGCCGCCCTTGGGTAGGTGACCGAACATGTGCGGCTTGATCTGATGAAGCCATGAGACGGCTACCGGCTCCTTGCTCCACAAGGTCTTTGCGAGCGGTATGATCTGTTCGCCGACAAGAATTCCGAGAAGGCCGACTAGAGCGATGACCGGCGGTGCGGGTGAGCGGACGTTGAGCAGGCTGTAGACGATGCCGACAAGCAGGCCTGCACCGAGCGACAGGAGATAGATTTTCATGGGATGTCCTCCAGAATGACGGAAAGACCGCCCCGACGGGGTTATCGGAGCGGGCCGAGCAGGCCTTACTTGGCGGGGTTCGGGCCGATGCGCTTGCCGTGGGCGACGCGTTCGGCGGCCTTGTGGACGTGGGTGTAGGCATAGTCGATGCCCATGCCATAGGCGCCGGAGTGTTCCTTCACAAGCGTGGTGACCGCGTCGTAGGTCTCCTTGCGGGCCCAGTCGCGCTGCCACTCGAGCAGAACCTGCTGCCAGGTGACCGGGATCACGCCTGCCTGCACCATGCGATCCATCGCGTATTTGTGTGCGTCGGACGAAGTCCCGCCCGAAGCGTCGGCGACCATGTAGATCTCGTATTCCGGAACGTCGTGGAGGGCGGAGAGTGCGAAGGTCGTGTTGCAGACTTCCGTCCAGAGCCCCGAGACGACGATCTTCTTGCGTGCGTTGGCGGCATTCTTCGCCAGCGCGTCACGGACGTTCTGGTCGTCCCAGGAGTTCATAGAGGTCCGCTCGAGAATATCGTTCTCCGGGTAGACGGCGAGCAGTTCCGGAAAAGTATTGCCCGAGAAGGATTCGGTTTCGACCGTGGTGATCGTGGTGGGGACGTTGAAGATCTTGGCGGCCTTGGCAAGGCCGACGACATTGTTCTTCAGTGTCTGGCGATCAATCGACTGCACACCGAACGCCATCTGCGGCTGCTGGTCGATGAAGATGAGCTGGCTGTTTGCCGGGGTCAGGACTTCGAGCTTGGACATAGTCAATTCCTCTTCGGTTGTTTGGACCGCCTGTGCGGTGTCAGAATGGGCAGCAGCATCGGATGCCGCGGCACGACGCTCGTTCTGCAATCCTTGGAGTGTTGCGGGTTCCCTTTGAGAGCCGCTCACTCGTTGTCTTGGCTGCTGAATAGAAATCTATTGCGTCGGCTCTCGACACGGAATTGCAATATTACTTGCGAATGAATTACACATTTCGCAACAATGGACATCAAGCCTCAGCTTCCGCCGTTCCGTAGTGGGGAAGCGCCCGCCGCTCGCCCGATCAGGGGAGTCGGAACCACGCCTGGAATCTGGCGCCGAAACGCCTGGGCCGCTCCAGCGCGCGCGGCCAGATTTGCCTGTCTTTCGTTCCATGGATCTGACTATTCGACAAGACCTGCGGCGAACTTCGCGCGAGAAACTATCCTAATATGACCCGACGCGCCACAACGGTGGATTGAGCGGAAATTTGCAAACCAGCGGCTCGGGAAGTCTGTTCGACCTCCACGCCCTCTTCATAAGAGTTCATTGTGAGGGAGCATCGGCGGTCGCCAACAATATGGGCGAATGGGTCCAGGCGGGCAGTGCACGCACTCTCGTGACGAGGCCTCTTCGGGAAGCCGAGATGACAATGGCCTATGTCGCCAGAGGTTACACCGAGCGGGATCCTGCCGTGGTCATATCCGGCCGACGACGCGTTTCTCATCGTGCTCCATCTGATCGAGTCGAGCATTCCGACATATGGCAGAACAGACCGCCCTCTCCTCCGAAGATCTTATCCCAAAGGATCCGTCTGTCTCATAAGTCTGCGCAGGGCGCGGCAATCGCCGTCCGCGGAAAGTTCGAAGCATTCGTCATACATCTCCCGCGGAAGCATCTGACCGAACTCGCGGATCAGACAGGTGAGGGCTGAATGATCTGGCTGTCTGTCGCGGCATGGATGATCCTACGGTGCGGGATATCGGCGCTGCCCTCCTGCCCCTGATCGGTCAGGATGGCGCGGACCGCTCTCTCGTCGCGCATATCGCCCTCGCCCTCAACGCCCACATAGCTCATCGCTGCGGGCGTTCGCGCAGGACGCACTGAAGCGCCGCGATTCAGGGATCCGCGACGCTTCAAGTTCTTCGTCACATGACGATCAATGCTGGGCATCAGGCCGCCAGCGGCACGAGGTTGGCCTGGATCTCATCCCGGAATTCCTCGTATCGGCTCGGGAGCTTGAGTGCTTCGCCGAGATGCGCGGTGTCCTCGTCTCGGTTGAAGCCCGGCTCGTTCGTGGCAACCTCGAACAGAACGCCACCCGGCGTGCGGAAGTAGATCGCCCAGAAATAGTCGCGGTCGATGACGGGCGTGACCTGATATCCGGTATCCATCAGCGCCTTGCGCACCTCAAGCTGCTTCTCGCGGTTGTCGACCGCAAACGCGATATGGTGGACCGAACCCGCACCCTGACGGGCAAAAGGCGTCTTCGGCAGTGCTGCAAGATCGATCGTGTCCGCTCCGTTTCCGTTTGGAATGATGAAGCGAGTCACATCGCCCTCCTTTTCGGCGCGTTGGTAGCCCATGAAGCCGAGCAGTTCTTCAGTCGCTGCGATATCGTGCAGGCTGAAGCGAGCGCCGGCGAAACCGCGGATGGCAGCATCGCTAGGGATACCGTCGCCCAGCCATGGGGCGCGGGTATCGTCGGCGGACTCGATAAGCGCAAGGCTGTCGCCATCCGGTCCCATGAAACGAAGACGGTTGGCACCAAAGACGGTGTCCGTTTCCAGCCCGTCGACACCTTGAGCGGTGAAGCGATCCTGCCAGAACTTCAGCGAACCCTTCGGCACGGAGAACTGCGTTTCACCGACCTCGCCCACGCCTGGACGCCCCAGCATCATGTTCTGGAACGGGAAGTAGGTCATGACCGTCCCGGCTGAGCCGTTCTCGTCGCCGTAATACAGATGATAGACGCTTGGGTCGTCAAAGTTGACTGTCTGCTTGACGCGGCGCAGGCCCAACGTGTCGGTGAAGAAGCGGTTGTTCTGCCGCGCATCCGATGCCATCGAGGTCACGTGATGCAGTCCCTTGATATCCTTGATCATGTCGATGCCTTTCAATGGGCGTTGATGTTCGTGTGTTGATATGAATGTAGGCCGGTTGATCGCCGCCGAGAATTGCAATATTCCTTGTGATTGAATTGCAATTTTTGAAACAATGATATGAACGATTACAAAGCTCTCCGAACCTTCCTCCTCGCCGCCGAGAAGCGGAATTTCGCCCAGGTAGCCCGCGAACTGGACATGACACCCGCAGCCGTCACGCGTGCCATCGCCGCGCTCGAGGCAGAACTCGGCGTTCAGCTCTTTGTGCGCACTACGAGGCAGGTTTCCCTCACGACCGATGGCGCGATCTTTGCCGCGCAGATCCAGCCTGCGGTGAAGACGCTCGAAGACGCACGGCGCGAGGTGATGAACACTCACAAGGCTGACGAAGGGCGGCTCCGGATCAGCGCGCCGACATGGTTCGGAAAGGCAGTGCTGCCGCCGATCCTTTCAGGATTCAAGGAACGATATCCAAAGATGAGCTTCGAGATCTCGCTGTCCGATGGATTGGTGAACATTGTCGATGACGACTACGACCTGGCGATCCGCATCTCATCCCAACCATCGGACAAGTTCACGATCTGGCGCAAGATCCGTGCCGTTCCTCGGATACTCATCGCGGCGCCCGGGAGTCGGTTCGCCGAAATGCAGCACCCGAACGAACTGACACCTGACGACTGTCTCGCCTATAGCGGTGAGAGCCGGCGCGAGAACTGGGTGCTATCGGATGGTGGATCCAGCATGACGATTTCGGCAGGTCGGGCCTTCAGCGCCAACAGTGGCGAGGTTCTGGCGGACATGGCCGCCGACGGTGTGGGCGTTGCCATGCTACCGGGGTTCAATATTGCCGACCACATCCGCAGCGGTCGTCTTGTCCATGTCTTCAAGGGATGGGCTCCGCCCGACCTGTGGTTGACGCTCTACTACCCGCCATATCAGGCCCTGCCGCCCCGGATCGCATCCTTCTCGAAGTTCTTCGAAGAGCAAGTCCCGGCGCACATGGTCATGCTGGATTGACGTTCAGTTAGGACGACGATCAGGCTGCTTGCTTTGCCTTGATCTGCTCGGCCACGAGCGCCTGCAGATGCCAGAGATTTCGGTCTCGGATCCCCTCGGCCTCAAGATCAACGATCGTGTTGTGCAGATATTGCGCGCACGATCCGCCCTGCCCGCAGGCGTTTGCGATTAGCTCCGCGGTGGTCTGCCTCGGCAATGGCTTGGTGAGGCCGGATCGTCTGGTACTTGCCCAGAAGGTCAGGGCGTTCTTCATGCCTTCAGGCGTCTGCACGCGAACCCACCGGACCATGGCGGCGACTTCGTGGTACTTGATTTCGCGCGCCACGAGCGCACCGAGATCCTGGCGGCGACGCTCTTCGGATAAACGGAGTACCACACCATCACAACGCCCGCCGCGTTCGAGAACCATCATCAGACCTGGTTGTTCGCTGGTTGCCCGCCAACGTTCGATCCTCAGCGAAAACGATCGATGCCATCCATATGCGAATGCTGGCATTCGGGCTGCCGGCTCGAACTCAGGGTTCCAGATAAGGGACCCGTAAGCGAAGACCCAAATCGGTTCGCCACCTGCCTCTCGTTCAATCCTGTCGACGAGACAGTCAAGTTCCGCCTCGGAGAGTGGTGTCCAGCCCGGTTCTGGGCCATCGTCCAGGACGTCTCGCAACGTCAGGGCAACAAGCTCTGGGGTCAACAGCATCATGGTCCCGTTCCGAATTTCGTGCTGTGTTCAATAAAAGATCGGAGCCGCGATTGCTTTCACATCGCGGCTCCGGGTCTTGTTTAGGACTGCACGAAGGCCAGAAGATCGGCGTTCAGGACATCGGCATTGACGGTCAGCATGCCGTGCGAGAAGCCGGGATAGGTCTTGAGTGAACCATTCTTCAACAGCTTTGCCGACTTCAGGGCCGAATCCGCGATCGGAACGATCTGGTCATCTTCGCCGTGCAGTACGAGCGTCGGAACCGTGATCGCCTTCAGGTCTTCCGTTTGGTCCGTTTCGGAGAAGGCCTTGATGCCGTCGTAGTGGGCCTTGGCTCCGCCCATCATTCCCTGCCGCCACCAGTTCTGGATCACACCTTCCTGAACTGTCGCGCTATCACGATTGAAGCCGTAGAACGGACCGGCCGGAACGTCGCGGAAGAACTGGGCGCGGTTCGTCGCGAGCGCCGAACGGAAACCATCGAAGACTTCGATCGGCAGGCCTTCCGGGTTGTTCTCGGTCTTCAGCATCAGCGGCGGCACAGCCGAGACGAGAACCGCCTTGGCGACGCGGCCGGCGGGCTGGCCGTGCTTGGCGACATAGCGGGCAACCTCGCCGCCGCCCGTCGAGTGGCCGATATGCACGGCATTCTTCAGGTCGAGCGCTTCTGCGACGGCGAAGGCATCGGCGGCGTAATGGTCCATATCGTGTCCGTCGGCAACCTGGGCGGAGCGACCGTGACCGCGGCGGTCATGGGCGACGACGCGGTATCCCTTCGAAAGGAAGAAAAGCATCTGGGCGTCCCAGTCGTCCGATGACAGCGGCCAGCCGTGATGGAAGACGATCGGCTGCGCATCCTTCGGACCCCAGTCCTTGTAAAAGATCTCAACGCCGTCGTTGGTGGTTATATATGCCATTGTCTTGGTTCCTTCGATTGGGTTGGTGGCGGGAGCAGCATTGGCTGCGAAGCTGAGAGAGGGTGAAATTGCCATGGCCGCTGCGGCGGCGCCTGCGGAGAGTAGTACGCCCCTGCGTGTTCATGGAAGAAAGGTTCTGAGCCATCTCGCGTCTTGCGATTTCATCATTGAAAACTTCAGGCGACGCTGTGTTCGTCTGACGGATGGATATTGCCGTCAGATCCTCACACCCACAATTGCGTGAATAGTTTCTATTTTATTGCCGGGTCTGCAATAATGAGACGCGCCTTCGCAGAAGTGAAGGTCCGATCTTGAAGCCGCCCCCGAAATCGAGCAAGGCGGCGTTCATATCCGGACGTTTCATCAGGACGAAGAACGATCTCTTTGAGATGCCTGCAGCATCCCTCGCGGCCCGCAAGGCGCCGAGGAAAGGATCCTTGGAGGGTATTTAGCAGAAGGCGGGTGTCTGGTTCCCAGAGCCAACGGCCAATTTAACGTTGCATTATATCACTCCCGTATCTGGAGGTGGAGATTGCAGATGGCGGCAGCTGCGCATGTGATGCCAGCGCCAAGTCCCTTGTTTCTATCGCACCTCAAATTCCGGATCGGGCGGAACCTGCATGGCGAGAGCGAGATGGTTTGTCTGGCCGGCAAGTCCGATGATCGTCAGGAGTTCGCCGTGTTGGGCATCGGTCATTCCCCGCGCACGGGCGGCAGCGGTATGGGATTGAACGCAGTACTGGCAAGCATTGGCTGTTGACACCGCTATGTAGATCATCTCGCGCGTCAACGGATCGATCGCGCCCTCGACCGTCATGACCGATTTGAGCGTTTCCCGTACGCGTTTGAGGTTTGCGGGATCGATTGCAAGGGCACGCCAGAAGTTGTTGATGAAGTCGGTCTTGCGTGTCGCTCGGATGTCGTCGAACACGGCTTGCACGGCCGGAATGGCTGCGGCCTCTTGGTCCGACAGGAGTTTGACTGTTGTCATCGAAAGTTCCTCTCCGGGCGCCGATTTACGGCCTCTGAAATTGCCGGGACATCCGGCGCAGCCTGCGGACGATACGAAGAAACGACAGGCGCCGCCAGTCTCCCCGTCGGCGAGGAAACCATCGGCAAGAAAGAACGATCGAAGTCGGTTGTTTTTACGAAAACACGCAAAATTAGAAATTATTGTCTATATCTTTTATAGATTATTTTGTTCGATGACCCTGTCGATTTCAGCGATGAGATTTTCGAACGCCCTTTGAACGCTTCTTCGGGCGCATGTGACCTGCCGACTTCTTCCCATATCAACAGGAGATTTCCATGAGCAATCCGGTTCTCGTCAATCAGATCATTCCCGACACCGATGTCGTGCCGCTGACCGGCCGTGTCGGAGCCGAAATCAAAGGTATCCGCCTCGGCGGAGAACTTTCGGATGCAACGGTGGCGGCCATCAATCAGCTTCTCCTGAAGCACAAGGTCATCTTCTTCCGCGACCAGGGACATCTTGACGATTCCGAACAGGAATCCTTCGCACGCCGCCTGGGCGACCTCGTGCCGCATCCAACCCAGGGACCGGTCGCCGGCACCGCTTCCATCCTCAACCTCGATTCCAGCCGCGGCGGCGGCAGAGCGGACCAGTGGCACACCGACGTTACCTTCGTCGACGCCTACCCCAAATTTTCTGTCCTTCGCGGCGTCGTCATTCCGGCAGCCGGCGGTGACACGATCTGGTCCAACACCCATGCGGCATACGAAAGTCTGCCGGCGCCGCTCAAATTGCTGGCGGATAATTTATGGGCCATTCACAGCAATGCCTATGACTATGCCGCCGTGCGCCCTCGCGCCACGGATGCAGAGAAGAAGCATTTCGAGGAGATTTTCACCTCGACCATCTACGAGACCGAGCATCCGGTCGTGCGTGTTCATCCGGAAACCGGCGAAAGATCGCTGCTGCTTGGGAATTTCGTTCAGCGCCTGATCGGCGTATCGAAGGCCGATTCCGCCAAACTCTACGAGGTCTTCCAGTCCTACGTCACCGCGCCGGAAAATACCGTGCGCTGGCGCTGGAGAGCCGGAGATGTCGCGATCTGGGATAATCGCGCCACCCAGCATTATGCTGTCAACGATTATGGCGACCAGCACCGGGTGGTGCGCCGCGCCACTGTTGACGGCGACGTCCCCGTCAGCGTCGACGGTCGCCGCAGCACAACCCATGTGAAGGCTGCCAAGCGACAAGCAACGGCGGCGTGATCACGGCCGCATGGATGTCGCCCGGCGCAGGTTCTACCAGAGTTTCATGTGCCGGTTGACGTCCTTGTAGAGCAGGTAGCGGAACCGGCCGGGGCCGCCGGCGTAACAGGCTTGCGGGCAGAAGGAGCGCAGCCACATGAAGTCGCCGGCCTCGACCTCGACCCAATCCTGGTTGAGGCGATAGACCGCCTTTCCCTCAAGCACATAAAGGCCATGCTCCATGACATGGGTTTCCATGAAGGGGATCACCGCACCTGGCTCCAGGGTCACGATATTGACGTGCATGTCGTAGCGCACATCGGCTGGATCGATGAAGCGGGTCGTGCCCCAGCGCCCATCGGTGTCGGGCATCGCCCGGATCGGATGGTCATCCTCATGCGTGACGATGGCCGGCGGCAGCTCCAGCCCCTCGACCTCCTGAAAGGCCTTGCGGATCCAATGGAAGATCGCCGCGGTCGAGCCATCGTTTTTCAGGCGCCAGGCCGAACCGGCCGGGATATAGACGAAGGAGCCGGCGCGCAGCGCGTGGCTGACGCCTTCAAGCTCCACCGTCATGCCGCCTTCGACGACGAAGAGGACCGCCTCGGCCCGCTTGTCCGGCTCCGGCCGGTCGCTTCCGCCGCCCGGCTGAACTTCCATAACATATTGCGAGAAGGTCTCGGAGAAGCCGGAAAGCGGCCGGGACAGAACCCATGCCCGCGTTCCCGTCCAATGCGGAAGGACGCTCGTGACGATATCGCTCATGACGCCGCGCGGGATGACCGCGTAAGCCGTGGTGAAAACGGCCTTGCCGGAAAGCAATTGGGTCTGCGGCGGCAGACCGCCAAGCTTCGAATAATACTCTGTCTTGTCCATTGATGCGGCTTTCCAGGCAGGTGTCACTACATCTGCTTTATGCGCCGCCAGCCCGTTAGGCAACTGCCATTGGGCCAAGCGAACCTACCGATCGGCCATCACCAGATGGCCCGGTCCGACTTCACGATAGAAGGTGGCCGGAGGCTGGTAGTCGACCGAGCGCATCGGGCTCTTGATCTCGTCATTGGCCACCATCCGCTTTTCGTGGCGGCGGTCCGGATCGGGCACCGGCACGGCGGCGATGAGTTTCCTGGTGTAGGGATGCTGCGGATTTTCGAAGACGGCGGCCCGTGGGCCGATCTCGACGATCTCGCCGAGATACATCACCGCCACCCGGTGGCTGACGCGCTCGACCACCGCCATGTCGTGCGAAATGAACAGGAATGCGAGGTTGAGGCTCTGCTGCAGGTCCAGCATCAGGTTGATCACCTGCGCCTTGATCGAAACGTCGAGCGCCGAGACGCTTTCGTCGGCAACGATGACCTTCGGCTGCAAGGCAAGCGCCCGGGCAATACAGATGCGCTGGCGCTGGCCGCCGGAAAATTCATGCGGATACCGCGCCGCCATATCCGCAGACAGGCCGACCTTCACCAACAGGTCGGCGACCACGTCCCTTGCCTGCTTTGCATTGCCCATCCTGTGTTCGAGATAGGGTTCGGCGATCGCCGCACCCACCGTCATGCGCGGATTGAGGCTGGCAAAGGGATCCTGGAAGATCATCTGCACGGATTTTCGCATCTCGCGCAGCTCCCTCCTGTCGAGGCCGAGCACCTCCCTGCCCTCGACGAGAACGGAACCGGCTTGCGGCTCGATGAGCCGCAAGATGGCGCGCCCCGTCGTCGATTTACCGCAGCCGGACTCGCCGACGAGCGACAGCGTCTCCCCGGCATGGAGATCGAAGGAGACGTTCTCGACCGCGTGCACGCGGCTGGTCAGCCGGCCGAACAGGCCGGAGTGAATGTCGAAACGCTTGGTGAGGTTCTTCACCTCAAGGACCGGCGCCATCGCGACCGTATCGGCGGCTTCGGCCGGAATGTCGGATTCCCCCGTCGCCGTATTGACCACGGGGAAACGCAGAGGCCGCTGGCGGCCCTGCATTGAGCCGAGCACCGGCACGGCCGATAGCAGCGCCCTGGTATAGGGATGTCTGCCGCGGTGGAAAATATCGGCGGTGAGCCCGCTTTCCACCTGTTCGCCGCGATACATCACCACCGTCCGGTCGGCGATCTCGGCGACGACGCCCATGTCATGGGTGATGAACAGAACCGAGGTCCCCTCCTCCTCCTGCAGCATCTTGATGAGATCGAGGATCTGGCCCTGGATCGTCACGTCGAGCGCCGTCGTCGGCTCGTCGGCGATCAGCAGTTTCGGCCGGCTGGCAAGGGCCATGGCGATCATGACCCGCTGGCGCATGCCGCCGGAAAAACGATGCGGATATTCGCCGAAACGCGAGGCGGCAGAGGGGATGCGGACTTTTTCCAGCAGCCTAATCGTCTCGGCTTTGGCATCGGCTCGGCTCATATCGGAATGGCAAAGCAGCGCCTCGGAGATCTGGTCGCCGATGGTGAAGAGCGGATTGAGCGATGTCATCGGCTCCTGGAAGATCATCGCCACCTCGTTGCCGCGCACCTGCCGCATGGCATGTTCCGGCAAGGCCAGCAGGTCGCGGCCGCCGAGCAGCACGCGGCCGTCGACGCGGCTCGTATCCGCCTGCAGCAGCCGCATGATGGAGAGCGAGGTGACGCTCTTGCCCGAGCCGGATTCGCCGACGATCGCCACCGTCTCGCCGGGTGCGACGGTGAACGAGACATCGCGCACCACCGGCTTCCAGGCGCCATCCACCAGAAAGGAGGTGGTTAGCCTGTCGACGGAAAGAACGGGTGCGCTCGTCTCGATCGGTTGCGCTTGAACCTCAGCCATATCGCTCCCCTTGCGGCTTAATCCGGCCAGCGCAGCGCGGCATCGAAGCGGTGCCGGCTGCGGTTTTCGATCGGCGTCGCGATGATTTCGTTGGAAGCGCGCGCCTTGTCGAGTTCCTCGGCCAGGCGGTTTGCGACGATGACGTCCTGGCCCGGATGCAGGTTGCACGGGTCGAGATAGAAATAACGGTGCTCCACCTCATGGTCGCGCACGATGATCGGCGGGTTGCCCCTCGCCAGCGCATCGGCCAAGTCCCAGGCGGTGATATGGGCCTCTTCGGGATCGACGATCAGGCGCAGCCGCTCGAGCGGATTGTTGGTCGGGTCAGGCTCGATCAGCGAGGTCAGGCCGGGGCGGCCATCGAGTGTGCGCTTCCACAGGTTGAGATAACCGGTCTCGCGTTCGCGGATGCCGGCATGGTCACGGTTTTCCCAGGCTTCCAGCGCTGCCATGACGCCGAAGATGCTTTCCTTGCCGACCTTCATGCCGCGGCCGATGCCCATGTTCTGCAGGAAGGCATGGCGCACCAGTTCCTTCCGGCCGGCAACGATGCCGGAGGTCGGGCCGCCGAGGAACTTGTGGCCGGAATAGAGGGCGATATCGGCCCCCTGCTCCAGGAAAATCCGGAGATCGTATTCCGAGGCGGCATCGACGATCACAGGCACGCCCTTGGCATGGGCGACCTCGACGAATTCCTTGAGGTTCAACAGGCCGTAATCGACGACATGGTGGGAGACGACATAGACGGCGGCGGCTGTTTTGTCGGTGATCGCCTTTTCCATGTGGAAGCGATGCGTCGAGGTCGCCTGGCCGATCAGCACGGCCTTGCCGCCGGCAAGCCGGATTGCCTGGTCGACCGGCGCGCCGTAGCTCACCACATGGCCCATCTGCACCAGCACTTCGTTCTTCTCGGGCACGGCATCCGGCAGCTTTTCGATCGCCAGCAGATTGTCGGCGGTGATGGCGCCGGCGACCGCCAGCGAAATGCCGGCCGAGCAGGAGGCGGTGACGAAGCCCGCCTCACCGCCGGTCAGCCGGGCAATAATGGCGCTTGCCTTGCGCTGCAGGTCGTTGATCTCGACGAAATGCGGCAGGATCGATGCCATCGCCTCGATCGCCTCCGGCACGACGATCGACGCGCCGAGGCTGGTCATCGTGCCGGATACGTTGATGACGGGTCGAAGGCCGAGCGAAGGTCTGATATCATTGGGCATGAAGGTCTCCAGAAGTCTGGGTCGAGGAACGGGCCCTGGGTGGACCCTTCTCCAAATATGAAAGCTCTCGTCAGCCATTCAAGGCAACGATCGCCTCGATCTCGACGGTGATGTTGCCCGGCAGCGAGCCGAAGCCGACGGCTGAGCGGGCATGTTCGCCGGCCGCGCCGAAGACCGCGATCAGCAGATCCGAGCAGCCGTTGATGACGCTCGGATGATCCTCGAACTCAGGCACGGCATTGACCATGCCGAGCAGCTTGACCACCCGCTTGACGCGGGAGAGATCGCCGAGCGCATCATGCATGACAGCGAGCAGATTGATGCCGGTCAGCCGTGCATGCCGATAGGCCTCCTCGACACTGACGCCGGCGCCGACCTTGCCGGCATGCAGGAAGCCATCGGCCTCGCGCGGCCCCTGGCCGGAGAGGTAGAGCATATTGCCCTCCACCACATGCGTCACGAAATTGGCGATCGGCGGCGGCGGCGGCGGAAGCTTGATGCCGAGGGCGGCTAACCGTTGGTAAGGCGAGTTCTCGACCTTGCCGGCGGCGGTGGGAAACTGATTCACGCAAACTCCTGTCATGCAAATTTGGATTGGGCCGACGTCTGGTCGGCGGATTAAAGGTCCTTGCGAAGTCTTGGATCGAGCATGTCCCTGAGGCCGTCGCCGACCATCTGCAGCGACAGTACCGAGAGGATGATGGCGACACCCGGAAACAGCGTCATCCAGTCGGCCTGGCCGATATATTGGCGGCCGGCGGCGATCATCGTTCCCCAGGTCGGGATTTCGGGGCTGACACCGAGGCCGAGGAAGGAGAGCCCGGCTTCGGCGAGCATGGCGCTGGCAAAGAGGAAGGTGGCCTGCACCAGGATCGGCGAGAGCAGATTGCGCAGCACATGCCGGGTCATGATGTGGAAGGTCGAAATGCCGAGCGCCCTTGCCGCCTCGACATAGGGCAGCTCGCGAATGACCAGCGTCGACGCACGGACGATGCGGGCAAGGCGGGGCGCATAAACGATCGACAGCGCGATGATAACCGTGGTCAAGGAGGGACCGAGGGCGGCGACAAGCGCGATCGCCAGCAGAATATCGGGAAAGGCCATCATCGCGTCGATCAGCCGGGCGATCGGCGTATCGAGCTTCTGGAAAAAACCGGCAAGCAGGCCGAGTGTCACGCCGATCACGGCTGACAGGCTGACGACCGCCACCCCGACGAGCAGCGACAGGCGGCCGGCAAAGATCGTGCGCGAGAAGACGTCGCGGCCGAACTCGTCGGTGCCGAAGAAAAAGGTGCCGCTCGGCGGTTTCAGCCGGTTGACGATGGAAAGTTTGGACGGCGAATAGGGCGCGACGACAGGGGCGAAGACAGCCAGCAGCACGAAGATCGTCAGGATCAGCAGGCCGAAAGCCACCGTCTTGCGCTTCAGCAGGCGGCGGACGAATTTGCTGCCTTCGCTCTCGGCGGGCTTGATCGCGATATCGGCCATCAGTAGCGCACCCTCGGATCGACCAGCAGATAGAGCATGTCGATTGCAAAATTGATCAGCACGTAGAGGGCGGCGATGACGAGCAGCGCCCCCTGGATGACGGGGTAATCGCGGCGCAGCACCGCCGAGACGACGAGATTGCCGACACCCGGCAGGCCGAAGACGGTCTCGGTGACGACGGCGCCCGAAATCAGCACCGCCGCCGTCAGGCCGAGCACCGTCAGGATCGGGATCAGCGCATTCTTCAGCGCGTGCTTGAGGATGACCTTGCGCTCGACCAGCCCCTTGGCGCGCGCCGTGCGGATATAATCATCGCCGAGCACATCGAGCATCGACGCGCGGGTGAAACGCAGGATCAGCGCCGAGGAGACGATGCCGAGCGCGAAGGCCGGCAGGGTCAGATGATACATCCGCTCAAGGAAGGTCGAGCCGGGGCCGCCATAACCCGAGACCGGGAAAAGGTTGAGCCGAACGGCGAAGAACTGCATCAGGATGAGGCCGAGCCAGAAGCTTGGGATGCTGGCGGCAAACATCGCCAGCGTCGTTGCCGCCTGGTCGACGAAGGAGCCGCGCCGATAGGCCGCATAGATGCCGATCGGCAGCGCGATGACGCCGGCAATGGCCAGCGAAAACAGCGTCAGGAAGAAGGTCGGCTCGGCGCGGTCGAGCAGAGCCGAGGTGACCGGCATGTTGAGGAAGATCGACTGGCCGAGATCGCCCCTCAGCAGCTGACCGATATAATAGACGTACTGCAGGCCGAGCGACTGATCGAGGCCGAGGCGGGCCCGAAGATCGGCAACATCCTGCGGCGTCGCATCTGGCCCGAGCATGACGGCAGCCGGGTCCCCCGGCGTCACGCGCACGATGACGAAGACGATCGTGACGACGAGAAACATCACGACGATCATGCCGAACAGGCGCTGGAGGATGTAGCGGATCATGAATGCTGGCCTTCAAGCCCTTGCAGATGCGGCAGAAAAGAAGACCGGCACCGGCCACGAAGGGCCGGCGCCGACGGCGATGTTTACTTCTTGATCGAAGCGTTCCAGAAATACGGCCATGGGGCCGGATCGACACCTTCGAGCTTGACCGATTTCGCCGAGACGGCGTTGAAATCGCCGATCTTCATAAAGGGCGCATCTGTATAGATAGCCTTCTGGACATCGGCCCAGAGCGCGACGCGCTTCTTCGGGTCGACCTCGGCGGTGAAGGCATCGACGGCGGCCTTGCGGGCCGGCGTATCCCACCAGCCGGGCGAGCTGGTCGAAAGCGAGCCGATCAGGGCCGGCTCCGGCAGGAACGGGCTGTGGGTGATGTAGACATCCCAGAGCTTCGGATCGGTGCGGCGCTGGGTCAGCGTCGCCCAGTCCACCACCTGCATATCGACGGTGAAGCCGGCAAGCTTCAGATATTCTGCGGCGACCTGCGCCATCTTATAGTGGAATTCGTACTGCCGGCTGGTCAGGATGCGGATCGGCTCGCCATTATAACCGGCCTTCTTGGCAGCAGCGGCCGCCCCTTCCGGATCCGCGAGATTATAGGCGCCTTCGACGCCGGCATCGGTCGACCAGGAAAAGGACTTCGGATAGATGGCGCCGTCGAGCGCATAGAAATCCTTGCTGCCGAAAGCGGCGGCGAGCATGTCTTCCATGCTGAGCGCCTGGCGGATCGCCTTGCGGACCTCGACATTCCCAGCAACACCTTCCTTCGTGTTGAAGACGAAGACCGGATAGCCGAAGGGCTTCAACATGACCGGCTGCGAGGCAGTCGACGCCTTCACCTTGTCGTAGGATTCGACGGCGATCGAATCGACATAATCATACTGGCCGGAGACGGCGGCTTCGACACGGGTGTTCGGATCGGGCACCGGCACGAAGCGGATTTCATCGAGATATTGATGGCGGGCGCCGCCATAGCCATTGCTGTCGCCGTCACGGGACTTGTAGCCATCGAAGCGGACGAGCTGGATATACTGGTCGGCCTTGCGCTCCTTCAGCATATAGGGACCGGTGCCGATGAACTCCTTCATCGGCTCGTCCTGTTTTTCCGAGGGAATGATGATCGCCGCCGAATTATTGAAGGCAAGCAGCGAAGTCAGCGGCGCATAGGGCTGCTTCAGCGTGATTGTGACGGTCGAAGGATCGACAGCAGTGATCTTGTCGATGAAGCCCGACACCTGCTTGCCGCGCGAGGCGATCTTCATCCAGCGGGTCAGCGAGGCGACCACATCGTCCGAGGTCATGTCGCTATTGTCGTGGAACTTGATGCCGGTCCTGAGCTTGATCGTATAAGTTTTGCCATCGGCGCTGATCTCAGGCAGGCTTTCGGCCAGCAGCGGCGTGACGTTCCAGCTCTTGTCGAAAGTGTAGAGCGTTTCGAAAATATGCTGGGTGACAATGCCGACGAGATCGGCCGTCGACGACATCGGATCAAGCGTCGGCGGCTCGCCGATCGTCGCGACATTGATGACGCCGCCCTTTTCCTGGGCAAGCAGGGTCGAGGGCAGGGCGACAAGCGCGGTGCCAAGGAGAAATGCGACAAGTGTTTTCATGTGAGGGCTCCCGGTCAAGTTCCACAATTATGTAATCAATCTTTTTGTAACAGAATAAGAGCTGGATTGATCCTGTCAAGCGTGGGTGACCGATTATGCCTCTGCCGGGATACCAGAACGCGAGAAAACACAATCTTCGGCTGCGCCCTGCACGAAGGCTGCGCATTATGCCAAGCACACGGATGGTCAGGCTTCAGCGGAACGGGAGAAAAGAATGAACATCAATTTCAAGGGCGGAAAATGGCTGAACGAACCGGCCAGCTGGCACGCCGACGACACCGCCCTCACCCTGACGACCGATGAAAAAACCGATTTCTGGCGGGAAACCCATTACGGCTTCACCCGCGACAGCGGCCATTTCCTCGCCTTTCCCACGGCAGAGAGCTTCACCGCCCAGATCCGCATCCAGGGCGAATTCCGCACCCTCTACGACCAGGCTGGCCTGATGGTGCGCCTCGACGGGAAACGCTGGGTAAAAACAGGCGTGGAATTCACCGACGGCGAAGCTTTCCTCAGCACCGTCGTCACCGACGGCAGGTCCGACTGGTCGGTGTCACAACCCTTCAAGGGACTCGAAGATTTCCACATCCGCGTCACCCTCGCCAACGGCGCCCTGCGCATCCAGACCTCTTGCGACGGGAGCCGCTGGCCGCTGCTGCGGCTAGCGCCCTTCCCGGCCGCCGACGGTTACGAGGTCGGGCCGATGGCCTGCACGCCGGAGCGCAGCGGGTTGACGGTGCGCTTTTCGGAGTTCTCGATCGGGTTGGCGATTGCGACGGATCTTCATGATTTGAGTTAGACGCTATTATAAGATTCTCTGCGGACACGATCTGGGGTGATCCACGAATGTTGGCCGTTCTATTCGTTGCCCCTGCTGTAAATGCCACACAAATAGGACTGTCATTTTCGAGATGACATCCGCCTCATTCTCTGCGAAAAAGAGCGCGATGAGAGACAGGGGCGCCCGTCGACAGACGGGCTGAGAAGCACCCTTCGAACCTGAACCGGATAATGCCGGCGGAGGGAGTCGCTCGGGGTCGCGGCACTGCCGTACGAATGACCCCGTGCCCGCCCCCGCCTGAAAGGGGCCACATGCAGACCAGGACCACACCAGGAGCCATGCTGAAGGCGATGCGCGAAAAGCCGCCGCTCGTTCAGTGCATCACCAATTACGTCGCCATGAACATTGCCGCAAATGTTCTGCTGGCCGCCGGCGCCTCGCCCGCCATGGTGCATGCCGCAGAGGAAGCCGGCGAATTCGCCGACATCGCCAATGCGCTGACGGTCAACATCGGCACGCTGTCGCCGCAATGGATCGACGGCATGCAGGCGGCGGCGAAGGCAGCGACCTCAGCCGGCAAACCCTGGGTGCTCGATCCGGTCGCCCATTATGCCACGGCTTTCCGCCGCGATGCGGTCGCCGGTCTGCTGGCGCTCAAGCCCACGATCATCCGTGGCAATGCCTCCGAGATCATCGCGCTCGCCGGCGGCGAGAGCCGCGGCCAGGGCGTCGACAGCCGCGATCCGGTTGAACAGGCGGAAGGTTCGGCGCGATGGCTCGCCGAGCGCCAGCAGGCGGTCGTCGCCGTCACCGGTGCAGTCGATTTCGTCACCGATGGGGAGCGGGCGGTGCGGATCACAGGCGGATCGGCCTTGATGCCGCAGGTCACCGCCCTCGGCTGCTCGCTCACCTGCCTCGTCGGCGCCTTTGCCGCCACAGTGCCCGAGGATATGTTCGGGGCGACGGTCGCAGCCCTTGCAACCTTCGCCATCGCCGGCGAAGAGGCAGCACTCGGTGCGGCCGGTCCCGGCTCCTTCGCCTGGCGCTTCCTCGATGCGCTGAACGCGCTTGACGCCGAAACGCTCGATGCCAGGGCCAGGATATGGGCCGCATGAAGACCTTCGATCTTTCGCTCTATCTCGTCCTCGACCCCGATCTCTGCGCCGGGATCGGCATGGTCGAGACCGCCCGCCTTGCCGTTGCCGGCGGTGCGACAATGGTGCAACTGCGCGACAAACATGCCGGCACGACCGGGATGATCGAGACCGGACGCGCGTTGAAACAGGCGCTTGATGGCACCGGCGCCCTGCTCATCGTCAACGACGATGTCGAGGCGGCTATCGCCATCGGCGCCGACGGCCTGCATATCGGCCAGGAAGACATGGATGCGGCGAGAGCGCGCAAGATGATCGGCCCCGGAATGATCCTCGGCCTGTCGGTCGAGACCGAGGCGCTCGCCGCTGCCGTCGATCCCAGCCTCGTCGATTATACCGGCGTCGGCCCGGTGTTTGCGACGCCGACCAAGGCCGACCACAAGCAGCCGATCGGCTTTGAGGGCCTGGCAAGGCTGGTGGCGGCTTCGCCGGTGCCGTCGGTTGCGATCGGCGGCCTGAAGGCAGAGCATGTGGCCGAAGTCTTTGACGCGGGCGCCAAGGGGCTTGCCGTCGTCTCCGCCATCTGCGGCACGCCGGACCCTGAAGCCGCCGCTCGCCGCATCGCCGGAGAAATCCGAAAGGCCCGCGCATGATCCGCAACGTCCTCTCTATCGCCGGCTCCGATCCCTCGGGCGGCGCCGGCATCCAGGCCGATCTCAAGGCCTTTTCCGCTCGCGGCGTCTACGGCATGGCGGTACTGACCGCGCTGACGGCGCAGAACACTCAAGGTGTCACCGGGGTGCATCTGGTGCCGCCGCAATTCGTCGCCGACCAGATCAACGCCGTCTTTGCCGATGTGCGCGTCGATGCCGTCAAGATCGGCATGATCGCCAATGCCGGCATCGCCGATGCCGTCGCCAACGCGCTTGTTGCCGCACTGGCCGACCGGCGCAGCATCCCCATCGTCATCGACCCCGTCATGATCGCCAAGGGCGGCGCCGCCCTGCTGGCACCCGAAGCGGTCGACGTGCTGACCAGCCGGCTGCTGCCGCTGGCGACACTTCTGACCCCGAACCTGCCGGAGGCCGCCGCCCTGCTGCACCAGCCGGTGGCGACAAACCGGTCTCACATGGCGGCGCAGGCCGAGCAGCTGCGCGCGCTCGGCCCGGCGGCCGTGCTGGTCAAGGGCGGTCATCTCGACAGCGACGACAGCCCCGACGTGCTTGCCACAGCCGACGGCCTGCACTGGTTCGAAGCCAGACGCGAGCCGACCAAGAACACCCACGGCACCGGCTGCACGCTGTCGAGCGCGCTGGCGGCAGAGCTTGCCAAGGGCGCCTCGGTGTCTGAGGCCGTCGCCATCGCCAAGGATTACCTCGCCGGCGCGGTCGCGGCATCAGGAAGCCTCACCGTCGGCTCCGGCCACGGCCCGGTGCAGCATTTTCATGCGCTCTGGAGAGTCGAGGGATAAGCGCGCACATCGACGCACGCTTCCATCGAAACGGCTCGGGCTCGCGCCCCGAGCCGTTTTTGCGTTCGGCAACTACCTTGCTTTGAAAGCAGGAGCGTAACGGCGAGCAGCGTTGCGACCCATCTGAAAAATCCCTGTTGACAAGCCCAGCCAGATCGCCAAATCTATGTCATTAAAAGGGGATATATTCCGTAATAGAGGAATATCAGGAGGAGTGACGGGTGCCAGACCTGCTTGTGAGCTTATACTCCACACAGCTTGCCGATCTGAAGCGGAAAGCCGACGATGTCAGCGTTTCCATCCGCCCGGCCCTTCCCCCGGAATTGCATCTCGTCGTCAACTGGGTTCGCGAAAACTTCAGCGAAAACTGGGCGAGCGAAGTTGCAATCGCCTTCGCGCGTCAGCCTGTTGCCTGCCTGATCGCCGTCGACGGCGGCAAGCTCAAGGGCTTTGCCTGCTATGACACGACGGCGCGCGGCTTCTTCGGCCCGACCGGCGTCGACCGCCAAGCGCGCGGCAAGGGCATCGGGCTCGCCCTTTTTTCCGCCTGCCTTCAGGCGATGAAGACGCTCGGTCACGCCTATGCCTTCATCGGCGATGCCGGCCCGGTCGATTTCTACGCCGGGACCGCCGGCGCCATCGTCATCCCCGCCCCCGACAAGGGCATTTACGAAGGCATGCTGAGAAGCATGCCGAAATGACCATCTGATCCCGGAGTTACAGAATTGTCCTCGACCCCGCTCGCCCTTTTCGTCGGCCTTCCGAATCCCGCGATTTCGGATGATGAATTCGCCCTCTTCCGCGAGACCAATCCGCTCGGCCTCTTCGTCGGCCGGCGCAACCAGCGCGAGCCGGAACAGACCAGGCGCCTGATCGAACGCTTTCGGCAAGCCGTCGGCCGCGACGATGCGCCTGTCTTCACCGACCAGGAAGGCGGCCGCGTCCAGCATCTCGATGCCGGGCCTTGGCCGCTTTTCCGCAGCTTCGGCCAGTTTGCCGAACTTGCCCGCCGCGATTTCGATCTCGGCAAAAAAGCACTGCGCCTTTCCTCCCAGGCCATGGGCGCGATGATGACGGAACTCGGTCTTTCCAGCGGCTGCTCGCCCGTTCTCGATCTCGTCTTCGAGACGACGAGCGCGGTCATCGGCGCCCGCTCTTTCGGCCCGGATCCCGATGTCATCGCCGCCCTCGGCCGCGAGGTGGTCAATGGCCTGCTCGAGACCGGCAACATGCCTGTGATCAAGCACATTCCCGGCCATGGCCGTGCGACGCTTGACTCCCACAAGGAGCGCCCGGTGGTCGACGCCTCCCGCGCGACGCTCACTGCGACCGATTTCAAGCCCTTCGTCGCGCTGAAGGATACGCCCTGGGCGATGGTCGCCCATGTCGTCTACTCGGCCTATGACGCGGAGCTGCCGGCCTCCGTCTCACCTGTCATGCACGACGTCATCCGCAACGACATCGGCTATGACGGCGTGCTGATTTCCGACTGCATCTTCATGGAGTCGCTCGCCGGCACCCTGCCGGAACGCGTCAGGCAGGTGCTCGACGCCGGCTTCGACATCGCCCTCCACAGCCATGGCGACATTGCCGAAAGCGAGGCCGCCGCCAAGGCCGCCCGGCCGCTGACGGACGCCGCGCTGCAACGGATCGCCGCCGGCAAGGGCCGCCTCGGCAATCTCAAGGTCGACGTCCGCGCCGCCCATGCTGAAGTCGAAGACATGTTTGCAAGCGCGCTGGTCTCCTGACCGGCGCATCTCTCATCGTATAAAAAAGGGGAATAAGACATGAAAAAATATCTTCTTGCCGCCGCTGCGCTGACGCTGCTTTCGGGCTCTGCCCTGGCGCAGACGATCCTGACGGTAAATATCGAACCGGCGACGACCTGGGTTCGCAACTTCAATCCGTTCAACCAGACCTCGTCGCGCCAGTCGACGCTCGATTTCATCTACGAGCCGCTGGTTATCTTCAATCGCTTCGACAGCAACAAACCGGTTTATCGCCTGGCCGAAAGCTTCAAGCTCTCCGACAATCTGAAGAGCATCGATTTCAAGCTGCGTCCGAACCTGAAATGGTCGGACGGTAAGCCGCTGACCGCAGCCGACGTCAAGTTCACCTATGATTATCTAAAGAAATTCCCGGCGCTCGACTTCGTCAGCATCTGGACCTTCATCACCGACGTGCAAGCCGTCGACGGCCAGACGGTGCGCTTCACGCTCGCCAATCCGAGCTCGCTCGCCGCCGAGCAGATCTCGCAACTGCCGATCGTTCCCGAATATGTCTGGAAGGACGTCGCCGATCCGGTCACTTTCGCCAACGAGACGCCGGTCGGCAGCGGCCCGCTGACTGAGGTGCCGCGCTTCACCGGCCAGACTTACGACCAGTGCCGCAATCCGAATTACTGGGACAACGCGCATCTGAAGGTCGATTGCATGCGCTTCCCGCAGCTTGCCGACAACAACCAGATGCTGACGGCGACGGCCGACGGCACGCTCGACTGGGGCGTCTCCTTCATTCCCGATATCGACAATGTCTACGTCTCCAAGGACCCGGCGCATTTCCACTACTGGTATTCGCCGAGCAGCATGGTCGCCTTCCTGTTCAACCTGGACACGGCGAACGAGAACAACAAGAAGGCCTTCAACGATCTGAAGTTCCGTCGTGCCGTCTCGATGGCACTCGACCGCAAGACGATGATCGATGTCGCCGGCTACGGCTATCCGACGCTGAACGAAGACCCCGGCCTGATGGGCGAGCTTTACAAGAGCTGGGCGGATCCATCGGTCAAGGCCGACTTCGGCAAGTTCGCGACTTATGACGCCGATGCCGCCAAGGCGCTGCTCGACGAAGCGGGCTATAAGGACAAGGACGGCGACGGCCTCCGCGACAATCCCGATGGCAGCAAGATCTCCTTCTCGATCATCGTCCCGAGCGCCTGGACCGACTGGATCGACACCGTCAACCTCGCCGTCGAAGGCATGCAGGCAGTCGGCATCGACGCCAAGATCGAAACGCCTGAAGAAGCCGTCTGGACCGGCAACCTCATCAACGGCACCTTCGATGCGGCGATCAACAGCTTGCCGGCATCGGCCTCGCCCTATTATCCCTACAAGCGCGCCTTCAGCGCTTCGGACAAGGGCAAGACCCGCTTCACCGCGCAGCGCTGGTTCAATCCTGATGTCGAGAAGCTCGTCACCGAGTTCACCCAGACCGCCGATCTTGCCGAGCAGAAGGATGCGATGAACAAGGCGCAGCGCATCGTCGCCGAAAATATGCCCGTCATTCCGGTGTTCAACAATCCGAACTGGTATCAGTACAACACCAAGCGTTTCACAGGCTGGTCGACCAAGGAAAACCCCTTCGTCAATCCGTCGATCTCGCGGACCAACCCGGCACGCCTGCTCAACCTCTTGGCCCTCGAACCCGTCAAGTAAGCATCATCATCCCGGGAGCGGCGTCAGAGCATGATGCCGAAAACTGTAAGCGGTTTTCGGATGCTCATCTAGACGCGCCGCTCCCGTCACGACGGAGTTCCCATGGCTTTCCTGCTTCGCCGCCTCGTCTTTTACATGGCAGCCTTCATCGCGGCAGCGACGATCAATTTCTTCCTGCCGCGGCTGATGCCGGGCGATCCGGTGCAGATCATGTTCTCCAGCGCCGGCACCGAATTGCCACCGGAAAGCCTGCAGGCGCTGAAGCTCACCTTCGGCTTCGTCGACGGCCCGCTCTGGCAACAGTATCTCACCTATCTCGGCAGCATCTTCACCGGCGATCTCGGCCGCTCGATCAAGTATTTCCCGCTGCCGGTCACATCGGTGCTCGGCCATGCTCTCATCTGGACCGTCGGCCTGATGGGCACAGCGACGATCATCAGTTTTGCACTTGGCACCCTGCTCGGCATCGCCGCCGCCTGGCGCCGCGGCAGCAGGTTCGACGTTATCGTCTCCGTCGGCGCGATTTTCGCGACCTCGGTGCCGGCCGTCGTCACCTCGCTGATCGTGCTCTTCATTTTCGGCTTCACGCTCGGCTGGTTTCCGAACGGCTACGCCGCCGATCCATCGCTCGATCCAGCCTTCAGCCTGCAATATCTCGGCAGCGTCGCCTATCACGGCATCCTGCCGATGGTGACGCTCTGCACGGTGCTGATCGGCGGCTTCACCGTCACCATGCGCAACAACATGATCAACCTGCTCGGTGAGGACTATATCGTTATGGCCCGCGCCAAGGGACTTTCCGACCGACATGTGATGCTCTGGTACGCCGCCCGCAACGCCCTGCTGCCGACCGTCTCCAGTCTCGCCATCGCCATCGGCACCATCCTCGGCGGCTCGCTGGTGACGGAGGTCGTCTATAACTATCCCGGCCTCGGCAACATTCTCTACCAGGCGATCCTCGCCCGCGATTACCCTGTCATCCAGGGCCAGCTCCTCATCATGACTGCGACCATGCTGATTGCCAATTTCATCGTCGACGTCAGCTATATGCTGCTTGACCCGCGGCTGAAGGGAGCGTGAGATGATGACCCTACTTCGAAACCGCAAGGCGCTCACCGGCCTCGTCATCATCGCCGTCATCATCATCATCGCGATCGCCGCACCGCTGCTGACGCAATATGATCCCGCCGCCCGCACCGGGCGGCCGCACCAGCCGCCGTCGCTCGACCATATCCTCGGCACCACCCGCATCGGCCAGGATGTCTTTGCCCGGCTGATTTACGGCGCCCGCACCTCGCTTGCCGTCGGCTTCGGCGCCGGCCTGCTGATCACCCTTGTCGGCACCGCGCTCGGCATCATCTCCGGTTATCGCGGCGGCAGAACCGACGAGGTGATCAGCTTCTTCACCAATATGGTGCTGGTCGTTCCCAACCTGCCGCTGCTGCTGGTGCTGGCCGCCTTCATCGGCCAGGCAAGCCCGCTCGTCATCGCCCTCATCCTTGGCGCCACCTCCTGGGCCTGGGGCGCACGCGTCACCCGCGCCGAAACGCTCTCCGTCAAGCACAAGGATTTCATCAAATCGGCCGAGATGATGGGCGAGCCGCAATGGCGGATCATGACCTTCGAGATCTTTCCCAACGTGATTTCGATCGTCGGCATCAATTTCATCGGCAGCGTCATCTTCGCGATCATCACCGAGGCGACACTGGAGTTTCTCGGCCTCGGCGATCCCCGCGCGATCTCGTGGGGTACAATGCTCTACAATGCCCAGAAGGCCTCGGCCCTTTCGGTCGGTGCATGGTGGGATATTCTCACCCCCTGCTTCGCGCTCGCCTTCCTCGGCATCGGCATGTCGCTGTTGAACTTCGCCGTCGACGAGATCGCCAATCCGCGGCTGCGCACCGGCAATCACCTGAAGCGCTGGTCCCTGCTCGTCCGTTCCGGGGAGGGCCGCCTGTGACGCAGCCGTTGCTTTCGGTGAGGAACCTCACCATCGACTATATCGGCGAGGAGAAGGATTTCCGCGCCGTCGACGATGTCAGCTTCGACGTGGCGCCGGGCGAGGTCTTCGGCCTTGCGGGCGAATCCGGCTGTGGCAAAAGCACCATCGCCTTTGCCATCAGCCGCCTGCACAAACCGCCGGCCCTGATCCGCAAAGAGAGCCGCATCCTGCTCGACGGCCGCGACGTGCTCGGGCTCGACCGGCAGGCGCTTGCCGCATTCCGTTGGCGCGAGGTCGCCATGGTCTTCCAGAGCGCCATGAACTCGCTGAACCCGGTGCTGCGCATCGAGGCGCAATTCTACGATATGCTGCGCACCCACAAGGGCATGAGCCGTGCGGCGGCCCGCGAGCGCACCGCCGAGATGCTGAGGCTCGTCGACATCGCGCCGGACCGCATGCGTGACTATCCGCATCAGTTTTCCGGCGGCATGCGCCAGCGCATCGTCATCGCCATCTGCATGGCGCTCGATCCGAAGCTCGTCGTCATGGACGAGCCGACGACGGCGCTCGACGTGGTCGTCCAGCGCGAGATCCTGCAGCGCATCAACGAGCTGCGCCGCAATTTCGGCTTCTCCGTGCTGTTCATCACCCATGATCTCGGGCTGATGGTGCAGTTCTGCGACCGCATTGGCATCATGCTGTCAGGCAGGCTGGTGGAGCAGAACACGGCCGCGGCGATCTACCGGACGCCGCAGCACGACTACACCAAAAAGCTCTGGGCCTCCTTCCCCTCGCTGCATGGAGGAGTGCTGTTATGAGCGATGCCATACTCGCGCTCGACGCGGTGACGAAGACTTTCGGCCACGGCACCGGCACCGTGCATGCGGCGCGCGTCATCTCGTTTTCGCTGCATGCCGGCAGGGCGCTGGCGCTCGTCGGCGAATCCGGCAGCGGCAAGACCACCTGCGCCCGCATGGCGATGCGCGAATATCTGCCGACATCGGGCCGGATTCTCTACAAGGGCCGGCCGGTCGAAGCGGCGAACTCCGCCGAGATCGCCCGCTACCGCCGCTCGGTACAGATGATCTTCCAGGATCCCTTCGCCTCGCTGAACCCCGCCCACACCATCGCCCATCATCTGAGGCGGCCGCTGAAGCTGCATCGCCCGGAGATCAAAGGAAGCGAGATCGACGGCGCGGTCCGCGAACTGCTTCACCGTGTCAGGCTCGATCCCGATCTTCTCGCCCCGAAATATCCGCATGAACTCTCCGGCGGCCAGCGCCAGCGCGTCAACATCGCTCGCGCACTCGCCGTGAAGCCGGAGGTGATCGTCGCGGACGAACCGACCTCGATGCTCGATGTCTCGGTGCGCCTCGGTGTATTGAATCTGTTGAACGAGATGAAACAGGAGATGAACCTCGGCCTGCTCTACATCACCCATGACATAGCCACCGCCCGTTATGTCGCAGAAGACATCGCCGTGATGTATGCCGGTCAGATCGTCGAATGGGGCAGTACCGCCCGGGTGATCGACAATCCGCTGCATCCCTATACAAGGCTGCTGCTCTCGGCCGTGCCCGATCCCGACATCCGCTTCGAGGATCCGAAGGCCCGTCTCCGGCCCGACGAGGTCGAGGATATCCGCCGCCGTTCGGCCGCGCCGCAGGACGAGATCGTCGAAGTGGAGCCGGAGCATTTCATGCGGATGATCTGACAGCCCGTTTGATTGCGCCTCAGCTGAGTTCTTGCGCAAGCCCGAGGAGAAGCCCTTCGGGCCCACGGATGTAGCAGAGCCGATACGCGTCCTTATACTGGACGACCTCGCCTACGAGCTGCGCGCCCCGCGCGCTGAGCCTTTCCAGCGTCATGTCGATGTCATCCACGGTGAACATGACGCGGAGATAGCCGAGCGCGTTGACCGGAGCGTTGCGGTGATCTGCGACGATATCAGGCATGAGGAAGCGGGAAAGCTCGAGCCGGCTGTGGCCATCAGGTGTGCGCATCATGGCAATCTCGACGCGTTGATCGCCCAGTCCAGTGATACGTCCGGCCCATTCTCCTTCGATCGTGGCCCGTCCTTCGAGCTCGAGGCCGAGTTCGCCAAAGAAATCAACCGCTGCTGCGAGGTCTTCGACGACGATGCCTACATTGTCCATCCGCTTGAGCGCCATGTTTCCAATCTCCAAAGTGTCGTTGCAATCTACGAGGTGCCGCCTCGTCTGACAAAGGACGTTTGAGGCGCCCCAACACCGACAGCCGTCCGAACCCAATTCGCTGCTGTCCACATCAGAAGCTTGAATCATGGACCGCCTCAAACCACCGCGCCGTTTTCAAACGGTCTCCGAGGCCTGCTGACTGGCCCGGCTCATCGCCGCATGCTAGGGGACGGTTCCTTTCAAACGAGGCAAAGCCGTCATGCTGCCCTGGATACAGCTCGATTCCGCGACCATTCCCGGTGAAAACGGCGAACTGCGATTGAAGCGGCGCGGCGGCGAATTCTCGATCATGCTCGGCGCCAATGAGCTGATGAACAGCCGCCTCAGCGGCTCGGAGGAAGCGCTGGCGACACTTTCCTGGGAGCGGATCAAGGCGCATCCGAAGCCGAGAATCTTGATCGGCGGGCTCGGCATGGGTTTTACCCTGCGCGCCGCCCTGGCAGTTCTTCCCGAAGATGCCGGCGTCACCGTCGCCGAACTGGTGCCTGCTGTCGTTGCCTGGGCCCGCGGCCCGATGACCGAGGTCTTCAAGGGCTGTCTCGACGATCCGCGCGTCGGCATCCATCAGGGCGATGTCGGCGAGGCGATCCGCGCCGGCAAGGCCGCCTATGACGCGATCCTGCTCGACGTCGACAACGGCCCGGATGGGTTGACCCGAAAATCCAACGATCGGCTCTACGATTTCGCCGGCCTTCGCGCCGCCCGCGACGCACTTCGCCCCGGCGGCGCGCTTGCCGTCTGGTCGTCCGGTCCGGATCCGGATTTCACCAGCCGCCTCAAGGACAGCGGTTTTTCCGTCGATGCAGTCAACACCCGCGCCAACGGCAAACGCGGCGGCGCCCGTCACGTCATCTGGCTGGCGGTCAAAGCGACGAGCTGACGGGAGGCCCTGAAGTATTCCTCAGGCGGCGTCCGTCTGCAATTCGCCCTCTTCGCCCTGGCCGCGGAAAGCCTGCAGCATCAGGTTGAGAAGCTCCTTGGTGGGCTCACTACAGGCGAAAAGGTCGTGCCGTATGGCGTCTATGATGTGACGGCCAACACCGGCTTCGTCAGCCTCGGCATAACGAGCGACACGGCCGAGTTCGCGCTGCAGGCAATCCGATGTTGGCGCGAGCGAATGGGATGCGAGCGCTATCCAACAGCAAGCGACCTGACTATTACCGCAGACTGCGGCGGCTCGAATGGTGCGCGCGTGCGGCTGTGGAGGCTCGAGCTGCAAAGGCTCGCCGACGAGACCGGCCTCACCCTCACGTCCACCATTATCCGCCGGGCACATCCAAGTGGAACAGAATAGAGCACCGCCTGTTCTGCATACCACGCAGAACTGGCGCGGCCGACCGCTGACGGATCGTGTCGCAGTGGTGGAGCTGATCGGCGCGACAACGACGAAATCCGGCCTCAAGGTCGAATGCGCACTCGACACCCGCATCGACCAAAAGGGCATCAAGGTCAGCGATGCAGACATGGGGGTTCTCGACATCACCGGCGACCCGTTCCATCCTGAATCGAACTACACAATCAAGCCCCGACGGTCGTAGCAGTTATTGCGCGGAGTGTCCTAATGGCGCAGGATCTTGCTCAGGAAGGCGCGGCTGCGGTCGGTTTTCGGGTTGGCGAAGAATTCATCCGGCGTGCCGCTCTCGACGATCGTGCCGGCATCCATGAACACCACGCGCTGGGCGACCTTGCGGGCAAAACCCATCTCGTGGGTCACCACCATCATGGTCATGCCTTCCTCGGCGACGGCGACCATGACGTCGAGCACTTCCGAGATCATCTCGGGATCGAGCGCCGAGGTCGGCTCGTCGAACAGCATGATTTTGGGGCGCATGGCGAGGCAGCGCGCGATCGCCACACGCTGCTGCTGGCCGCCGGAAAGCTGTGCGGGATAGGCATCGAGCTTGTCGGCAAGGCCGACCTTGGCAAGCAGTTCGCGGCCGGCCTTCTCGGCCTCGGCACGCGGGATCTTGCGCACGTGGATCGGCGCCAGCGTGACGTTCTCCAATGCTGTCTTGTGCGGGTAGAGGTTGAACGACTGAAAAACGAAGCCGATCTCGGTGCGCAGCCGTGTCATGTTGGTAGCGGGATCGCCGAGGCGCTGGCCGTCGACGATCAAATCGCCGTCACGGATCGTCTCCAGACCGTTGATGCAGCGGATCAAGGTGCTCTTTCCCGACCCGGACGGGCCGCAGACGACGACAACTTCGCGCGGCTCGACGCTCAGCGTGATATCCTTGAGCACATTCAGTGGGCCGAACCATTTGTTGACGCCGCGAAACTCGATCATGCTGGTTCAACCTTTCGGATTTTGCGGCGACGTCACAATTGCACCTCGCCATGGCCGGTTCCCATCCGGTGCTCCAGACGGCGGGCGAGCATGATCAGCGGATAGCAAACGATGAAATAGCCGAAGCCGACCAGGAAGAAGACCAGCAGGCCGTTCGGCACTCGCTGCACCACCAGCCAGCCGACCCGGGTGAGGTCGGTGAGCCCGATGGCCGAGACGACGGAAGAATCTTTGATCAGCAGCACATACTGCCCGACCAACGGCGGCAGCACGATGCGCATCGCCTGCGGCAGCACCACCTGACGCATCCGCTGCCAGCGTGACAGACCGGACGCCAGTGCCGCCTCGATCTGACCGATTGGTACCGCGCGGATGCCGGCGGCGACGATCTCGCAGATGAAGCAGGCGGCCAGGTTTGTCAGCGCAATGATGCCGGCGGTGAAGGCGTCGAGCTCGATGCCGAATTCCGGCAGAATGAAGAATATCAGGAAGATCTGGACCAAGAACGGCGTGCCGCGGATCAGGTCGACCCAGGTGCCGATCGCCCCGCTGACCAGCCGGTTGCTGCCGGTTCGAAGGATGCCGAGGCAAAAGCCGATCAACGTACCCAGCACCAAGCTGATCAGCGACAGCATGATGGTCATGCTGAGGCCGCGCAACGCGAGGGGATAGCTGCCGGCGAGGCTTTGCAGCTGCTGCCAAATCATGTCCGCGCTCCTGTTGGTGCCATTCCGAGCCGACGTCCGGACAGCGCCGCCAGCCCCTTAAGAGCGTAATAGAGCAGGAGGTAAAACGCCGCGATGGTGATGAAACCTTCCGCCGGCATGAACCGATCAGAGGCGAGCAGTTGCCCGGCACGCGTCAGTTCGGCGACTGAGATCAACGATAACAACGCCGAATCCTTGACCAGCACGATCGCTTGGCCCAGCAACGGCGGGATCGTTACCTTGAACGCTTGTGGCAGAACGACGAAGCGCATGCGTTGGATATAGGTCATGCCAGAAGCGACGCCCGCCTCCACCTGGCCGCGGGGGATCGACAGGATGCCGGCACGGATGATCTCGGCGACATAGGCGCCGCTATTCAGCGACAAAGCGAGAATGCCGACAACGAGTTCCGGCAGGATGAAGCCGAGCCGGGGCAGGCCGAAATAGAGGAAATAGAGCTGCGCCAGCAATGGCGTGGCACGCACCATGTCGATATAGGCCTTGGTCGGAAGACGAAAAAGCCGGGCGCGCTGCAGGTTCATGGCGGCCAGCACGATGCCAATGGCGAGCGCGCCGGCAAAGGAGAGGAGCGACAGCCACACGGTCGTAATGAGGCCCTGCCCGAACAGGGGCAGATATTCAACGATGGTGCGGAAGCTGAAGTTCTCGAGCATTGCGGGCGGACTACCTCAGGCGGCAAGGGGACGAATTGTCCAGACGGTTCCGCAACGCCGAGGCGCATGCGAAACCGTCCGGGCCATAAAGATGCCTAGATCATGATCCGGATCGATCAGGAGGGTCGAACCTAGTGATCCTTCTTCCAGTCGTCGGAATTGACCCAGTAGTCGAGGTTTTTCTGCAGGCGGCCATCGAGGCTTACCTGGTCCAGAAACTGGTTCATCCAGATCAGGAGGTCCTGCTCGTCATAGCGTGTGGCAAACGCCAGCGGCTCCTTTGACAGCATGTCGGGCATGATGGTGAAGCTGCCGGCCGGATAGGCCGTTGACTGGCCCTTCACTGCCGAGACGTCATTGACGCCGCAATCGGCCTGGCCGTTATTGACAGCATCAAGCAGCAGCGGGCCGCCGCCCTTGTAGCTCTTGATCTCGGCGTCGGGGAAGGCGGCCTTGGCCTCTTTCTCGCCGGTAGCACCCAGGAGCACAGCGATCTTGGTGCCCTTGGCCTTGCAGTCGTTGGTCGAGCCGAACTTGCCACCGGCCTTGGTGAAAACGGTGCTGCCGGTGAACATATATGGTTTGGTGAAGGCGACTTTCATCCCCCGCGCCAGCGTCGGCGTCATGTCGGCAACCAGAAGATCAGCTTTGCCGGATAGCAGCGCCGGAATCAGGCCGTCCCAGTCGAAATCAAGGAAGGTGATCTTCACGCCCATTTCCTTGGCCATCAATTCGGCAAGTTCGACCGAACTGCCGGTCCGTTCACCGGCCTTCCCGACCAGGGAGAAGGGAGGGCCTTGTGTCTGCACCGCAACCCGCAACTCACCGCGCTTGGTGATGTCGTCGAGCGTCCCGGCGTTTGCAGCGGCCGCGATACTTGCGAGCGCAAGTGTTGTGATAAAAAGCTTGGCAATCTTCATCTGGCATTCCTCCCTGTTATCGTTGTCGTTCCCACCCTTGGGTGCCTTTTGAACGGCGGTGCCGTTGCCGGCGGCGACCGCGTTCGAAAATCCTCAATCCCAGCTAACCGTCTCGGAAACCCGGATGCCGCGCCTGGCCAATTCGTCGAAGAAGTGGCCGTCCGGCACATGCATCAGCGGGTTGAGCAGGCCGGGCTCGGCGATTTCGCCGCGCGCCAGCATCTGCGCCACGATGCTGGCGGGATAGCCGACGCCGCGGCTCATGCCGAACAGTCCAGAGGTCAGGTCGCGCGCTATGCTCAGGTCCGATGTCACTGTTTTGCGGCGGCCGCCTTTGCTGCCGGAAAAGACATTGCGCATCACGCAAAGATCCTTCTCGTCGGCGCCATACTGCAATTGGGGACCGAGCATCCGGCCGAGAAATTCGCGCGGGCTGGCGCCAAGGCCAGGCACTTTGTCTTCAGAGAGGAAGCCGAGTTCCTTCAGCGGAGCCCAGAACGCCGACCAGCCCGGCCAGCGCAGCGAATAGCGGCCACTGCGCTGCAGCCCCTTGGCAGAGCCGAGCATGCCGGCATAATGGAGCGCATCGCCATTCGGGAAGGCCTCCAGCCTGCCGAGGCCTGCGACCTCGATCTGATGGATGAAGCGATTGTCGTGTTGCCGGCGGGCCGGCACCTCGACCCGCTCGCCGTCCTCGATCAGCACGCTGTCGCGATTCTGGCTCATCAAAACCATGTCGAAGTTCCAGCTCACCTTGTAGCATAGCGGCTTGGTCATCGCTTTCGGCTCGGGGACGCCGCCGCAATAGGAATCGATGGAGGTGATGGTTTCGAATTGCCGGGCGGCCCGCGCATAGAGCACAAGGTCGATGCCGGGGTCGAGCCCGCATTCGGTCATGATCGAAACGCCCGCTGCCGTAGCCGCGGGAGCGAGATCGGCAATGGCCTTGCCGTAATTGGTGGTGACCAGCGGCGTGCACGTGGCGATCGCCGCCAGCACCGCCTCGCGCATCAGCGGCTGTGGCAAGAGGTCGATGACGGCGTCGGCATCCCTGATCACATCCGCCAGCACCGGACCGATCGGACCTTCCGGCACGACGAAACGTATGCGGGTAAGGTCGGTCAGGCCGCCAAGCCGGGCCGCGCCATCCGGCGCGATATCGACACAGACCACTTGCTCGACACCGTCGCTGGCGACGAGATCGGCGATCGCCGCCCGGCCTTGTAGGCCGAGGCCGCCGAGGACCGCGATCTTCATGCGGTTTCCTTTCGCATATTCTCGTCGGACCAGCAGCCTTCCGGCAGGCTGACCCACTTGTTGCATGCGGCCATGACGACGAAGGTCTCGCTGCGCACGATTTCGCCCGGCTCGCCCGCGCCGGGGATCAGCTCGCTGGTGACACGGTAGAGATCGTCAACATCACCGGCCACGGTCACGTCGACGATAATGTCGAAACGTCCGGTGACCACGCAGGCCGAGTTCACGAAAGGCAGCTCGGAGATGCGCTGCGCCAGTTCCCGTGCGCGGCCGCGTCCCTGCGCATTGATGCCGACGATGGCTGAAATCAATTCGGGGCGCTCGGTCAGGTTCAGCAATCCGACGATCTTGAGCAGGTTGCGGCCCACGAGACCGCGCAGCCGCACGCGCACGGTCGGAACCGAGATCGCCATCTTCTCGGCGAGGCGATTGACGCCAAGCTGCGCATCCTGCGACAGCAGCTTGACCAGTCGCCGGTCGGTCTGATCGAGATGTTCGCGCAAAGGCTCTGTCTTTCATAAATGGAAAGAATTTATGGCTCTTTCTTTCTAATATGAAAAAGAGTTTACGAGATTTCGATCTAAATGCAAGTGTATCGTTGATGCATGAAAAGACAATTGGGGCGATTGCGAAGGGTTGGCCAATGCGTTCCTTTTCGCGCTGTTTAGTCATGCAATAAAATCGAAATACCCATTGAGGGCTTGTGCGTTGGAGTAACCAGCCGAAACTTCGACACGGGAGTCGCGTGATATTTAGTTAAACCGCCTGCTATGACGCTCCCCTTCGTGAACCCTCCGAAAAGCGAAGCGAGGGCCCCGGCGGCTACGAGCTCGAAATCAAGCCGCGCTGAAGGCACTATGCAGCGCGATGGCCGGAAAGCTTTTTTGCGGGAACTGTCAATGAACTCCGAAAATGGATGCTCGTGGCGACCTTTCGATTGTGTCCGTCATTGCGGGACAGGTGCATCGAAACCAACACTGAGCTGACATGAGAGGAGTTTCAGCTGATCGCAGTCTTTACCGGTCCGTGAATTATCGGCTTCCATGTTGGGCTCGCGAAGTTCATAATCGCGAAAGAGCCGTTGGCATTGGAGGCGGTAAATACCCTCTATCCCATAACCCATATGGTCGATCATGTTCAGTTCATGGCGGCGTGAGAAACGGGTTGCAGTAGCGGCGAGGCACCCCTCATGCAGCACATAATCTACGGGCTGGCCCAAGCGCAAAAATACGTGCCCGGAGAGGAACTGTGCAATGGGGGGCGCTCGGATCAGCTGCCCGAAGCGATCCTGCGGGCAGCATTGATGGCGCGGCGGGCGCCGGAGCGCAGTTGCGTGGTCTCGGCGCCGGCAATGACCAGATCGAAGCCGAATTTAAGCAATTCGCCGGCCCGCTCGCCGTCGGCGGCATAGGCGCAGGCGAATTTGCCGTGGGCGCGGCAGCGCGAGACGGCATGCTGCATGGCGCTATCGATCTCCGCGGCGTTCGGCGCCACCTGGTCGCCGTTCGACAGCGCGATCGAAAGGTCGGACGGACCGACGAAGATACCGTCGATGCCGGCAACGCCGAGAATGCCGTCGATCGCCTCGAGCGCCGCCCGGGTTTCGACCATGGCGATGGCGACGGTCAGCGCGTTGGCGTTTTTCAGATAATCGTCGGCGGACAGGCCGGTGTGGTTCAGCGCCAGCGACGGTCCCCAGCTGCGCTCGCCGAGCGGCGGATATTTCGTGGTCCTGACGAAGGCTTGCGCGTCTTCGGCCGAATTGATCATTGGCGCGATGATGCCGGAGGCGCCGGCGTCGAGCAGGCGCGAGGCGGAGGCGAAATCGCCGACCGGTATGCGCGCCAAGGCTGGTTTGCCGGCGAGGCGCACCTGGCCGACGGCGTTTGCTGCCGCCGGCATGTCCCACATACCGTGCTGCATATCCAGTACGACGGCGTCGAAAGCCTCCTGCGCCAGGTGGTTGGCGAGCGTGGCGTCCGGAATACCCACCCAGGCGGAGATCATGCCGCCCTGGTGGTTCCTGATCCGTGCCGCGAAACCGTCGATATCAGCTGCGCTCATGCCATTCTCCTCGATTTCGACAGGCCGCCAACGGCCCTATTTTCACTTCGAGGAATTCTTCGATGCCGAATTCCTGCGAAGCCCTGCACGGTTGCCGGCTCATCCTCGCCGGCGCAGCCGTGAAATCGTTATTGTCACGGCGAGCCCGGCCGCAGCCAGGATGGCTCCCCAGACGATCCAGATGCTTTGGTTGATCATGAAACTGGACGACGGATAGGGAAAATAGCCGCTTCCCTGTGCGACCCAGATCAGTCCCAGGAGGATCATCAGTAGCCCAACGACATATCCGGCAGTTCGCAACATGCTTCGGCCCTTCCGTGTGAATCGATGCCACAATGTCGATCGGCTTCGTTCATGACAAGGCTTCTTTCCCCGCCCGCACATATTCCGGATGCAATACGGCGTCTGGAAGGTCAGGGCCCGTCGGCTTCCTTCACCAGCCAGCTGCTGAGCCTCTCGCTATCGACATTGGCCGATTGCGGCGGGATCAGCCAGTAACCGCGGTCGCGGGACTCGAGCGGCGGCCCGGCTTGCACCAGCATGCGGGCGGAGAGCAGCGTATCGACGAGACCCATCCAGCCGATCGCCACGCCCTGCCCGCTCAGCGCAGCCTGAACGACCAGCGAATAAGTATTGAAGCTTATATCGCCGCGGCCGGCATGGGCGTCGCGAAGGACGGAGAATTCGGTCAGATAACTGCGCCAGTCGAACCAGGGCGATGGCATCGGCGTGTCGAGATGGATTAGAACCGCCTTGGCAAGCTGCCCCGGATCGTCGAACGGGCCATTGCGATCGAGAAAGCCCTGCGTGCAGACCGGCACGACCTTTTCCCGCAGCAGAAGCGTGCCGATGGCGCCGAATTCCGCCCGCGTGCCGAAAACGACCGCAACATCCGCCTCGTCGCGAAAGCCCGCAGCAAACCGCTGCGTCGCGACGATCTGTATATCCGTTTCCGGATGAAGAAGCCGGAAGCCGTCCATGCGCGGGATCAGCCAGAGCGACGAAAAGGCATAGTCGGTTCTCAGCCGGGCGACCGGTCTTTGGGCTTCGGCACGGAAGTTGCGGGCGAGTGCATCGATGTCAGCGACCGCCTTGGCGGCGACCACAAAAAGCCGCTCCCCCGCCGCGGTCAGCTCGACACCGCGATGCTGGCGGCGCAGCAGGTTGACGCCGAATTGCTCTTCCCGCCGGCGGATCTGATAGCTGACGGCAGGCTGCGTGAGGCCAAGGGCGCCGGCCGCCGCCGAAAAGCTGCCGAGCCTTGCGACCTCGACGAAGATGCGCATCCATCCAAGTTCCGGCAGACGATCTGACATAAAGAATCCTTTTGGCATCCATCGAAAAATGTCGCCTTTACAAGCGTAATGATAGAAGCTTTGATAAAACCTTCAAATGACAAAAAGGGAAGCCGCATGGCGCGTCCGAATATTCTCATCCTGATGGTCGATCAGTTGAACGGCACCTTGTTTCCCGATGGGCCTGCCGATTTTCTTCATGCGCCGCACCTGAAATCGTTGGCGGAACGTTCCGTTCGTTTCGCCAATGCCTATACCGCAAGCCCGCTCTGCGCACCGGCACGGGCGTCTTTCATGTCCGGGCAATTGCCGAGCCGAACGCGGGTCTATGACAATGCCGCGGAATTCGCCTCCGACATTCCGACCTACGCGCATCATCTGCGCGCCGCCGGATACCAGACGGCGCTTTCCGGCAAGATGCATTTCGTCGGCCCCGACCAGTTGCATGGCTTCGAGGAGCGCCTGACGACAGACATCTATCCGGCCGACTTCGGCTGGACGCCCGACTACAGCAAGCCCGGCGAGCGCATAGACTGGTGGTATCACAATTTGGGTTCAGTGACCGGCGCCGGCGTTGCCGAGATTACCAACCAGATGGAATATGACGACGAGGTCGCCTACCACGCCAGCCGCAAGCTGTTCGACCTCTCACGCGCCCACGACGGACGCCCCTGGTGCCTGACCGTCAGCTTCACCCATCCGCACGATCCCTATGTCGCGCGCCGCAAATTCTGGGACCTCTACGAGGATTGCCCGGTCCTTGACCCGGCGGTGGCGCCGATTGCCTTCGAGCGACAGGACCCGCACTCGCAGCGCCTGATGAAAGCCTGCGACCATGATGCTTTCGACATCAGCCGCGAACAGATCAGGCGGGCAAGGCAGGGCTATTTCGCCAATATCTCCTATGTCGACGAGAAGATCGGCGAGATTCTCGGTGTGCTGGAACGCAGCCGTATGGCCGAGAACACGATCATCCTGTTCGTTTCCGACCATGGCGACATGCTCGGGGACCGCGGCCTCTGGTTCAAGATGAACTTTTTCGAAGGATCGGCCCGCGTTCCGCTGATGATCTCAGTCCCCGGCTGGACACCCAAGCGCATCGATCAGCCTGTCTCCACTCTCGACGTGACGCCGACGCTGGCGGCTCTTGCCGGCATCGATATCGCCTCATTGAAACCATGGACCGAGGGCGAGGATCTGACGGCACTGGCCGAGGGCATCGGCAGCCGTGGGCCGGTACCGATGGAATATGCCGCCGAAGGTTCCGAAGCACCGCTCGTCTGCATCAGGGACGGTCGATACAAGCTTTCGCTCTGCGATAAAGACCCGCCGATGCTGTTCGATCTCGAAGCCGACCCGAGGGAATTGGACAATCTGGCAGCCGACCCGGTCCATGCCGAAACCTTGGCAGGGCTTGCCGACCAGGCCAGGCGGCGTTGGAACCTTGCCGAATTCGACGCCGCCGTGCGTGAAAGCCAAGCGCGCCGCTGGGTGGTCTACGCAGCGCTGCGCAACGGCGCCTATTATCCCTGGGACTATCAACCGCTGCAGAAGGCCTCGGAACGCTATATGCGCAATCACATGGACCTGAACGTGCTGGAGGAAAGCCAGAGGTTTCCGCGTGAGGAATGAGCGAAAACTGCTTCGGGATCAGGCCGTCCTGCGGGCCGGCGCCTCGCGAAGGAAATCCTCGATGAACTGCTTTTGCAGCAGGATGCCGTCCCATTCGTCGGGAAAAAACGGTGAGTCGTAGATTAGCGTGAAGGGGCCGGCGTAACCGGCCCTTTCGCACATTTCCAGGCACTTGCGGTAATCGTCGGCATCGAGGCCGCCAACACTGTAGTCGGCCTTAGCGTGGCAGATCTCGGCACGGCGCATGATGTCGGCCAGGCCTTCATATTTCGCGGGCGCTGCCCAATTGCCGAGGTCGCCGTTGAGGCCGACCTTGCCGTCCAGCCGGTCCAGCAGCCAGTTCATCTCGACCGGCGACGGCAGCAGGTCGAACCAGTTCTCGACGACGACACGCACGCCGCTGCCTTCCGCTTCGTCTGCCAGCCAGTTCAGGTGTCGGGCGGCGCGGCTAAGATTTTCGTCCGTCGGCGTCTGTTTGCCGGCGATGACGCGCATCCGCTGCGCCCCGAGGGAAGCGGCAGTGTCGATCCACTCCGCCATCCATTTGACGTCGCGTTCGGCTGTCTCGGCATGGCTCGGATCGCCATCCTCGACGAGCAGCGTCTGAAACAGCACGTTCGACGACGCCAGCGCATCGCGCAATTCGCCGAGATAGCCGGCGTCGAGGCTCGGCAGATGGAAGGAACATACCTCAAGCCGGTTGATGCCGCGCGCCGCCAGCGCCGCAGGCATGTCGATCAAGGCCGCCGCGCCAGGGCCATAGGGTTCCCTGGGCGCCGCGCTTTTGTCAGGATCGGGGCTATAGCCGTGGACGGCACCGAGCAGCCGATGCAATGACCACGTCGAAACCGCGAAGCGTCCGTTTTGCATATCCTGCACGTACTTTCCTCCAGCATCTCCTGAGGCCATCAATCGCAACAAAAACCCGGTAGTTCAATGGCCATTTCAGGCGAAATCGCCACGCACGACCGGTTCGGCGGCAAGGGTAACGCCGAGCAGCACCTCATCGCGACGGGCGGTGGCCGAGAGCAGCAGGCCGACCGGCATGCCCGCCTCGCCGGTACCGCAAGGAATGGAAACGCCGCACCAGTCGAGGAAATTGCCGAGCGCGGTGTTGCGCAACGTCTTGTTGTTCGTCGCGAAGAACAGTTCGTCGTCCTGCTCCAACGGACCAATCGGCGGAGCGATATGGGCGACGGTCGGAAAAGCGAGCAGCCGGTGGCCGACAAGGCGCTCGACTTCCGCGATCAGGCGGCTGCGCGCCTCGAGGATCGCCAGGTAATCGGCCAGTGTCGTCCTGCTTCCCAAGCGGGTGCGCATGACGACACGGTGATCCATCCTGTCCGCGTCCGGCCCGGCCAAGCGTTCACGGTGAAGCGCGAAAGCCTCCGCCGTCACCAGCGGACCATATCTCGTCATCAGATCGAAAATCTCGTCGAAGGCGGGAATGACGGCGCGGGCGACATGGACTCCGGCCTTTTGAAGACGTTCCAAAGCTGCCTCGAACGCGGCAATCACGCCCGGTTCGGCCCCGTCGAAAACGACATTCTCGGGCACGAGCAATTCCAGTCCTTGCAGCGGGCGCTCAGCGGCGTCAGGTGCCGTCAGCCCGCGCATCGCCGCATCGATCCAGACTGCGTCCCTGACGGTGCGGCAGAGCGGTCCCAACGAATCCAGGCTCTTTGCCAGCGGATAGACGCCCTCCATCGCGTGACGGCCCCGGGTTGCCTTGTAGCCGACGATGCCGTTCAGGGCGGCGGGAATACGCACTGAGCCGCCGGTATCCGTGCCCATGGCGACCGGCACCAGCCCGGCGGCGACCGCAACACCGGCGCCGGAAGACGAGCCGCCCGGAATGCGCCGGAGGTCGGTGCCGCGTGGATTGACCGGCGTGCCGTAATGCGGATTGATGCCGAGGCCCGAAAAGGCGAATTCGCTCATATTGGTGCGGCCGATAGCGACCATGCCCGCCTGCCTGAGGAAAGCGACGACGGCCGCATCGCGCTCGGCCGGCGCCTCCCCGCCCAGCACGACGGAACCCGCGGTTGTCGGCAGGCCTTCGATGTCGAAAAGATCCTTCCAGGCGATCGGAATGCCATCCAGCAATCCGAGCGAGCGCCCTTCCCGCAAACGCCTGGAGGCGGCGCGCGCCTCATCCATCCCCCGGCTTTCCAGCAGCGTGGTGAAAACGGCTTTGTCGGCGTAATCGGCGATGGATTCGAAGACAGCCTCGGCCACATCGACCGGATCGGCAGCACCACTTTGGATGAGGACGGAAAGCTGCGCGACCGACATCGCGCCGAAAGATTTACTCATGGGACGATCCACAGAAAGATGACCCCCTGGATTACCCCGGATCATTCCGGCGAACCAGAGCTTCACGTTATTTTGCATTTTATTAGTGCGATTTTCTGAACACTGAGTTTGCAGAATGCCCCTTCAATTGCCGCGATCGAAGACACACATGATGCACGCATGCAGAGCAGGTCCATAGTTTACTCTCGAGAGACCGGCGCCGCATGTGTTGCAGGAGTATTTAGAAATGACAGATTGTGAAGCTTTGAGCCGTCGCCAGGATATGGTGACCCATCATGTGAAAGAGGACGAAACCGCCGGCGCAGGCGAGCGCGACTATGTTGACCATGTCAGCGCTCAGAAGCTGTCGGCCTTCGAGCGCCTGGTCGTCGTCGGCGCATTGGTTCTGTTGAGCTTTGCGGGTTTTGCCGCATACTCTTCCGGCAATACGGACCCAATGACGACATCGGCCATTGCCGCCCCCGCGGACGACAACACGCCGCATCATCAGCCTTACGGCCATTGCCGTGAGAGCAGCCCCTATGCTGAGAGGGTCTGCTGACAGCAGGCCTATTTCGCCGGGCAAAAACGCGTTTCGCCGGGCATGGAGACCTTGGCCCAGGCTGCATCGACAGCAGAAAAAGGGAAAAGGACCATGGCCGGTGATATCGATTACAATCTCGACCGCTTCATCGATGCCCAGAACGGCATTTACGAACAAGCGCTCTCCGAGCTGAAAGCCGGGCGCAAAACGTCCCATTGGATGTGGTTCATCTTCCCGCAGATCGCCGGTCTCGGCACGTCGGCAATGGCCGAAAAATATGCGATCCGCTCGGCTGAGGAAGCCGCCGCCTATCTTGCCGACCCCATTCTCTCAAGCCGGCTGCTGCGCTGCGTCGAGGCGATTTTGTCGGTCGACGGCCGATCGGCGCATGAGATCCTCGGTTCACCCGACGACCTGAAGCTGCGATCCTCGATGACCTTGTTTTCCGCGATCAGCGACCATGGCTCGCCCTTTCACCGAATGATCGAGCATTTCTATCAAGGGAAATTCGACGAACGGACGATGGAAATCCTCCGGACTTAGAACAGGTAGATTTTAGGCCCGGTCGGCCCAATGTCGTCCGAGACCGCCCACAGTTTCGGCATCATGCTCTAGCTCTCTAATTTAGAACAGGATTCAGATTTTAGGCCGACCGGGCCTGAAATCATCCTGTTCTAGCGGCCCGGCCTGCTTCCAGCGCAGCTATCTCGTCGGAGATTTCGCTCAGCCGCTGACGCAGATCGTTGTCGGTGCCGTCATCGACTTCTTCCTCGCCGAAACAATAGCGGGCGTCGTGAAGCTCCAGCTTGGCCTCGAGCTCGGCGCGTTTGGCATATAGGCGCTTGAGATAGACGTAGTTCATCTCCCGGTCTCCACTTGTCCTCCGGTTATGGATGAACGGTGTGAGAGCGGTAAGGTTCCCGAAGGATTGTTCAGGCGAAAGAAGCGATCGCCGCGTTGCAGGCCTTGGCGAAATGACCGCAGCAGCCGGCAGCACCCATGGCCTGGCGGCTGACACGCGCCCCCTCGAGCAGCAACGTCAACGTATCGGCAAGAAGCTCAGGCTCGCGCGCATCGGCCGCCGAACAGAGGGCGGCCAGGCGATCGCGCTGTTCGGCTTTGTGCCGTTCGATCATCTCGTGGGCGGGATGGCCCTCGCCCTTCAGCTCGATGGCGGCATTGGCGAGATCGCAACCGGCGGGCTCGCCGTTCAGACATTGCGCCCGCGTTTCCACCCAAGCATACAGCTGAGCGCGCGGATTGCCGGGACAGGCCGTCTCCAGCTCGCGCCAGATCGCACCCGCCTTTTCCGAGGCGCGGCGCAGCGTCTCGCAGACGAGTTCGTCCTTCGAGCCAAAATGCCGGTAGAGCGTCATCTTGTTGGTCAGAGCCGCGTCGGCGATGGCATCGACGCCGATGCCGCGGATGCCGCGCTCGCGGAAAAGCTCCGACGCGGTCGAGACGATACGCTCCCGCGGCGGGATGCGATCTTCTGGAACGGCTGCGGAGGTTTCATTCGAAGTTTCTGATTTTTTTGCGGACGTAGTCCTTGACATCAATGTGACCGATCGGTAACAAATGCATTGTTACTTACCGGTAACACCACGAAACGCGAAAGTCAATGTCGAGAACACGGCAGCGGAAAGTGGAACACGGGCGACCGCCCACGAAAGGAGGACAACCATGAGAAAGACCAGAGACGACCTGACGATATCCGAAGCCCTTCGCGACCCCCTGATCGCCATGGTGTTGCGCGCCGACGGCGTGAAGCTTGAAGATTTCAAGCAACTCCTGGAGACGGCCGCCGGTAAACGCGAACCGCGCTCGACCTCAGTGGGCAACATGATCGGAGCGCTCGCAAGCCGCGCCAATCTTCCGGCGATGCCCTGCTTCGGCTGAACAATCCGCTTGAAAATTTCGGGGGATCTTTCCCTGCCCCCGTCAAGGGCTGCCGTCATAAAGAGGCGGCGGCCCTTGCTGCTTGATCGTAATGCCCGGAAAGCGCCCGGAGCGTCGCCGCCACGGCCGATGTCGCCGCGGCATCGAGCCCGACCCCCTTCATAGACTCCACCAGCAGCGCCTCTCGCACCGCCCGGTATTTCAGGCAGGTTTCAACGCCCTTTTCGGTGGCGGCGATCAGTTTCTCCTTGCCTGCCCGAGCGCTTGTCACGAGGCCGCGCCTTTCCAGCTTCTTGATCGCGTAGATCACCAGATGTGTATCCTCGACGCCGAGCACACTGCAGAGATCGCCGAGCCGCTTCGGCCGCTGCCTGTGGGCCACCGAATGCAGCACCAGCACGTCGATTGCAGCACAGCCGGGCTCGCCCGCCGCCGTCATGCAGCGGACCATCCAGCGATCGAAGGCATTGCCGGCGAGGATCAGGCCGAATTCCAGCTCCGAAAGAGCCGGCAGCGCTCCATCTGCCAGATGTGCGGAGGAGACGATCGGCCCGATTTCCTGTCGCCCGCGCTGATCTGCCATGTCGCCCCTCCATGATTTCGAGAAGATAACGTTGACATTTTATCGATAAATCGTCAATAAATTTTCAGTTCAATGGGAGGCCGGATGATGGGCAGACAGTGGGATTTCTGGGTCGATCGCGGCGGCACTTTCACCGATATCGTCGCGCGCCGTCCCGACGGTTCGCTCACCGCCCACAAGCTGCTCTCGGAAAATCCGGAAGCCTATCGCGACCCGGCGGTGCACGGGATCCGTGAGCTGCTTGGTGTGACAGCCGGCCAGCCAATCCCTTCCGAGCTTATCGGTGCGGTGAAAATGGGAACGACGGTCGCCACCAATGCGCTTTTGGAACGCAAGGGCGATCCGACCCTGCTGGTGACGACGAAGGGCTTTCGCGATGCGCTGGAGATCGGCTACCAGGCCCGCGCCGATATCTTCGCCAAGAAGATCGTCAAACCAGAACTGCTCTATGCCGACGTTATCGAGGCCGAGGAGCGCGTGCTGGCGGACGGCACGGTGGAACGCGTCCTCGATGAACATGTCTTGCGGCAAGCACTGGAAGCCGCCTATACCAACGGCCTGCGCGCCGTTGCCATCGTCTTCATGCATGCCTACCGCTACCCCCAGCATGAGCAGCAGGCCGCCGCCATCGCGCACGCGATCGGCTTCACGCAGATCTCGCCGTCGCACGTGGTTTCACCGCTAATCAAGCTCGTCGGCCGCGGCGACACTGCCGTCGTCGACGCCTATCTGTCACCGGTTCTTCGGCGCTATGTCGATCAGGTCGCCGCCGAACTCGGCACCGTCGAGGGAGAAGGTCCGAAGCTGATGTTCATGCAGTCCTCCGGCGGGCTGACCGATGCGCATCTCTTCCAGGGAAAGGACGCGATCCTCTCGGGCCCCGCCGGCGGGGTGGTGGGCGCGGTCGAGGTCTCGCGCATCGCCGGTTTCATCAAGATGATCGGCTTCGACATGGGCGGCACCTCAACCGACGTCTCGCATTACGACGGTGAACTGGAACGCGCCTTCGAGACCGAAGTCGCCGGCGTGCGGATGCGCGCGCCGATGATGAAGATCCATACCGTCGCTGCCGGCGGCGGTTCGATCTTGAGCTATGACGGTTCGCGCTTCCGCGTCGGCCCTGAATCGGCCGGTGCGACACCCGGCCCGATATCCTATCGGCGCGGCGGCCCGCTCACCGTTACCGATGCCAACATCATGGCCGGCAAGCTGCTGCCGGAATTCTTCCCTGAAATCTTCGGCCCGTTGCAGGACCTGCCGCTCGATGCCGAGACAGTGCGCGCCGCCTTCGCCGAAATGGCGCAGACGATCGGCGGCGGGCGGACGGCGGAAGATGTCGCCGACGGTTTTCTCGCCATCGCCGTCGAGAACATGGCCAACGCCATCAAGAAGATCTCCGTCCAGCGCGGTTATGACGTTTCGGACTATGCGCTCACCTGCTTCGGCGGTGCCGGCGGCCAGCATGCCTGCCTCGTCGCCGACAGCCTCGGCATGAAGACCGTGCTGATCCACCCCTTCTCCGGCATTCTCTCGGCCTATGGCATGGGTCTTGCCGATATCCGCGCCACGCGCCAGCGCGCGGTGCTGACGGAACTCGCCGCAGCGTTGATGACGATCGCCGACGTCCGGGCCGGGTTGGCCGAGGAGGTGCGCGAGGAGTTGACGCTGCAGGGTGTCGAGGCTGCCGACATGGAGATCGTCACCCGGCTGCACCTGCAATACAAAGGCACCGACACCGCCCTGCCCGTCGCCTTCGGGCCGCAGGAGGAAATGGCGCAGGCCTTTGCCGCCGCCCATAAGAAGCAGTTCGGCTTCATCTTCGAAGACCGGCCTGTTGTCGTCGATTCCATCGAGGTCGAGGGCATTGGCGGCGGCGCCGACATCGAGGAGGCGGACATACAGGCGGAAGCCTTCGAGCCGGAAGCCCTGCGCACAACCCGCTTCTATTCCGGCGGAACATGGCGCGAAGCCGGCATTTTCAGGCGCGACGGGCTGAAGCCGGGCGCCGTCCTCAAGGGCCCCGCCCTCATCATCGAACCGCATCAGACGATCGTTGTCGAAGCCGGCTGGCAGGCACGGCTTACCGGCCACGACCATATCGTGCTCACCCGCGAGATCCCGCTGTCGCGCAATGCGGCGATCGGCACCAGCGCCGATCCGGTCATGCTCGAAGTCTTCAACAATCTGTTCATGGCGATCGCCGAGCAGATGGGGGTGACGCTGCAGAACACTGCTCATTCGGTCAACATCAAGGAGCGGCTCGATTTCTCCTGCGCCGTCTTCGACCGCACCGGCGCGCTCGTCGCCAATGCGCCGCATATGCCGGTGCATCTCGGCTCGATGGACCGGTCGGTCGAAACGATCATCCGCCTCAATGAAGGCCGCATCCGCCCGGGCGACGTCTTCGCGCTCAACGCTCCCTACAATGGCGGCACGCATCTGCCCGACATCACCGTCGTCACGCCTGTTTTCGACGATCCGGGCGAAGTCATCCTCTTCTACGTCGCCTCGCGCGGTCATCATGCCGATATCGGCGGCAAGGCGCCGGGCTCGATGACGCCGAGGGCGACGAAGGTCGACGAGGAAGGCGTGCTGATCGACAATTTCCTGCTGGTCGACGAAGGCCGTTTCCGTGAGGGCGACTTCGCAGCGATGCTGCAGGACCATCCCTACCCTGCCCGCAATCCGGCCCAGAACGTCGCCGACGTCAAGGCGCAGATCGCCGCCAACGAAAAGGGCGTGCAGGAATTGCGCAAGATGGTCTCCCATTTCGGGCTCGACGTCGTCGAGGCGTATATGGGCCATGTGCAGGACAATGCCGAAGAGAGCGTCCGCCGGGTGATCGCCCGTCTGAGCGACAGCGAATTCACCTATCCCACCGACCAGGGCGCCGTCATCAAGGTGAAGATCACCGTCGACAGAAAAGCGCGTGAGGCGACGGTCGATTTCACCGGCACGAGCGAGCAGCAGCCGACCAATTTCAATGCGCCGGAACCAGTGACGCGCGCCGCCGTGCTTTATGTCTTCCGGGTCATGGTCGAGCAGCCGATCCCGATGAATGCCGGCTGCCTGCGGCCGATCCGGATCATCGTGCCCGATGGCTCGATGCTGCGTCCGGCCTATCCGGCCGCCGTCGTCGCCGGCAATGTCGAGACCAGCCAGCATGTGACCAATGCGCTGTTCGGGGCGCTCGGAACGCTGGCGGCAGCGCAGGGCTCGATGAACAACCTGACCTTCGGCAACGCCGTTTATCAATATTACGAGACGATCTGCGCCGGCGGACCAGCCGGTCTGCTCAACGACGGCACCGGCTTCAGCGGCGCCGATGGTGTGCACACCCATATGACCAACTCACGGCTGACCGATCCTGAGGTGCTGGAATTCCGTTTTCCCGTCGTGCTCGAAGATTTCCACATCCGCCGCGGCTCCGGCGGCAAGGGAAAGTATAGCTCCGGCGGCGGAACTGAGCGCAGCATCCGCTTCCTTGAGATGATGGATTGCAGCATTCTCTCCTCGCATCGCATGATCCGGCCGTTCGGCCTCTTCGGCGGGGAAGACGGGCAATTGGGAAAAACCGAGATCCGTCGCGCGGACGGCAATGTCGAAAGGCTGGAGGGCGCTGACCAGGCAATGCTCGCCGCCGGCGACGCCGTGATCGTCACGACACCGACCGGCGGTGGCTACGGCAAGACATAGGTGCACTTGACGCCACAGCCAACTTTTGCCGCGTGCAGGACTGTAAGATCGTTTGGCTGTTCTCCTCCGACCCCAAGCAAGAAGACACTTTCTGGGGCAAATAAGGCGCCGAGCCGCGACCAACGGACCGAAAGCGTCGCTGCCCGTACCACGTTCACTTTCAAGGAAATAGTGAGCTCGGCACGCTGCCGCGACAGGAGAGGCCCTCAATCAAGCCCGTGGCTTCGGTCATATCCATTCAACGCGCGCGTCTTCCAATTCAATGGATAGCCTGCTGGTTTGAAGACTTCAACGATTAGGGGATAGCAGGCGGCCATGTCAGAGGAATGGACGGTAGAGCAGTCGCCTCCGGGGCATGCGGATATGCAGCCTAAAAGATCGATCTCGGCGAAGAATTCGAGGTAATCATTCGGCCGCACAGGGCTTGCCTTCATGAAGTACTGTCCGGTGTCGCGCGAAAATCCGGTGCACATGAAGACGTTCAGAACATCATGAACATGCAGTTCCGCTTCATTGATCGGAAGACCAGTTCTCTGTGCTAAGGCGCGGGTCAGGTTGGAGTGGCAGCAATAATGGTACTGCCCGCCGTCGCTCAGTAGGTTGTGGGTGTAAGGGTCACAACGTGTACCGATGACGTCGTGGACTGACCCGCCGAATTCGTCAAAACCATACCAATCGAGGGTATCGTGAGTTATGGTTGCGATCGGCCGGAGGTAGGGGAAGTTGGAAAAAAGCTGATCGCCAACGCCCACATGCGTCCCATTCAGGGCGCGCGTCTTGCCGCTGTAAAAGCGCTCGCCAATGTTCTTCAGGTTGAACAGGTTCAGATCGCCAACCTGCGCGCCCTCGGAACAAATGATCCTGCAGAAATGACCAGCGGGGACCTCCCACGTTGCAGCATCGCGCGGTGGGACGGTCACTCGATCAACGAGCTCCAACGCATCACGAAGCGTCCGATAGGCAGATAAGTCGGGGCGTGGCAGCGTGTCTGTCGGATAGCAGATGACGGGTTTAATCGCTTTCCGTACATCGGCATCGGCGGGAGCGGTGGTCATCGAGGTGGTTTTCATGTTGACGATCTCATACGGCTGAATTGTTTGGCAGGGACGATGGCAAGTCAGCACCGTCTAGACCAGTCGTTCATAGCTATGAAGTGACAAAGTCGGATCCGAAGCGGATTTCCCCACGCTGAAACTGAATAGCCCTCGCCAAGCGCCAGAGTTGGCAATTGCGAGGGCGAATTGAAGCAGGCCGACTAATGGGTGTCGGCCGGAATGTAATCGATTCCATTCGGATAATAGACGAAAAACACGCAGTCTTCGGGACCCATACACTTGTTGACGCCTTTGCCGGCCGGCACCAGGTCGAGCCCGGTTGTATCGTCATAAGAGCTTCTGCCCCTCCAGCATTTCGAACCATTGCTCTGACGTGGTAACCTGCCTCGACAAGTTTTTGAGCGACAGGGCACCCTGCGGGCCGGAGAGTTTATCCGCAAATCCTACCGAAGGTGGAACCGAACTCGGACGGGCTGGCGCTCCCGGCCAATGATTCCGCAGCGTAAGCGATGCAGATGGCGGATCGGGGTTCCGTCCTAGAGAATTGGTTTGCCGCCGGTGACCGCGATTGTCGCGCCGGAGACATAGCTCGACAAGGGATCGGCCAGCATCACATAGGTCGTCGCCAGTTCGGCCGGCTGGCCGGGCCGTTTCATCGGCACCTGCTTGCCGAAACTGCTGACGCTTTCCTCTGGCAGGGTCGACGGAATGAGCGGCGTCCAGATTGGGCCCGGCGCCACCGCATTGGCGCGAATGCCTTTCTCCGCCAGAAGCTGGGCGAGCCCGGCCGTGAAATTCTGGATCGCGCCCTTGGTCGTCGCATATGCAAGCAGGGTCGGGTTCGGGCTGTCCGAATTGATCGACGCGGTGTTGATGATGGAACTGCCGGGCTTCATATGGGGAACGGCCGCCTTGGTCAGGTAGAACATCGCATGGATATTGACCCTGAAGGTCAGTTCCCACTCCTCATCGCTGATCTCGTCGATACTCTTGAAGCTCGCCTGATGCGCCGCATTGTTGACCAGAATGTCGATCCCACCAAGCTCCTTAACCGCCGTTTCGACGATCTGCCGGCAGTGGGCGGGATCCTGAATGTCGCCACTGACGAGCAAAGCCTTGCGCCCGGCCTGCTCGACCAGCCGTTTGGTCTCGTCGGCGTCCTCGTCCTCATCGAGATAGGAGATCAAAAGGTCGGCGCCTTCCCGGGCATAGGCGATCGCCACCGCCCGGCCGATACCGCTATCGCCGCCGGTGATGATCGCCCGCTTGCCCTTCAGCCGCTCGGACCCGCGATAGCTTTTTTCGCCGTGGTCGGGAACGGGGTCCATCTGTGCGGTGAAACCCGGCATCGGCTGCTTCTGGGATGGGAAAGGCGGTGTTGGATAATTCGTCATGATGATCTCCTGGTTCGGGATCAAACTCAGGCTGCGGCTTGTTGTTCCAAGTTTATGGCGGAGGTCCAGACGACCCCCCGCTGTGACATCCGCCCACACGATCAACCTACAAAATTTTGCGATTTGCCACAGCGACCGCTATGCCATAGTAATGTAACAGAATAGCAGTTTTAACGAGGTGCATGGAATTGGACGGAAAGACATCACCCGCAGTTTACACCGAAGACGAGGCCCATGCCGACGACGTCGCCAGCAAGGGTGCGCGGCGCGCCCGCGTCAGCGGCATCGATCGTGCGCTCCAAGTAATCGATCATCTTTATGAGACCGGCTCGCCTGCCGGCGTCTATGCGATCGCCAAGGCGGTGAAAGCGCCGCTGTCGACCGTTTACGTCATCGTCGACGATCTGGTCGAGAAGAACATGCTGACGCGCCAGGCGGACGGCTCGATCTGGCTCGGCGCCCGGCTCTATCATTACGGCCTCGCCTATGCCCGCTCGCTGGATTTCATGAGCATCGCCACCCACGAGATGCACGATCTCTGTCGCCAGGCCGGCGAAACCGTGCAGGTCTGCGGCCGCGACGGCGACTATATGCTGGTGCTTGCCATGGCCGACGGCCCGAGCCATTTCCAGGTGGCGTCCCGCGTCGGTACCCGCGTGCCGCTGAACTGGACGGCGTCTGGCCGCCTGCTCACCGGCCACCTGCCGGAGGAGGAGCGCATCGAGCTATTCAAGCGCTGCGCCCGCTCGTCACCGACCGGCCGCGCCGAGATCGATCCGAGCACCCTGTCGGAAGCCGCCGGCAAGGCCTTCGAGGCGCGCCTGTCGATCCAGGCGGGAGAATCGGATTATGCGGTTGCCTGCATCGCCTCGCCGATCTGCGACCGCGACGGCCAATGCGTCGCCACCATTTCCATCGTGCTGCCGGAACAGAAGGCCTTTTCCGACGAAAATCACTATACCACGCATGTGCGCAGTTCGGCGGAGCGGATCGAAAAGCTGATGGGCTGGCGCAACCGCTGAGCGCTTCGCTCATCGGCGGATCCTACCGGTAGGAGTAACCGTGGCTGTGGCGCACGAGCTTGCGTGCCCGCGGCACATAGCGGCTGGCGGTAAAGGCATCGGCGCCAATCACCGCATACCGCGGCTCGAACAGCTTGTTGAGGACGGAGACATCGCCGTTGGAATCCGTCGCCTCAAGGTCGGAATCGACGAGGTCGAATATGGTGAATTCGGCCTGCGCGCCAACCGAAAGCCGGTTTTCCATCGACAGCTTGATGACCGATGCCGGCGCGTGGGTGACGGCCTCCACCACCTTGTCGAAGGGCATGCCGACGCTGAGCAGCTTCGACATCGTCGTCGCCAGGTCCCAGACCGGGAAATTCATCGAATGGCCGTGCAGGTCGGTCGAGATCGAGAACGGCAGAAGCCCGCGCGCGATCGCCGCTTCCGCCACCTTGAAGGAGAAGGAGGCGCCGCCATGGCCGATGTCGAGGCGGATACCCTCGGAGGCGCAGCGCTCGGCGAGATTGAAGAGATCCTCGTCCTCCATAATGCTCGAGCCGGCCTTGCCGTTGAAGCAATGGGTGACGACGTCGCCGGGGCCGAGAATCTCCAGCACTTCGTCATAGAGCGCCGGCGGCTCGCCGACATGCACCATCATCGGCACTTTCAGGATCTTGGCGATCTTCTTGCCGAGCTTGACGGGGGTGACGCCCCAGGAGCCGGTGATGACATGGCTCGCGCGCACCTTGATGCCGACGATGTGCTCGCTGTTTTCGGCATAGACTTCGAGGATGCGGTCGAGATCGATATCTCTTATATCCCTGAGTTCGGCGACGCGGTTGCAGGCGACGAGGCCGATCGAGCCGAGGTTCAGGAAGGCCTTGATGCGCTCACGCGCGGGCTCGATGATATATTCGCGGAAACCATGGAAGTTCGCCTCACCGGCCGAACCGGCGTCGACCAGCGTGGTGACGCCGCGCTCGACGCCGCATTCGGAGGGGCGGATGGAAATGTCGGTGCCGCCGTGCCAGATATGCACGTGAAGGTCGACCCAGCCCGGCGAGACGAAGGCGCCCTTGCCGTCGATGCGCGTCACATCCTCAGAGACCGCGAGCGACGGACCGATTTTGGCGATCCTGCCATCGGCATTGACGAGAATGTCGATCACCCCCTCGGCTGTGCCCGCGCCGAAAGCCATCGGTTTGACATTGGTGAGGAGAAGCGGCTTCTGAGGCTGGTCGCCGGACATGGTCATATTGTTGAATTCCATAGTTATGCTATATAAATCTTTATAATAGAATAAGACTGAGGACGCCGCTGTCAAGGACAATGACGCGGGATCCGCCGCTGAGGAAACGTCGATGGCGCGCTCGTTCCAAAGCGCGCCAGTCGCGAAGATCCGGTAAATCAGCGTTTACTTTCAATCCCGAAGGATCGAGTAGTCAAGCCGTTGGAGGTGATCCGGATCGGCAATGGCGTCGATCGCGGTGATCCTGCCGTCGGCGATCGTCAGCGCCACGACGACGCGGAGCTGGCCGGCGATCTGCACGACAAATCCGAGCTCGCCGTCGACAACGGCAATCTCTGCCGCCTGCGCCCGACCCTTGAAGGCTTCGGCTACCCCAGCTGCGCCGCGCATTTCGCCAATGCTGCCGAATCGGGCCGCCGTCGCATCCGGCCGGAAGACGACATCGGGGGCAAGCACGGCAAGCAAGGCCTCAAGATCGCCATTGCGCGATGCCGCCAAGAAAGCCTCCGCGATCGTCCGCTTGCGGCCGAAATCAACATCCGGCGCTTCGTCTGCCCCTTGCACCCGGCGGCGGGCGCGGCTTGCAAGCTGACGGGCAGCGGCAGACGAGCGGCCGATGATCGGCGCGATCTCGTCGAAGGGCAGATCGAACATGTCGTGCAGCACGAAGGCGACACGTTCGGCGGGCGCCAGCGTCTGCAGCACGACGAGCAACGCCACGCCGACCGATTCGGCAAGGGCTGCATCGCGCTCCGGATCGTTTGCCGGATCGGCGATCGCGGCATGGACCGGCATCTCCAGCGGTTCCTCGCGGCGGGTCTTGCGCGTGCGCAGCATGTCGAGGCAGATTCGCGCCACCACCGTCGTCAGCCAGCCGCCGAGATTACCGACATCGGTAGTATCCGTACGGCTGAGCCGCAGCCAGGCCTCCTGGACGGCGTCTTCCGCCTCGCTGCGCGAGCCAAGCATGCGATAGGCAGCGGCCTTCAGATGCGCCCTGTTCGCTTCGAATTCGTCGGCCAGCCAGTTTTTCTCGCCCATTTGTCACATTCCTCCGCTGCGTTCCGTCAAGGCCATGACGAATGAAACCCGGCCGATGTGACAGCGCCGGCGGATCGTCGAAAAGTAAACCGCATCAAGGAGACATACCATGCAGGAAAAACCGGTTATGCAAGAGAGAATGGGAAATCCCGCCCTCGTCCTGCCCGAGGCCATGCAGGCGCTCGCTGCCCTCAGCAAAGTGCCGACCGAGACCGGCCTTTCACTGAGGCTGCTTGAACTCGTCAATCTGCGCGCCAGCCAGATCAACGGCTGCAGCGTCTGCGTCGACGGTCATCCTCGCATCGCAAAGAAACTTGGCGAGACGGATGAAAGGCTCTTTGCCGTCAGCGCCTGGCGCGACTCGCCCTATTTCAGCGACGCCGAACGCGCAGCCCTTTCGCTGACCGAGGCGGTGACCCGCGTCAGCGACCGCGCCGACCCGGTGCCTGACGATATCTGGGACGAGGCGACCCGGCATTATGACGGAAGGAGCCTTGCGGCACTCGTCATCGCCATCGCCAATATCAATGTCTGGAACCGGCTGAACATCGCCACCCGCCAGATCGCCGGCGCCTGGAAGCCGTAAACAGCAATTGCCGGCAGCGCGTCACCCCACTGCCGGCAAATCTATTCAGTTTAGAAGCTCAGATGATGCCGCCGCCGCCGCCGGCAGCGGAGGCCGGGCGCTCGGCAGCCACCTTCTTGCGGTAGCCGCTGGCGCGATAGGCGGCGATCGGTTCGATCGCGCCGCCGGCCCGGCGCCGGGCTTCGGCGAGGATCGGCTCGACATCGGCGCGATAGGCGCGCTTCAAGGTTTCCGACGCCATCAACGCATCATTGTCGTCCTGGTAGGCAGACAGCGCCTTGCGGTCGACGATCAGCGCCTGCGCATAGGCGCGGCGGATTTCGTTGGCGCTGTTGATCAGGCTCTCGATCGGGTCGGTGACATTGTGTGACTGATCGATCATATGAGCCGGGTTGAAGTCGTTGACGCCACGCTGCTCGGCATCGACCAGCTCATTGAAGACGAGGAACAGCCGGTAGGGATCGATCGCGCCGGCATCGAGATCGTCATCGCCATATTTGGAATCGTTAAAGTGGAAGCCGCCGAGCTTGCCGAACTGGATCAGCCGGGCGACGATCATCTCGATATTGGTGTTCGGTGCATGGTGGCCGAGATCGACGAGGCAATGGGCCTTCGGGCCGAGCGTCTGGGCGATAAGGTAATTGGTGCCCCAATCCTGGACGATCGTCGAATAGAAGGCCGGCTCATACATCTTGTGCTCGGAGAACAGCTTCCAATCGTCGGGCAGCGCTTTGTAAATGTCAGCCATCGAGGCGAGGTAACGTTCGAAAGCCTTGGTGAAATTGCTCTGGCCGGGGAAGTTCGAGCCGTCGCCGATCCAGACCGTCAGTGCCTTGGAGCCAAGCGCCTGTCCGATCTCGATGCATTCGAGATTGTGCTCGACCGCCTGCGCCCGCGTTGCCGCATCGGTATGGCTGAGCGAACCATATTTGTAGGAATGGGCCTGGCCCGGCGCATCGGAAAAGGTGTTCGAATTCATCGCATCGAAGCCGAGGCCGAGCGCATTGCCCCTGGCCTTCAATTCGCTCACATCCGCCTTGTCCCAGGGAATATGCAGCGAGACGTTCGGAGTCGCCTGCGTCAGCTGGTTGATGACGGCGCAATCGTCGAGCTTGTCGAAGATGCCGCGCGGCTCGCCGGTGCCGGGAAAGCGGGCAAAGCGCGTGCCGCCGGTGCCGACACCCCAAGAGGGAACGGCGACGAAGAATTCCGCCACCCTGCGGGTAACCGCTTCGATATCGATGCCGCGGCGGTCGAGGTTCGCACCCAGCGCCTCGTAATCGGCTTTCAGTGCGGTTGCCCGCTTGTCGTTATCAGTTGCGACCAGATCCTGCGCGATCCTGAACTCGGCCATTTCTACCTCCCACATTTGTAATTGCTCCCCTTCTCCCCAGCGGGGAGAAGGTGGCCCGAAGGGTCGGATAAGGGGCGACACGGCATGACGCCCATAGTTCTTCGCTTCCCGCTCAGAACACGCAACGCTTCGCTCAGCGTCCCCCTCATCTGCCTGCCGGCATCTTCTCCCCGCTGGGGAGAAGAGACCAAGCCTTACCGCGTAAAACTCTGTACGTTGCCGGCATCGACGTTGATAATGTTGCCGGTCGATTTCGCCGAAAGGTCCGAGGCCAGGAAGTAGATCGCCTCGGCGATATCCTCCGGAAACACGTTCAGTTTCAGCATCGAACGCTTGCGGTAATGTTCCTCGAGATCGTCAACCTCGATCTTGGAGGAGGCGGCGCGCTGTTCGCGCCATTCGCCGCTCCAGATCTTCGAACCACGCAGCACCGCATCCGGGTTGACGGTGTTGACGCGGATGCCGGCATCCGCACCCTCCAGCGCCAGGCAACGGGCGAGATGGATTTCGGCAGCCTTTGCGGCGCAATAGGCAGACGCATTCGGCGAGGCGGCAAGGCCGTTTTTCGAGGCGACGAAAACGATGTTGCCGCCGAGCGCCTGACGGCGGAACAGGCGGAAGGCTTCGCGCGAAACCAGGAAATAGCCGGTCGCGAGAATATCGATATTGCGGTTCCACGTCGCAAGCTCGGTGGCTTCGATCGGCGCAGACGAGGCAATGCCGGCATTCGAGACGAGAATATCGATGCCGCCGAATTCGACACAGGCTTCCGTGAAGGAGGCGATCACCGCATCTTCCTTGGTGACGTCGAGGCGAACGCTGCGCACCGCATCGGCGCCAAACTTCTTGACGAAATCGGCTTCGGTGCCCTCGAGCGCCGCCTGGTCGATATCGGCAAGCACGACGCAAGCGCCTTCGCCGACGAGACGTGCGGCCGTCGCCCGGCCGATGCCGCCGGCGCCACCGGTGACGAAGGCCACCCGGCCGGCAAGGCTCTTCGGCTTCGGCATGCGCTGCAGCTTGGCCTCTTCGAGCAGCCAGTATTCGATATCGAAGGCTTCCTGTTCCGGCAGGCCCTGATATTCCGAGACCGTCGAGGCGCCGCGCATGACGTTGATGGCGTTGACGTAGAATTCGCTGGCAATGCGGGCCGTCGCCTTGTCGCGGGCAAAGGACAGCATGCCGACGCCGGGAACGAGAAAGATGACCGGATTGGCGTCGCGCATGGCGGGCGAATTGTCATGCTTGCAGTCGTTATAATAGCGGGCGTAATCGGCGCGGTAATCCTCCAGCGCCTGGTCGAGACCGGCAACGATCGCTTCGACATCCGGCTTTTCAGGGTCGAAATCGACGATCAGCGGGCGGATCTTGGTGCGCAGAAAATGATCCGGGCAGCTGGTGCCGAGCGCGCCGAGCGGCCGCAGATCCCGGGAATTGACGAATTCCAGCACGGCGTCCTGATCGTCGAAATGTCCGAGCTTGCGCTCCTGCTTGCCGATGCGACCGCGGATTTCCGGCATCAGCCGGGCGGCGATGGCGCGGCGCTCGGAGACGGCCAGGCTCTGGGCGACGGCACCGCCGAAAATCGTCTTGCCCTCGGTCTTTTCGGCAAACCAGACGATCGCCTTGTTGATGATATCGAGGGTCAGCTCGTAGCAGGCCTTGGCATCATCAGCCCAGGTGAACAGGCCGTGGCTTTCGAGCACGACACCCTTGGCATTCGGGTTGGCGGCGACGAAAGCGCCAAGGTCGAGGCCGAGCTGGAAGCCCGGGCGACGCCATGGCAGCCAGCCGATCTCGTCACCGAACACCTGCTGCGTCAATTCTCTGGAATTCTTCGAGGCGGCAATCGCGATGATCGCATCGGGATGCATGTGGTCGACATGGGTAAAAGGTACGAAACCGTGCAGCGGCGTGTCGATCGAGGCGGCGCGACCATTCAGATTGAAGGTGCAGTGCGGCAAGAAACCGACCATGCGGTCTTCGTCCTCGACACCCTTGTAGATGCCTTTCAGCGATTCCAGCTTGTCCTGGTAGAGGGTGGCGAAACCGTCGAGCTTGATCGTGCCGACGTCGCCGCCCGAACCCTTGACCCAGAGAATCTTCGCCTTGCCGCCGGTCAGCGGGTCGGTTTCCATCACCTTCGCAGAGGTGTTGCCGCCGCCGTAATTGGTGATGCGCTTGTCGGCGCCGAGCAGGTTGGAGCGATAGAGCAGCTTGCCGGGCTCATCGAGGCCTGCCGCATAAGCATCATCCCACCGGTTATCCAGAAGCCGGACGTTCGCCGCCATATCATCCTCCCATATAGGCTCGTGAGGCGCCGCGATCAGCGGGCCCTTTCGCTCACGGTATCGCGCATCAAAAGTGCGCTTGTCAATCGAAAACGATCATAATCGATTATGCTGCATCGCAATATGAAAATTTATGATCGTTTGTGATTGACAGGCATTAACGGATGCGAAATAAATATGACCAGAGGAGGAGCCCCATGCATGAACGCGAACGCCACCGCATTATCTTAAGCGCCGTTCAGGAAAAGTCCGTCGTGACGATCCAGGACATTTCCGAGCTGACGGAAGCTTCTGAAGCGACAATCCGGCGCGACATTGCGGCCCTTCATGTTCAGGGCAAGATCCGCCGCGTCCGCGGCGGTGCGGAGGCTGTGCATCCGCCGCAGCTCGGCAATCTTGCCGGCCGGCCCTTCCGGGTGTCAGAATCAGTCAACATCGATAAAAAACGTGCAATTGCCCGCGCAGCCGTCGAACTCTGCGAAGCCGGCGACGCCATCATTATCAATGGCGGCACGACCACCTTCCAGATGGTGCATTACATGGCCGGCCATCGCTTGCAGGTCATGACCAATTCTTTCGCGATCGCCGAACATCTGGTGAAGCATTCCAAAAACACGGTGACGGTGCCGGGCGGCGCGATCTATCGCGAGCAAAGCCTGATCCTGTCGCCTTTCGACAATGACGCGATCCGCAATTTTTATGCGCGGCGCATGTTCATCGGCGCCCAAGGCGTCGGCCCGCTTGGCATCATGGAGGCGGATGCGCTCATCATTCAGAGTGAGCAGAAGCTGATGCACCAGGCCGACGAACTCGTCGTCATGGCCGATTCAAGCAAATTCAATCGCCGGTCGAGCCTCATTCTCTGCGCGCTCGACCGCGTTTCTGTGATCATCACTGATGACGCGATTTCGGACGAGGCAGCTCGCATGGTCGAGAATGCCGGCGTCCGGCTCGTTGTCGCCAGCCCGGTGGCCCAGGGTGTGAGGGAGGATTCCTCGTCGGTCGCATGAGGCGCCGCCGAGGTGTGGAAGTCTAATCTTTAAGGGAGGAAAGTACATGAAACTCGCAAAGACACTTGCGCTCAGTGTAGCGCTCGCCGTCGCCATGATGGCCGGCACTGCAAGCGCCAAGGACATCAAGATCGGCCTGGTCGTGAAGTCGCTCGGCAACGGCTTCTTCGACGCCGCCAACAAGGGCGCCCAGGAAGCCGCCAAGGAACTCGGCGGCGTTGAGGTCATCTACACCGGTCCGACGTCGACGACGGCCGAAGGCCAGATCGAAGTCATCAACTCGCTGATCGCCCAGGGAGTCGACGCCATCGCCGTCTCTGCCAACGATCCCGATGCGCTCGTTCCGGCGCTGAAGAAGGCTGCCCAGCGCGGCATCAAGGTCATCTCCTGGGATTCCGGCGTCGCGCCGGAAGGCCGTATCCTGCAGCTGAACCCGTCGTCCAACGAGCTGATCGGCAAGATGTGCCTGACGCTCGTCAAGGACCACCTCGACGGCGGCAGGGGTGACTTCGCCATCCTGTCGGCAACGACCACCTCGACCAACCAGAACATCTGGATCGACCAGATGAAGAAGCAGCTCAAGGATTTCCCGGGCCTCAACCTCGTCACCACGGTTTATGGCGACGATCTCTCGGACAAGTCCTATCGTGAAGCCGAAGGCCTGCTGAAATCGAACCCGAACGTCAAGGTCATCGTCGCTCCGACGACAGTCGGCGTTCTCGCCGCCTCCAAGGTCGTCGAAGACAAGGGCCTTGTCGGCAAGGTCTACGTCACCGGTCTCGGCCTGCCGTCCGAAATGGCCGGCGCGATCAAGTCGGGCGCCACCAAGGAATTCGCCATCTGGAACCCGATCGACCTCGGCTATTCCGCAGCCCAGATCGCCTATCACCTCGTCAAGGGTGACGCCGACGGCAAGCCGGGCAGCGAAATCACTGCCGGCCGCATGGGCAAAATCAAGATCGGCGACAACGGCGAAGCCGCCATGGCTGATCCCTTCGTCTACAATGCCTCGAACATCGACCAGTTCTCCAAGGTCTTCTGATCCGGAGCAAACACAGAAAAACCCGGCGGCCTTCAAGCCGCCGGGATTTCCCATTCGACACTGGTAGAAATCTGATGAACGCCGCCTTTCAACAAACCGCCACGGACAGCAAAACCGGCGATGCGCCCGCCATTCTGGAAATGCGCGGCATCTCCCAGATCTTTCCGGGCGTGAAGGCGCTCGACAATGTCAGCATCGCGCTCCACCCCGGCACGGTGACGGCGCTGATCGGCGAAAACGGCGCCGGCAAATCGACGCTCGTCAAGATCCTGACCGGCATCTACCGGCCGAACGAAGGCGAGATCCTGGTCGACGGCCGGCCGGTGACCTTTGCCAGCGCCCAGGCGGCGATCGATGCCGGCGTCACCGCCATCCATCAGGAAACCGTGCTTTTCGACGAGCTGACGGTTGCCGAAAACATCTTCCTCGGCCACGCGCCGAGCACCCGTTTTCGAACCATCGACTGGCAGGCGATGAACAGCCGCTCGAAGGCGCTGCTCACCGCGCTCGAAAGCAATATCGACCCGACGATCCGGCTCAAAGACCTCTCCATTGCGCAGCGCCACCTGGTGGCGATCGCCCGCGCTCTGTCGATCGAGGCCCGCATCGTCATCATGGACGAGCCGACGGCCGCTCTTTCCCGCAAGGAGATCGACGATCTCTTCCGCATCGTCCGGAGCCTGAAGGAACAGGGCAAGGCGATCCTCTTCATCAGCCACAAATTCGACGAGGTTTACGAAATCGCCGATGATTTCGTCGTCTTCCGCGACGGCCGCGCCATCGGCCAGGGCCGGCTCAAGGAAACGCCGCAGGACGAGATCGTCCGGATGATGGTCGGCCGCGACGTCGAGAACGCCTTTCCGAAGATCGATGTCGCTATCGGCGGCCCGGTTCTGGAGATCCGCAATTACAGCCATCGCACCGAATTCCGCGACATTTCCTTCACCCTGCGCAAGGGCGAGATTCTCGGCGTATACGGTCTGATCGGCGCCGGCCGTTCGGAACTGTCGCAATCGCTGTTCGGCATCACCAGGCCGCTCTCCGGCACGATGATTCTCGAAGGCCGTGAGGTCGCCATCCATTCGCCGCAGGACGCCATCCGGGCCGGCATCGTCTACGTGCCGGAGGAGCGCGGCCGCCACGGGCTGGCGCTGCCGATGCCGATCTTCCAGAACATGACGCTGCCTTCGCTCGCCCGCACCTCACGCCGCGGCTTCCTCAGAGCGGCAGAAGAATTTGCGCTGGCGCGCAAATATGCCGAGCGGCTGGATCTGCGTGCCGCCGCCCTTTCCGTGCCTGTCGGCACGCTGTCGGGCGGCAACCAGCAGAAGGTGGTCATCGGCAAGTGGCTGGCGACGTCGCCGAAGGTGATCATCCTCGATGAACCCACCAAGGGCATCGACATCGGCTCGAAGGCCGCCGTGCACGGCTTTATCAGCGAACTCGCTGCCGAAGGCCTGTCGATCATCATGGTCTCGTCGGAACTGCCGGAGATCATCGGCATGTCGGACCGCGTTCTGGTGATGAAGGAAGGGCTGGCCGCCGGCATTTTCGAACGCGCCGAGCTGTCGCCGGAAGCGCTGGTGCGCGCCGCCACCGGCAATGCGTGAGGCCACAATGCATAAGGTAAGAGCATGGCAAGACTGATCAGAAAACGCGAAACCCTGCTGTTCCTCATCATTGTGGTGATGATTGCGATCTTTTCGACGCGGGCTACGGATTTCGCAACGCCGGACAATCTCGCCGGCATTTTCAACGATACCTCGATCCTGATCATCCTGGCGCTGGCGCAGATGACGGTCATTCTGACGAAATCGATCGATCTGTCGGTCGCCGCCAATCTCGCCTTCACCGGTATGGCGATCGCGATGATGAATGCCGCCTATCCCGATCTGCCGCTCGTCGTCCTCATCCTTGCGGCGATCGTCATCGGCGCCTGTCTCGGCGCCATCAACGGCTTTCTCGTCTGGGCGCTGGAAATCCCGCCGATCGTCGTCACACTCGGCACGCTGACTATCTATCGCGGTATGGCTTTCGTGCTCTCGGGCGGCGCCTGGGTCAACGCCCATCAGATGACGCCGGTCTTCCTGTCGGTGCCGCGCACGCCGATCCTCGGCCTGCCCGTCCTCGGCTGGGTCGGCATCATCATCGTACTGTTGATGTATGTGTTGCTCAGATATACCCAGTTCGGCCGCTCGGCCTATGCGACCGGCGGCAATCCTACCGCGGCCGTCTATGCCGGCATCGATACCGGCTGGACCAAATTCCTCGCCTTCGTCCTGTCAGGCGCGCTCGCCGGGCTTTCAAGCTATCTCTGGGTGTCTCGTTATGCCGTCGCCTATGTGGATATCGCCAACGGTTTCGAGCTCGACAGCGTCGCGGCCTGCGTCATCGGCGGCATCTCGATTGCCGGCGGCGTCGGCTCGGTCGCCGGCACCGTGCTCGGCGCACTCTTCCTCGGCGTCATCAAGAATGCGCTGCCGGTCATCGGTATTTCACCCTTCACCCAGATGGCGATCTCCGGAACCGTCATCATTCTCGCCGTCGTCTTCAACGCCCGGCGCGAGCGCAACCGCGGCCGCATCATCCTGCGCGACCGCGCCGCAGCCGAGATCAGAACGGAGGCCGCAGCATGAGCACCGTGCCCACGCGCGAAAAGCGGGTCATCCCCGACCGGCTCGGCACGCCCTTCCGCCGCATCGCCGCGAGCTGGGAAGTGCTGCTCTTTGCCGTCGCGATCCTGATCTTCATCTTCAATTCCCTGGCCTCGCCCTATTTCCTCGACGCCTGGAATCTTTCGGACGCCACCTTCAACTTCACCGAAAAGGCAATGATCGCCTTTGCCATGGCGCTGCTCGTCATATCGGGCGAGATCGACCTCTCGGTCGCCGCGATCATCGCGCTCGCCTCGACGGCGATGGGGGCCGCAGCGCAAGCCGGCATCGGCACACCGGGCCTGGTTCTGATCGGCATCGGTACCGGCCTTGCCTGCGGCACCTTTAACGGCGTGCTGGTCTCGGTACTGAAACTGCCGTCTATCGTCGTCACCATCGGCACGATGAGCCTTTTCCGCGGCATTTCCTATATCGTGCTTGGCGACCAGGCCTATGGCAAATACCCGGCCGACTTTGCCTATTTCGGCCAGGGCTATGTCGTCTGGGTATTCTCTTTCGAATTCGTGCTGTTCTTCGTGCTGGCGATCCTGTTCGCCATCCTGCTGCACGCGACGAATTTCGGCCGGCAGGTCTATGCGATCGGCAACAATGATTTCGCTGCCCGCTTCTCCGGCATCCCGGTCGAGCGCGTCAAATTCATCCTTTTCCTGCTGACCGGCGTCATGAGCGGGGTGGCCGCCGTCTGCCTGACCTCGCGCCTCGGCTCGACCCGGCCGTCGATTGCCCAAGGCTGGGAGCTCGAAGTCGTCACCATGGTCGTGCTCGGCGGTATCTCGATCCTCGGCGGCTCCGGCACGATAGGCGGCGTCGTCATCGCCGCCTTCGTCATGGGTCTCGTCACCTTCGGCCTTGGCCTGTTGAACGTGCCCGGCATCGTCATGTCGATCTTCATCGGCCTGCTTTTGATCATCACCATCGCCATCCCGATCATCGCCCGCCGCGTCAAGCTCATGAGCTCCCGATGACCAGAGAAAAACACGCCTTCAAGATGCAGCTCAATCCCGGCATGGAAGCCGAATACCGCAAGCGGCATGACGAAATCTGGCCGGAATTGGTCGATCTCCTGCATAGGTCGGGCGCCAGCGACTATTCCATCCATCTTGACCGCGAGACCAACACGCTGTTTGGCGTGTTGACGCGGCCCGCCGATCACACCATGGCAAGCCTGCCGGAGCATCCCGTCATGAAGAAATGGTGGGCGCACATGGCCGATATCATGGCGACCAACCCGGACAATTCGCCGGTGCAAAGCGACCTCGTCACGCTCTTCCATATGCCATGAACGCCACCTCCTATCGCCGCATCGCCGTTCTCGACATCGGCAAGACCAATGCCAAGGTCGTCGTGCTCGACAGCGAAACCGGCGCCGAGATCGCCGTCCTGAAGCGCCCGAACATCGCTATCAAAACCGGTCCCTACCCGCATTACGACATTGAGGCGCTTTGGTCCTTTGCGCTCGATGCGCTGAAGAGGCTTGCGGGGGAAACGGGTTTCGATGCCATCTCGGTCACCACCCACGGCGCCGCCGCCGCGCTGCTTGGCGGGGACGGCACGCTCGCCATGCCTGTGATCGACTACGAACACGAATATCCGCAGGAAATCCGTGATGCCTATACGGCCTTGCGTCCCGCCTTCGACGAAACCTTCTCCCCACGCCTCGCGATGGGCCTCAATATCGGCGCGCAGCTGCACCATCAGAAGACCGCCTTTCCCGAGGAATTCGCCAGGGTGGCGACCATCCTCACCTATGCGCAATATTGGACGGCGCGGCTGACCGGTATCGCCGCCAATGAGCTGACCTCGCTCGGCTGCCATACCGACCTCTGGAACCCGAAGGCCGGCGACTATTCCTCGCTGGTCGACAGGCTCGGCATTCGCGCGCTGATGGCGCCGATCCGCTCCGCCTTCGATGCGCTCGGCCCGGTCCTGCCCGAGATCGCCACCGAGCTCGGCCTTGCAGCACCCGTGCCGGTCTATTGCGGCATTCACGATTCCAATGCCTCGCTGCTGCCGCATCTGGTCCATCGGGAAGCACCCTTCGCCGTCGTCTCCACAGGCACCTGGGTCATCAATTTCGGCGTCGGCGGCGACCTCGATCATCTCGATCAAAAACGCGACGCGCTCGCCAATGTCGATGCCTATGGCCGGGCCGTTCCCTCCTCGCGTTTCATGGGCGGGCGGGAATTCGAAATCCTTTCGGCCGAGATCGGTCCTGTCGACGAAAAGGCGGCCCAGGCGGCGATCGGCCCTGTCATCGGTAAAGGCATGATGCTGTTGCCCAATATCGGCCCCGGTTCCGGGCCGTTTCCGGGAAAGGTGAGCCGCTGGATCGGCGCCGAGCAGCCAAGCCGCGAGGAGCGTTATGCCACGGCCTGCCTCTATCTCGCTTTGATGACCGATGCCTGCCTCGGGCTGATTGGCGCCAAGGGCCCCGTCATCGTCGAAGGGCCTTTTGCCCTGAACGAGACCTATCTCAAGCTGCTTGCCGCCCTTACCGGCCGCGAGGTCATGGCCGTTCCTGGTACAACCGGCACCAGCCAGGGCGCGGCCCTTCTCACCGGCATCCGGCCGTTATCGGGTGCCGAGACGCATGTTCCGCCGACCGAGATCCCAGGGCTCTCGGCGTATCGCGATCACTGGTACGCGGCGATGGAATAAGAGCTTTTCCAAATACGGCCCAAGAACGGTCTTGCTCGCCCCTGCCTTGCGGTTAGTGTGCCCCTCGAAAACCAAGTCGAGGAGACAGCATGACAGAGACATTCGATCCGCGCGGGCTCGCAGTCAGGTTTCACAGCCTGCGCCAGGCCGGCAGGCAGGAGGAAACCGGCAGTTTCACCCTGCCGGCCGATCTGCATCAGGCGATGGAAGCGCAGAATTTCCTTGCCGCCCCAGATGGCATCTCCAGCAATGCCTGGAAAGTGACGGTCTCGCCGCAGGGCCAGGCGGTTACTGCTCCCCTGCATCCCTATGCCGAGGCTGCCGCCGGCGCCAGCATCCCCTGGTATCCGGGCCTGAAATTCGAGACCGAGATCGCCGTCCGTCTCGGCAAGGACCTGCCGATCCGCCCGGGTGCTCCCTACAGCCGCGCCGACGTGGTCGAAGCGATCTCCGCTGCCTATCTCGGCGCCGAACTGCTGGTCAGCGCCCTCAGGGAAAGCGGCGGCGTTTCCTTCCTGCTGTTCGTCGCCGACCGGCTCGGCAATAGCGGTTATGTGCTCGGCCCGAAGCTCGAAAAAAGCTTTGTCGACAAAGCCGGTGGCACGCCGCTCAAGGTCACCCATGCCGGCCGCACGATCTATGATGGCCCGGCGCAGCATCCGAAGGGCGACGTTCTCACCTGGCTAGTCGATTACGCCAATGATGGCTTGCGCCCAGAGACATCGCTGAAGGCAGGCGCGCTGATCACGACCGGCACGTTGAGCGGCGCGGTCGAACTGACCGAACCCGGCGAGATCGATATCCTGTTCGGCGACAGCAGGCTAAGTTTCTCGGTGTCGAAGCGTTGATTTGAAGCCCACGGGAGGATGTCACCGCATCCGGTCGGCGCGCGGAACCGTGTCGGACAGAAAGCATAAGTTGACAATTCAGGTTAAGTTTTGCAGGGAAAGGGAGGGCTTGCCCTCTCGAACCCGTGCGACACCGAACCCGGAGCAGACCATGCCTTCGCCTTTCCTTGACCTGTCGGGAGTCGATTATGCCATCGGGCCGAAATCCATCTTGCATGGCATCGACCTGACGCTCGAGCAGGGCCGCATCTACGGTCTGGTGGGGCCGAACGGTTCCGGCAAGAGCACGCTTTTGAAGATCATCGCCCGCCAGGTCGCGCCGAAATCCGGCGCCATCGCCTTCAACGGCAAACGGGCGGGCGATTGGGGCGCCCGGGAATTTGCCCGGCACGTCGCCTACATGCCGCAATTCACGCCGGCGACCGACGGCATGACCGTGCGGGGACTCGTGGCGCTCGGCCGTTTTCCCTGGCACGGCACGCTTGGCCGCTTCACCGCGACGGATCGCAACATGGTCGAGGAGGCAATTGCCCGCACCGAGCTTGACGATTTTGCCGATCGTCTCGTCGCCAACATGTCCGGCGGCGAGCGCCAGCGTGCCTGGATCGCCATGATGCTCGCCCAGGACGCCCGCTGCCTGTTGCTCGACGAGCCGACCTCGGCGCTCGACCTTGCCCATCAGGCAAGCGTCCTCTCGCTGGTGCAGGAACTCAGCCATGAACGCGGGCTGACCGTCATCATCGTGTTGCACGACATCAACCTTGCCGCACGCTACTGCGACGCGATCATCGCGCTCAATCGCGGCCGGATCACCGCCGAGGGCACGCCCATGGAGATCATGCAGGCCGAGACGCTGCAGTCGATTTTCGGCGTCGGTATGGGTGTCTTTCCCCATCCGGTTCGAAACGAGCCGGTCAGCTATCTCTTATAAAGCAATTCCAGGAAAAGTGCGAAGCGGTTTTCCGTCCGGAGTTGCGTTAAAACAAAAGGTTAGAGTGGTTCTGCGCTTCCATCAAAAGCTGAACCGCTCTAGCGCGTCGCTTACAGCTTCTCGCGGAACATCTCGATAATGGCGGAAAAATCCCTTCCGCCATGTCCGAGTTTCTCGAACAGCGCATAAAGCTGGGCTGCTTCCGCGCCGAGCGGCGTCGAGGCGCCGCTTGCCAGCGCCGCCTCCTGCGAGAGCCTCAGATCCTTCAGCATCAGTGCCGCGGCAAAGCCCGGCCTGTAGTCGTTGTTGGCGGGCGAGGTCGGCACCGGTCCGGGCACCGGGCAATAGGTATTGATCGACCAGCACTGGCCGGATGAGGTCGAGGCGACATCGAACAGCGCCTGGTGCGAGAGGCCGAGTTTTTCGGCGAGCACGAAGGCTTCGCAGACGCCGACCATCGAGATGCCTAATATCATGTTGTTGCAGATCTTCGCCGCCTGACCGGCGCCCGCCTCGCCGCAATGGACGATCTTTTTTCCCATGGCCTCGAGGATCGGCTTCGCCCTGGCGAAGGCCTCGTCCGAGCCGCCCGCCATGAAGGTCAGCGTGCCCGCGGTCGCCCCGCCGGTGCCGCCGGAGACCGGGGCGTCGAGCGACAGGCAGCTTGCCGCCCTGGCCATCTCATGCGCCTTGCGGCTGCTTTCGACGTCGATGGTGGAGCAATCGATGACCAGCGTGTCCTGCGCCGCGGTCTGCAGGATATCGGTCCAGGCCGTCAGCACGTGTCTGCCCTGCGGCAGCATTGATATGACGATCCCGGCGTCCTTGACCGCCTGGCTGGCATGGCTTGCCGGTTTGACGCCGCTTTCCTCGGCCGCCTTCAGCACCGAAGCCGCGAGATCGAAGCCGAGGACTTCGTGACCTGATTTGACCAGATTGGCCGCCATCGGCCCGCCCATGTTGCCAAGCCCGATGAATGCGATCCTTGCCATGGTCTTCTCCTATCGATTGTCTTCGAGGATCATCGCCGCCGCCTTTTCGGCGATCATGATCGTCGGCGAATTGGTGTTGCCCGAGGTGATCGACGGCATCACCGAGGCGTCGGCGATCCTGAGCTTGCCGAGCGCCCGGAATCTCAGCCGGGGATCGACGACGCTGTCTCTGTCGGCGCCCATGCGGCAGGTGCCGACAGGATGGAAGATCGTCGTGCCGATATCGGCCGCCGCCCGCTCCAGATCGGCCTCCGTCTGATAGCTGGGCCCGGGCTTGAATTCCTCCGGCCTGAAACGGGCAAACGACGGCTGCGCGACGATCTTGCGCGTCAAGCGTATAGAACGGACAGCTATGTCACGATCGCGCTGCGTCGAGAGGTATTTCGGGCTGATCGTCGGCTGGGCAGCAAAATCCGGGCTGGACAGGTGGACCGAACCGCGGCTTTCCGGCCTGAGATTGCAGACGCTCGCGGTGATCGCCGGGAAAGGATGGACGGGATCGCCGAACTTCTCCAACGATACCGGCTGCACGTGATATTGCAGGTCGGGGGTTTCCCGGTCCGGGCCCGAGCGGGTGAAGATGCCGAGCTGGCTCGGCGCCATCGCCATCGGCCCGGAGCGGCGGACGAGATATTCGAGCCCGATCGCCGCCTTGCCGATCAGCTTCGTCGCCTTCTCGTTCAGTGTCGGCACGCCGGTCACTTTATAGGCCAGACGCAGTTGCAGATGGTCTTGCAGGTTCTCGCCGATACCCTTTACCTCTTTGACGACATCGACGCCCGCCTGGCTGAGAACTTCGCCCCTGCCGATGCCCGACAGCTCCAGGATATGCGGCGAACCGATCGACCCGGCTGAAAGGACGGTTTCCTTTGCCGCATAGGCGCGTTTCGCCACGCCATCATGCTGGAATTCGACGCCGGCAACGGCCCCCTCCTCCACCAGCAGCCGGCGGACCTGCGCCTTGGTCAGCACGGTCAGATTGGAGCGTTTCATCGCCGGGCGCAGAAAAGCCTTCGAGGTGTTCCAGCGAATACCGGAACGCTGGTTGACGTCAAAATAACCGGATCCTTCATTGCTGCCGCGGTTGAAATCCGCAGTCTCCGGGATGCCGGCTTCCCTCGCCGCCTGCTGGAAGGCATCGAGCACGGCCCAGCGCACGCGCGCCCTCTCGATGCGCCATTCGCCGCCGGCACCATGCATCTCGTCTTCGCCGCGATAAAAATCCTCGGACTTGCGGAAGAAGGGCAGAACATCGTCCCAGCCCCAGCCGCTGCAGCCCATCTGCCGCCAGAGGTCGTAGTCACGCGCCTGACCGCGCATGTAGATCATGCCGTTGATCGACGAAGAGCCGCCGAGCACCTTGCCGCGCGGATAGCTCAGCGCCCGGCCGTTCAATCCCGCTTCCGGCGCCGTGGTGAAACACCAGTCGGTGCGCGGATTGTTGATGCAATAGAGATAACCGACCGGGATATGGATCCAGTGATAATTGTCGCTGCCGCCGGCTTCCAATAGCAGCACCCGGCTCCTGCCATCGGCCGACAGCCGGTTGGCAAGTACGCAGCCGGCGCTGCCTGCCCCGATAATGATGTAGTCGTAACGATCCATGTGCCTTGCGCGAACTCCAAATGCCCCTGTTCTCTCCCCCCGCAGCGCGGGGTGAAGAGAGGTCCGCCCGTTAGCGGCGATAGACGAAGCCCAGTTTCCGCCCCAGCCGCGAGGCGTAGAATTCGCCGATGATGCCGCGGCGGAAGATCAGCACGCAGACCATGAAGACGATGCCGGTGATGATCGTCACCGGGAATTCCGAGGTGGCGAGGTAGTTTTCCAGCGCCACCACCAGCCCGGCGCCGAAGAGCGGGCCGATCAGCGTGCCGATGCCGCCGAGCAGCGTCATCAGGATCACTTCGCCTGACATCTGCCAGGCAACGTCGGTCAAGGTCGCGAACTGGAAGACAATCGATTTTACCGCGCCCGCCAGCCCCGCAAGCGCTGCCGACATGACGAAGGCGCCGAGCTTGTAGCGCGCCACGGAATAACCGAGCGAGATCGCCCGTTGCTCGTTTTCGCGGATCGATTTCAGGATCATGCCGAAGGGCGAATTGATGAAACGCCAGATGATCAGGATGCCTACAAGGAAGACGGCCAGCACGAAATAATACATGTTGGTCGAGCTGTTCAGATCGATGAAGCCGAAGAGATGGCCGCGCGGCACGGACTGGATGCCGTCCTCGCCTTCGGTGAACTTCGCCTGCAGGCAGAAGAAGAAGAACATTTGCGACAGCGCCAGCGTGATCATCGCGAAATAAATGCCCTGGCGGCGGATGGCGAAGAAGCCCATGACGAGGCCGAGGAATGCTGCGCCTACCACGCCGATCAGGATGCCGAGTTCCGGCGGCAGGCCCCACTCCTTCACCGTATAGGCGGTGAAATAGGCAGCCCCCCCGAAGAAGGTGGCGTGGCCAAAGGAAAGCAGGCCGGTATAACCGAGCAGCAGGTTGAAGGCGCAGGCAAAGAGCGCGAAGCAGAGCAGCTTCATCAGGAAGATCGGATAGAAGAAAAACGGCGCCAAGAGCAGGAGCAGCAACCCCGCCAGCAGGAAGCCCGCCTGCACCGAAAAGGCGGTTCGGCTTTTTTCCGTTCGAATGGTTTCGGTAATGTCGGCCATGTCAGGCGTCCCTTCCGAAGAGGCCCGCGGGCCTGATGAGAAGCACGATTGCCATAATGACGAAGATCACGATGTTGGACGCCTCGGGATAGAAGACCTTGGTCAGGCCCTCGGCGATGCCGAGCAGATAACCGGTGATGATCGCGCCCATGATCGATCCCATGCCGCCGACGACGACCACGGCGAAGACGACGATGATCATGTTCGAGCCCATCAGCGGCGAGACCTGGTAGATCGGCGCCGCCAGCACGCCGGCAAAGGCCGCAAGGCCCGCGCCGAGCGCGTAGGTGAGCGTCAGGAGCACCGGCACGTTGACGCCGAAGACCTGCACCAGAACGGCGTTTTCAGTGGCGGCGCGCAGATACGCCCCGAGCTTGGTCTTCTCGATCAGCAGCCAGGTGCCGAGGCAGACGACGAGCGAGACGACGACCACCCAGCCGCGATAGATCGGCAGGAACATGAAGCCGAGATTGGCCCCGCCGGCGAGCGCCGCCGGCGTCGCATAGGGCTGGCCGGACGAGCCGTAGAGATAGCGGAAGGTGCCTTCGACCGCGAGCGCCAGCCCGAAGGTGAAGAGCAGGCCGTAGAGCGGATCGAGGTCGTAGAGCCTGCGCAGAAACAGCCGCTCGATGATTGCGCCGGCAAGGCCGACGATCACGGGCGCCAGGATCAGCGACGGCCAGTAGCCGATGCCGGCATAGGTCAGCAGCAGGTAGGCGACGAAGGCGCCGAGCATATATTGCGCGCCATGGGCGAAGTTGATCACCCTGAGCAGGCCGAAGATGATGGCGAGGCCGAGGCTGAGCAGCGCATAGAACGAGCCGTTGATCAGGCCGATCAGCAGCTGGCCGAGCAGCGCCTGCAGGGGAATGCCGAAGATCATCGTCATCTGGTCATACTCCCAGAACTTTGTGCAGCGTATCCATGCGCTGCGGCAGTTCACCGACCGGGAATTCCGACACCATCTGCCCATGATCCATCAGATAGAAGCGATCGGCAATACGGCTGGCGAAACGGAAGTTCTGCTCGACCAGCAGGATCGTCATGCCGCGTCCTTTCAGGGTCTGCAGCACCTCGCCGATACGCTGGACGATGACGGGGGCAAGTCCCTCCGTCGGTTCGTCGAGAATAAGCAACCTGACGCCGGTGCGCAGTATCCGGGCGATCGCCAGCATCTGCTGTTCGCCGCCGGAAAGTTTAGTGCCGGGGCTGCTGCGGCGTTCGTAGAGATTGGGGAAGAGTTCGTAGATCTCGTCAAGCGTCATGCCGCCCTTCGCCACGACCGGCGGCAGCAGCAGGTTTTCCGAGACCGTCAGCGTCGAGAAGATGCCGCGCTCCTCCGGCACGAAGCCGATGCCGCGGTGGGCCGTCCTGTGCAGCGGCACCTGCATCATGTCGCTGCCGGCAAAGCTGATCCTGCCCTTGCGGGACCGCACGATGCCGGTGATGGTGCGCAATGTCGTCGTCTTGCCGACGCCGTTGCGGCCGAGAATGGTGATCGTCTCGCCTTCGGCCACTCGCATGTCGACACCGTGCAGGACGTGGCTTTCGCCGTACCAGGCGTTCAGTCCCTGGACTTCGAGGAGAGCGACCATCAATGCTCCTCCGTGCCCATATAGGCGACGCGCACGCGCTCGTCCTGGCTGACTGTGGCGTAGTCGCCCTCGGCGAGGATTTCGCCGCGCTGCAGCACGGTGACATGCTGGCAGATATTGGCGACGACGGAGAGATTGTGCTCGACCATCAGCACCGCCCGGTCGCGGGCGACGTCGCGGATGATGGATGAGACGACGGCGACATCCTCAAGCCCCATGCCGGCCATCGGTTCGTCGAGCAGCAGCACCTTGGGATCGAGCGCCAGCGTGGTGGCGATCTCCAGCACGCGCTTGCGGCCATAGGAGAGATCGGCGGCGATCTGATCGCGCTCCTTGGAAAGCCCGACGCTGGCAAGCAGTTGCTCGGCGCGCGCGTTCAGCCGGTCGAGCGCCGAGAGCGGCCGCCAGAACTGGGTGGAAAGATTGTTCGGCCGCTGCAGCGCCACCCGCACATTGTCGAGAACGCTTAAGTGCGGGAAGACCGCCGAGATCTGGAAGGACCGCACCAACCCCATGCGCGCCACCCTGTCTGGCGGCGTCTTGGTGATATCGGTGCCCATCAGCGTGATCGTGCCCGATGTCGGCTGCAGGAACTTGGTCAGCAGGTTGAACACCGTCGTCTTGCCGGCGCCGTTTGGGCCGATCAGCGCATGCACGCTCGCATCATGCACGTCGAGATCGACGTTCTTGACGGCCGTGAAGCCGCCGAAATCGCGGCGCAGGCCGCGGGCGGACAATACCACCCGCGGCTTTTCCTGCGTTTCAATTGCGGAAACCGCCATTGCGCTCACTTCACCAGATCGCAACCGCTCTTGGCGGGATCGATATAGGCTTCCTTGCCGGGAATGGTGGCAAGCACGTTGAAATAATCCCACGGCTCCTTGCTTTCAGCCGGCTTCTTGACCTGCAGCAGGTACATGTCGTGGATCATCCGGCCATTGGCGCCGACCGTGCCACCGCGGCCGAAGACGTCGTCGACCGGCATTTCATGCAGCTGCTTGGCGACGGCTTCCGTTTCGTCGGTGCCGGCCTTCTGCACCGCCTTCAGATATTGCGTCACTGCCGAATAGGTGCCGGTGTGGATCATGTTCGGCATCTTGCCGGTGCGGGCGAAGAACTTCTTGGCGAAGGCGCGGCTTTCGTCGTCGCGGTTCCAGTAAAAACCTTCCGTCAGCGTCAGCCCCTGTGCCGCCTCGAGGCCAAGACCATGCACTTCGGCGAGCGTGAAGAGCAGCGCCGCCAGATGCTGGCCGCCCTGGGTGATGCCGAATTCGGCCGCCTGCTTGATGGCATTCGAGGTGTCGAGGCCGGCATTGGCGAGACCGATCACCTTGGCGCCGGATGATTGCGCCTGCAGCAGGAAGGACGAGAAGTCCTGGGTCGACAGCGGATGGCGGACGGCGCCGACGACTTTGCCGCCGCTCGCCTTGACGTAATCGCTGGTCTGCTGTTCCAGCGAATAACCGAAGGCATAGTCGGCGGTCAGGAAGAACCAGCTGTCGCCGCCCTGCTTGACGAGGGCGCCGCCGGTGCCGACGGCAAGCGCATGCGTGTCGTAGGCCCAATGGAACCCGTAAGGCGAGCAGGCCTTGCCGGTGAGATCGGTCGTCGCCGCACCGGTGACGATGTCGATCTTCTTCTTCTCCTTGGCGATAGCCTGCACGGCGAGCGCCACCGACGAGGTCGTCAATTCCATGATCGCATCCACCTGCTCGGTGTCGTACCATTGGCGGGCGATGTTGGAGGCAATATCCGGTTTGTTCTGGTGGTCGGCATCGACAATCTCGATCGGCACATTAAGCACCTTGCCGCCGAAATCCTCGACCGCCATCTTGGCAGCCTCGACGGAAGACTTGCCGCCGAAATCGGCATAGACACCCGACTGGTCGTTCAGGATGCCGATCTTGACCTTGCCGTCGGTCGCGCTCTGCGCGAGCACCGCAGTGCTGCTTGCAAGCAGAAATGCAACTGATGCAATGAGATTCTTACGCATATTCTCTCCTCCCAGAGATTGGCCAGATTGCGGATCTGTTCAGATTTGGCCAGCCGCACTCCTCGGAGCGGCCGACCCTTAGCCTACGATCAAGGAAATTCCGCCTTGAGGCAACGGGTGATTTACAACTAATTCCAAACAGTATCTGTTCATTTTTGAACAGAGGGGATCGCCATGAACAATCCACCGCAGTTTACTTGGGACGATCTGCAGTTTTTTCTAGCCGTAGCCCGCACTGGACAGCTCTCGACGGCGGCCCGGCAGTTGCGCTCTAGCCATGCCACGGTCTCGCGCCGCATCGACCGGCTGGAATTCACCCTCAAGGTCAAGCTCTTCGAGCGCAATCCGCGCGGCTATGTGCTGACCGCCATGGGCACGCGTTTCATCGAGACAGCCGAGCGGATGGAGCAGGAGACCGAGCGGCTGCGCGCCGATCTCGCCGACGGCTCGATGGCGCAGCGCGGCCTCGTGCGCCTCAGCGCGCCTGAAGGTTTTGCCAATTTCTTCTTCGCGACCGTGCTGCCGCGGTTTGCCGCCCAGCATCCGCACTTGGCGCTGGAACTGGTGACGATCCAGCAGATCATGTCGCTGTCGCGCAAGGACGCCGATCTTTCCGTCGTGCTCGACGAGCCGAAGGGCGGGCCTTATTTTGCCGAGAAGCTGACCGATTATCACCTGCAGATCTACGGCTCGCGCGACTATCTGGCAAAGGCGCCTGAGATCACCTGCCGCGAGGACCTGCTCGGCCATCCCTTCGTCAGCTATATCGAGGAAATGATCTTCGCGCCGGGCCTGGATTATCTGAGCGATGTGCATCCGCGCATCAAGCCGCAATTCCAGAGTTCCAGCATCTTCGCGCAGCTCACCGCCACCCGAAACGGCCTCGGCCTCTGCATCCTGCCCTACTTCTTCGCCAGCCGTTATCCCGAGCTCGTGCGCGTGCTGCCCGACGAAATCGACCTCAAGCGCCAATACTGGATCACCTGCCATCGCGACCTGAAACAGGCGCCGCGCGTTCGCGCCGTCATCGATTTCCTGCGCGAGGCGGTGCGCGGCGAGGATGTGCGCTTCGTGCCGCCCTACGTCACCGCCGCAGGCGCGCCGCGCCGGTCCGAAGCCGAAACCTGATTATTTGAGAAACTCGGCCCGGTGCGGGGTGAATGCATCGATCAGCCGACCCTTTTCCAGCGCCTTGACGCCGTGGACGAGATTGGGGGGCACGATGAAGCTGCCGCCCTGGCGCAGCACCTCAGTCCGGCCGTCGATCGTCACTTCGAAGCTGCCCTCGGCGACATAACTTGCCTGGATGTGCGGATGCGAATGAGCAGCACCGACAGCGCCGCTTTCGAAGGCCACTTCCACCATCATCATCTCAGGCAGATAGGTCATGATGCGCCTGACGACGCCGGGCTCGGGGTTGACCCATTCGGCGCCTTCGGCCGATACGAACAGATCGCTTGACGACATTTCCGTCTCCTCATTCCAGAATCGATCGCCGGCAAAGTGGATCATGCCGACGCTTTTGAAAAGATGGCGGGCGCTGTCTTTTCGATACGGCCGCCTTCTGTTGACGCGGTCGGCTGGCGGGTCTATGCGAGCTTGAGCGAGGCAAGCCTGAGTTCAAGGGTGAGGAGACGCCGACATGCAGCATACGCGCGAGGTTTTCGACTGGGCCGACCCGTTCCGCCTGGTGGAGCAGCTCACCAGCGAGGAGCGCATGGTGCAGGATACGGCCCATGCCTATGCGCAGGAAAAACTTGCGCCCCGCGTTCTCGACGCCTTCCGCAATGAAAAGACCGATCCTCAGATCTTCCGCGAAATGGGCGAACTCGGCCTGCTCGGCCCGACGATCTCGCCTGAGTATGGCGGCGCCGGTCTCGGTTACGTCGCCTACGGCCTGATCGCCCGCGAAGTCGAACGGGTCGATAGCGGTTACCGCTCGATGATGAGCGTGCAGTCCTCGCTGGTCATGGTGCCGATCGAAACATTCGGCTCCGAAGCACAGAAGCTGAAATACCTGCCGAAACTCGCCATCGGCGAATGGATCGGCTGCTTCGGCCTGACCGAACCCGATCACGGCTCCGACCCCGGCTCGATGGCGACACGCGCGAAAAAAGTCGACGGCGGCTACAGCCTCACCGGCTCTAAGACCTGGATCTCCAATGCGCCGATCGCCGATATCTTCGTCGTCTGGGCCAAGACCGAGGACGGCCTTATCCGCGGCTTCATCCTTGAAAAGGGCTGGAAGGGGCTCTCGGCGCCCGCCATTCACGGCAAGGTGGGCTTGCGCGCCTCGATCACCGGCGAAGTGGTGATGGACGGGGTCTTCGTGCCCGAGGAAAATCTTCTGCCCGGCGTCACCGGCCTCAAGGGGCCATTCACCTGCCTCAACTCAGCGCGTTTTGGCATCGCCTGGGGCGCGCTTGGTGCTGCCGAGGATTGTTATGCCAGAGCACGGCAGTATACGCTCGAGCGCAAGCAGTTCAGCCGACCGCTCGCCGCCAACCAACTGATCCAGAAGAAGCTCGCCGACATGGCGGCGGAGATCTCGCTCGGCCTGCAGGGCTGCCTGCGGCTTGGCCGCATGAAGGAGGAAGGCCATCCGCCCGTGGAACTGACCTCGATCCTCAAGCGCAACAGCTGCGGCAAGGCGCTGGAGATCGCGCGCGCCGCCCGCGACATGCTCGGCGGCAACGGCATTTCCGACGAATTCGGCATCGCCCGCCATCTCGTCAACCTCGAAGTGGTCAACACCTATGAGGGAACGCACGACATCCATGCGCTGATCATCGGCCGGGCGATCACCGGCATCGCGGCTTTCGCGAACTAATTCACAGGCCCGTCAAGGCGAATTGCCAGGCGCCTGACAATGTGCAACCTTTCCTCTCGCGGCACAAAGCCGGCAAAGAGGGGGATCGCATGTTTCTGCTTCTTGCATTGCTGATCGGTGTCGTTGCCGGCCTTCGCACCATGACGGCGCCGGCCGCCGTCGCCTGGGGCGCGGCACTTGGCTGGTTCGACGTCTCACAGACGCCGCTTGCCTTCATGGGTTACCAGTGGACGCCGTGGATCTTTACGGTTCTCGCCGTCGTCGAACTGATTGCCGACCAGTTGCCGTCGACGCCGTCGCGCAAGGTGCCGATGCAGTTCGGCGCCCGTATCGTCGCCGGCGCGCTGGCAGGCGCAACCATCGGGGCAGCCAGCAGCCTGCTGTTCGGCGGGCTGATCGCCGGTGTGATTGGCGCCGTCATCGGCACTTATGGTGGCGCCGCCGTCCGCAGCCGGCTTGCCGCCTCCTTTGGCAAGGATCTGCCTGCGGCCCTCATCGAGGATGCCGTCGCCGTCATCGGCGCGCTGGTGATCGTGGGGGCCGTCGCATGAAAAGCTTCGACGCTATCGTGATCGGCGCCGGCCAGGCCGGCCCGTCGCTTGCCGCCCGGATGGTCGAAAAGGGCATGAAAGTGGCGCTGATCGAGCGAAAATTCCTCGGCGGCACCTGCGTCAATGCCGGCTGCATGCCGACGAAGACGCTGGTCGCCAGCGCCCGCGCCGCCCATGTCGCAAGAAGCGGCGCCGCCTATGGCGTCAGGATCCCCGGCGCGATCGCCGTCGACATGAAGGTGGTCAGAGCCCGCGCCGAAAAGGTGACGATGGATGCCCGCAACGGCCTGATCGATTGGTTGGGCAGCATGGACGGCATGAGCATCATCTACGGCCATGCCCGCTTCGAGGGCCCCAACACCGTCAGCGTCGATGGCGAGACGCTGACCGCGCCGCGCATCTTCCTCAATGTCGGCGCGCGGCCCGTCATCCCCGAGCTCCCAGGCATCAATGATATCGATTACCTCACCAGCACCTCGATCATCCATCTCGACACGCTGCCCCGGCATCTCGTGGTGATCGGCGGCAGCTATATCGGGTTGGAATTCGCGCAGATGTATCGCCGCTTCGGCACTGACGTCAGCGTCATCGAGCATGGCCCGAAGCTCGCATCGCGCGAGGACGAGGATATATCGGATGCGATCGCCGACATCCTGCGCTCGGAAGGCATCGGCATCCACACCGACGCCGGCAATATCGCCTTCGCCAGAAACGGCAGCGGGGTGAGCGTCACCGCCGGCCCGGCGAAGATCGATGCGAGCCATGTGCTGATCGCCACCGGCCGCAAGCCGAACACCGACGATCTCGGCCTCGATGCCGCCGGCGTCATCACCGACAAACGCGGCTTCATCGCGGTCGACGACAGGCTCGCCACCAATGTCGAGGGCATCTGGGCGCTCGGCGACTGCAACGGCCACGGCGCTTTCACCCACACCTCCTACAATGATTTCGAGATCGCCGCCGCCAACCTCCTCGACGGCGATGATCGCAAGGTTTCAAGCCGCATCCCGGCCTATGCGCTCTATATCGACCCGCCACTCGGCCGCGTCGGCATGACGGAGAAGCAGGCGCGCGCCTCCGGCCGCAAGATCATGGTCTCGACCCGGCCGATGAGCCGCGTCGGCCGGGCCAACGAGCGCGGCGAAACCAAGGGCTTCATGAAGGTGATCGCCGATGCCGAGACCAAGCAGATTCTCGGCGCGGCGATCCTCGGCATCGAGGGCGACGAGGTGATCCACGGCTTGATCGATGCGATGAATGCGGGAACGACCTATCCGGCATTGCAATGGTCGGTGCCGATCCATCCGACGGTATCGGAGTTGATCCCAACGCTGCTTGGCGATCTGAAGCCGGTTTAGCTGTGATGCTTGGAAATCGACAGCTGGAGGCGGACCCCGCGTGTCTATCGAACTGCTGATCGAGAATTACGGCCTGCTGGCGATCTTTCTGGGCGCCGCCTTTGAAGGCGAAACGGCCGCGTTCCTTGGCGGCGTGATTTCCCACCGCGGGCTGCTGCCCTATTGGTCGGCGTCGCTCGCGGCCACGGCCGGATCTTTCGCCGGCGATCAACTATGGTTCCTCGTCGGTCGTTACGCGGCTAGCTGGAGCCTCGTCCGCCGGCTGAAGGAAAAGCCGGCGCTGGCGCGCGCAACCGCGCTTTTGGAAAAATATCCCACCGGTTTCATTCTTGCATTTCGTTTTCTGGTTGGGCTGCGGACGATCAGCCCCATCGTCATCGGCACGACACGGATACCGACCGGAAAATTCGTCCTCCTGAATGCCGCGGCCGCACTGGTGTGGGGGCAGCTTTTCACGGCGCTCGGTTACCTGTTCGGACACGGCATCGAACAGATATTAGGCCACCTTCCCCTTCACCGCCATCTGCTGGTCGCAGCCGGAGCCGCGGCTGTCGTCGCAGGCGCGGCTCTGGTCTTTCGCAAAATGAAACTCAGCGCCAGGCGCTCGTAAAGGCGATGGGACGGCCTATTCCATCACGATCTGCAGCTTTACGTCGCTCGGCCGCGCCTCGACGGCGCGATCAAACGCCTTGATCGAATCCTCGAATATGAAGGTCTCGGAAATTAGCGGTTTCAGGTCGACGCGACCCGAGCCGAGCAGGGCGATCGAGCGCTCATACTGATGCGCGTAGCGGAACACCGTCTCGATGCGGATCTCCTTGGTGGATGCCGTCGAAACGTCGAAGCCGATCGGGTTGACCGGCAGGCCAACGACGACGATGACGCCGCCCGGGCGCGGCAACGCCATGATCGTCTCCCAGGCCTTCGGTGAGCCGGAGCATTCAAAGACGACATCGGCGCCCCAGCCGTCCGTCAGCCGGCCGACCTCTTCGCTCAGGTTCTTTTCGCGGATATTGACCGGAATGACGCCCTGATATTGCGCGGCGATATCAAGTTTCGGCTGGGCGAGATCGGCGACGATCGCCCGGGCGCAGCCGCCGGCAAGGGCAGCAATCGCCACCATCGTGCCGATCGGCCCGGCGCCGAGGACGACGGCGGTATCGCCGGGTGTAATCTTCGCTTTACCAGCCGCCTGCATGCCGACGGCGAAGGGTTCGACCATGGCGCCCTCGGCGAAGCTGACATTGTCAGGCAGCTTGAAGGTGTAGTTGGCGGGATGCACGACCTCCGGCGTCAACACGCCATGGACCGGCGGCGTCGCCCAGAAGGTCACCGCCGGATCGATATTGTACATGCCGAGCCGGCTTGCCTTGGAATTCGGATCGGGAATGCCGGGCTCCATGCAGACGCGGTCGCCAACTTTCAGATGCGTGGCGCCGGCCCCGACCTCGACGACCGTGCCTGCTGCTTCATGGCCGAGCACCATCGGCGCGTTGACCACGAAGGGGCCGATCTTGCCGTGCGTGTAATAATGCACGTCGGAACCGCAGACACCGACGGTGTGGATCCTGATCTTCACCTCGCCCGGGCCGGTTTCGAGCGGCAGATCGATATCACGAAGCGCAAGCTCATGCTGGCGCTCGAGGACAAGCGCACGGACTTTGGTCATCGTCGGTTTCCTTCCCTATGGCCCCTCGGTTCATCGAGTGCCGTTGAAGCGACTATAAGACGGGAAGGGGCGGCAATTCAATCTTAGAGATTAAGCTTTTGCTCAACATGCGATGAAATGCCCGCCTCTATAATCCGAAAGATTTGTGTTCCAAGACCTCTGTATGATTCCAGCCGAGACCGTCGGAGAGTACATTCTCCATACGAGATCCCGACCATGAGGACAGGCAGAGAGATGAAGAAAGATCCCGATAATGTCGGCGGAAATCGGTCTTGCGGCCTGACGATATCAAGGTCATTGCGGGAATTCTGGCGCCGGTTTGTGGACCCGATTGTCGAACTGCCGAAGGGCCGCCAGCCGCGGCCGGTGCGTGTTGTCGTCGAGACGAGGGATCGAAATCGCCACCGACAGCGTTATTAGCCATGAGCCGGCACGGCGCCACGGAAGCATGATGACTCCGGGCAGATGCGGATCAGCAAGATAAGGAAGACCATCATGAAATCGATCGTGTCATTCTGTCTGTTCGCATCCCTGCTCTTTGCCGCAAGTGGGGCGTCTGCGGCCCTCGAACAAGCATCGCTCCCGCCGCAGCAGGAAGAAAGGGTGGTGCCGGCCAATCTCGCGCTCACCTTCACCGGCCCGGTCAATCTTGCCCGCTCGACGGCCATCCTGTTCGATGCTGAGGGTTTGGCGCTTCCCACCGGCAAGCCATTTCTCTCCGGTCCTGAAGGATCGATCTTCAAGGTCCCGCTCGACCCTGCCATGGCGCCCGGCCTCTATACCATCGACTGGCGTGTCCTCTCGATGGACGGCCGCAGCGCCCAAGGCCAATACCGGTTCCGGATCGATCCTTAGCTCGCTCGCTGAAAAGCATTTATGAGATTTTTATATTGACGGCTCCTTGCTCGTCTCGAACCTTTATGCCCTTCGGTTCCATATTGATCTCCGAGAGATCGAAAAGATCATCTCCACGCCAGAAAGCATGAAAGGCGACCCCCCCAGGGTGTGCGCCCTTTGTCTTGTCTGACTCCAACAAGAACAACAGGAGTCACGATCATGATGGATATCATTCTGCTTGGCACCGCGATCATATTCTTCGCGCTGTGCTTTGCCTACACAAGAGCCTGCGACAGGCTTTGACAGGAGAAACGACGATGACCCTCGATTATGTCTTGAGCGGTGCCGTAACCGTGTTTCTCACTGTCTACCTCACCTACGCTCTGCTTCGCCCGGAACGCTTCTGAAAAGAACTGGCGCTTCTGAGGTCGCGCATGCGACCGAGAAGCAGCCGGGTATTGAAAGTTTACCTCCATGACCCTCAACGGATGGCTTCAGATCCTGCTTTACTGCGGGATCATCCTGGTGCTCGTCAAACCGCTCGGCGGCTACATGACGCGTGTATTCAGCGGCGAGCGCACTTTCCTGTCACCCGTCCTCGTTCCGATCGAACGGCGACTTTACCGCATGGCCGGCACGGGCGAACGCGAGGAACAGCATTGGACCTCCTATGCCTTTGCCATGCTGCTCTTCAACCTTCTCGGCGTCATCGTGCTTTATGCGCTGCAGCGCCTGCAGGCCGGCCTTCCCTATAATCCGGCCGGCATGGCGGCCGTCCCGCCGGAGCTTTCGTTCAACACCGCCGTCAGTTTCGTCAGCAACACCAACTGGCAGAACTACGGCGGCGAAAGCACGATGTCCTATCTGACCCAGATGGCTGGCTTCACCGTCCAGAACTTCGCCTCCGCGGCGACGGGCATCGCCATCGCACTTGCCTTCATCCGCGCCTTCGCGCGCACGTCGGGCAAGGCCATCGGCAATTTCTGGGTCGATATGACGAGGGCCACCTTCTATGTGCTGCTGCCGATCTGCATCGTGCTGACGCTCATCTATGTCTATCTCGGCGTGCCGCAGACGCTCGGACCCTATGTCAATGCGACGACGCTCGAAGGCGCGCAGCAGACGATCGCCGTCGGCCCCGTCGCCTCGCAGCTTGCGATCAAGATGCTCGGCACCAATGGCGGCGGCTTCTTCAACGCCAATTCGGCCCATCCCTTCGAAAACCCCGATGCGGTCTCCAACCTCATCCAGATGGTTTCGATCTTCGCAATCGGCGCGGCGCTGACCAACGTCTTCGGCCGCATGGTCGGCAACCAGCGCCAGGGCTGGGCGATCCTCGCGACGATGGGCGTGCTGTTCCTCGCCGGCGTCACCGTCACCTATTGGGCGGAAGCCGCTGGTAACCCATTGATGCACGCCTTCGGTCTTGGCGGCGGCAACATGGAAGGCAAGGAAGTCCGCTTCGGCGTCGCCCTGTCTTCGCTGTTTGCGGTCATCACCACCGCCGCCTCCTGCGGCGCGGTCAACGCCATGCATGGCAGTTTCACCGCGCTCGGCGGCCTCGTTCCGTTGATCAACATGCAGCTCGGCGAAGTCATCGTCGGCGGTGTCGGCGCCGGCTTTTACGGTATCCTGCTGTTCATCATCGTCGCCGTCTTCGTCGCCGGCCTGATGGTCGGCCGCACGCCGGAATATCTCGGCAAGAAGATCGAGGCGAAGGAAATGAAGATGGCCGTTCTCGCCATCCTCTGCTTGCCGCTTGCCATGCTGGTTTTCACCGCGATCGCCACGGTGCTGCCGTCCGCCGTCGCCTCGATCGGCACGGCCGGCCCGCATGGCTTCTCCGAAATCCTCTACGCCTATACCTCGGCTGCGGCCAATAACGGCTCGGCTTTCGGCGGGCTGACAGGCAATACACCCTGGTACAACGTGACGCTCGGCATCGGCATGCTCGCCGGCCGCTTCCTGGTCATCATCCCGGCACTGGCCATCGCCGGCTCGCTGATCGGCAAGAAGACGGTTCCGGCCTCGGCAGGCACTTTCCCCACGGATGGTCCACTCTTCGTCGGGCTGCTCGTCGGCACGATCCTGATCGTCGGCGGCCTGACCTTCTTCCCGGCCTTGGCGCTCGGCCCCGTCGTCGAGCACCTGGTGATGATCGCCGGCCAGACCTTTTGAGGTGATGCCGCAGCGATCCTCACGATTTGACAGGGCTGACCGGCATCCGGTTCGCCATCCTCTTTCCAAGCTGGAGCCTCTTATGAGCCAGGCAAAATCCGCGAGTATCGTCGATAGTCGCATTCTCATTCCGGCCGTGGGCCCCGCCTTCAAGAAGCTCGACCCACGGGCACTTGCCAGAAATCCGGTCATGTTTGTGGTGGCCACGGTCTCGGTGCTGACCACCGTGCTTTTCCTGCGCGATCTCGCGGCCGGCAACTGCAATCTCGGTTTCTCCTTCCAGATCAATCTCTGGCTCTGGTTCACCGTGCTGTTTGCCAATTTCGCCGAGGCGGTTGCCGAGGGCCGCGGCAAGGCGCAGGCGGATTCGCTGCGCAAGGCGCGCACCGAGACCCAAGCCAAGCTGCTGACTGCCAACAATGGCAGCGACTACCGCATGGTGCCCGGCACCAGCCTCAAGGTCGGCGACGTCGTGCTCGTCGAGGCTGGCGACATCATTCCCTCGGACGGCGAAGTCATCGAAGGTGTGGCCTCCGTCAACGAGGCGGCGATCACCGGCGAATCCGCTCCCGTCATCCGCGAATCCGGCGGCGACCGCTCGGCAGTGACCGGCGGCACCCAGGTGCTGTCCGACTGGATCCGCGTGCGCATCACCGCAGCGGCCGGCTCGACCTTCATCGACCGGATGATTGCGCTAGTCGAAGGTGCTGAACGCCAAAAGACGCCGAACGAGATCGCGCTCAACATCCTGCTGGCCGGCATGACGCTGATCTTCGTGCTCGCCACCGCGACGATCCCGAGCTTTGCCATCTATGCCGGCGGCTCGATCCCGATCATCGTGCTCGTCGCGCTCTTCGTCACGCTGATCCCCACGACGATCGGCGCGCTGCTGTCGGCAATCGGCATTGCCGGCATGGACCGCCTGGTCCGCTTCAACGTGCTCGCCATGTCCGGCCGCGCCGTCGAGGCCGCCGGCGATGTCGACACGCTGCTGCTCGACAAAACAGGCACGATCACCCTCGGCAATCGCCAGGCGACGAGCTTCCGCCCGGTTCGCGGCGTCTCCGAACAGGATCTCGCCGATGCCGCCCAGCTCGCCTCGCTGGCCGACGAAACGCCTGAGGGACGCTCCATCGTCGTGCTCGCCAAGGAGAAATATGCGATCCGCGGCCGCGACATGGCGAGCCTCAAGGCGACCTTCGTGCCCTTCACCGCCCAGACCCGCATGAGCGGCGTCGATCTTGAAGGCGCCTCGATCCGCAAGGGTGCGGTCGATGCCGTGCTGACCTATGTCAATGGCGACGCGTCTTCAAAGAATGGCAGCGAGGTCGTGCGCGAACTGCAGTCGACCGCCGACGAGGTCGCCAAATCGGGCGGCACGCCGCTGGCCGTTGCCCGCGACGGCAGGCTGCTCGGCGTCATCCAGCTGAAGGACATCGTCAAGGGCGGCATCCGCGAGCGCTTCACCGAGCTGCGCCGCATGGGCATCCGCACCGTGATGATCACAGGCGACAACCCGCTGACGGCAGCCGCCATCGCTGCCGAGGCCGGCGTCGACGACTTCCTTGCCCAGGCGACGCCGGAGATGAAGCTGGCGCTGATGCGCGAGGAACAGGCCAAGGGCAAGCTCGTCGCCATGTGCGGCGACGGCACCAACGATGCGCCGGCGCTTGCCCAGGCCGATGTCGGCGTCGCCATGAACACCGGCACGGTCGCCGCCCGCGAGGCCGGCAACATGGTCGATCTCGACAGCGACCCGACGAAGCTGATCGAGATCGTCGAGATCGGCAAGCAGTTGTTGATGACGCGCGGCGCGCTGACGACGTTTTCGATCGCCAACGACATCGCCAAGTACTTCGCCATCATCCCGGCGATGTTCCTGACCTTCTATCCGCAGCTCGGCGTCCTGAACGTCATGGGGCTTTCGACGCCGCAAAGCGCCATTCTCTCGGCGATCATCTTCAACGCACTGATCATCGTCGCGCTGATCCCGCTGTCGCTGAAAGGTGTGCGCTACCGTCCGATCGGCGCAGGCGCGCTCTTATCGCGCAACCTGCTGATCTACGGCCTCGGCGGCATCATCGTCCCGTTCATCGGCATCAAGGCGATCGACATGGCCGTCGCAGCCCTCGGCCTCGCCTGAAACACTCCAAGGAGTAACAACAATGTTGAAAGAATTTCGCCCGGCCGTCGTCATGATTGTCGCCACCACCGCCATCACCGGGCTTCTTTATCCGCTCGCCATGACCGGTGCTGCCCAAGCCCTCTTTCCCAGCCAGGCGAACGGCAGCCTGATCGAGAAGAACGGTGAGGTGATCGGCTCGGCGCTGATCGGCCAGGCCTTTAGCAGCGACAAGTATTTCCACGGCCGCCCTTCGGCTACCGGCGACGGCTATAATGCCGCTGCCTCCAGCGGCTCGAACCTCGGCCCGACCAGCAAGAAACTGATCGACCGCGTCAAAGACGATTACGAGACCGCCAAGGCGGCGAGCCCGAATTCGGAGGTGCCCGCCGACCTCGTCACCGCGTCGGGCAGCGGCCTCGATCCCGATATTTCGCCGGAGGCGGCCTACTTCCAGGTGACCCGCGTCGCCAAGGCGCGAAGCCTGGACGAGGCCAAGGTCAAGGCGCTGGTCGACGGCGTCGTTCAGGCCCGTGAACTCGGCCTTCTCGGCGAGCCCACCGTCAATGTTCTGGCGTTGAACCAGCGGCTTGATGCTTCTATGACTGAGTGAAGGTAGGCGGGCCACAGCCTTTCCCTCATTGCTGTGCTCGTCACAGCAATGAGGGAAAGTGGAGCAAGCCTCGCCGACATGAAAGACCACACCCATGCCAGACGACAATCGCGACCAGGCCGGCAGGCCATCGCCCGATGCGCTTCTCGAAAAAGCCCGGGCGGAAACGCGCGGCCGTCTGAAGATCTTTCTCGGTGCCGCCCCGGGCGTCGGCAAGACTTACGAGATGCTGATCTCCGGCCGCGCCAAGATCGCCGATGGCCTCGATGTCGTCATCGGCGTCGTCGAGACCCACGGCCGCAAGGAGACCGAGGCGCTCGTCGCCGGTTTCGAAATCATTCCCAGCGTCGAAATCGACTATAGGGGCCGGCTGCTCCAGGAGATGGATCTCGACGGAATCCTCGCCCGCCGGCCTGATCTCGTGCTGGTCGACGAACTCGCCCATAGCAATGCCGAGGGCAGCCGCCATCCGAAACGTTACCTCGACGTCAGGGAATTGCTCGATCGCGGCATCGACGTTTATACGACGCTGAACATCCAGCATGTCGAAAGCCTGAACGACGTCGTCTCGCAAATCACCCGCATCCGCGTGCGCGAGACGGTGCCGGACTCCATCATCGACATTGCCGATGACGTCGAGATCATCGATCTGACGCCGGACGATCTCATTAAGCGTCTGCACGACGGCAAGGTCTACATGCCGCGCACCGCCGAGCGGGCGCTGACCAACTACTTTACCCCCGGCAACCTGACGGCGCTCAGGGAACTGGCGCTGCGCAAGACGGCGCAGCGCGTCGACGACCAACTGCTGACCCACATGCAGGCCCACGCCATCTCAGGCCCCTGGGCGGCGGGCGAACGTGTCCTCGTCTCGGTCGACCATCACCCGCGCTCCGCCTCGCTGGTGCGTTACGCCGCCCGCATGGCCTCGCGGCTGCGCGCCCCCTGGGCGGCCGTCTATATCGAGACCAACCGCTCGATCAATCTCAGCGAAGCCGAGCGCGATACCGTCGCCGCCACCCTGCGCCTTGCTGAACAGCTCGGCGGCGAGGCGATCACCCTTCCCGGCCGCGAGGTGGCCGAAGAACTCGTCCGCCACGCCACCGCCAACAACGTCACCCACATCGTCATCGGCGCCCCGAAGAAGCCGACCTGGCGCGACTGGTGGAACCGCTCGATCACCGACGAACTGATCCGCAAGACAGGCGAGATCAGCGTCCATGTCATCTCAGGCAGCGAGAAGGATGGCACGACCGCGCGCGGGGTCAGGGCGGCCGCCATCGCACCGCCACTGGATTTCAGAGCCTACCTGCTGGCGACCGTCTATGTCGCTATTGCGCTCGGCGTCGGCGTCGTGCTCGACCAGGTGCTTGACGTCCGCAACCTCGCCCTGGTCTTCCTGATGGCGGTGCTGACCTCCGCCGTGCTTCACGGCCTGCGGCCGGCACTTTACAGCTGCATCCTCAGCGCACTGTCCTTCAATTTCTTTTTCCTGCCGCCGCGCTACACGCTGACGATCAGCGATCCGGAAAGCGTGCTGGCCCTGTTCTTCTTCCTCGGCGTCGCCATCATCGCTAGCAACCTGACCGCGACCGTGCAGCGCCAGGCCGCCGCCGCGAGGCAGCGGGCGCGCACGACCGAAGACCTCTATCTCTTCTCGAAAAAGCTCGCCGGCACCGGCACGCTCGACGACGTCCTCTGGGCGACCGCCTTCCAGCTCGCTTCGATGCTGAAGGTCCGCGTCGTGCTGCTGCTGCCGGAAGAGGGCGGCATCGCCGTCAAGGCCGGCTACCCACCCGACGATACGCTCGACGATGCCGATATCGCCGCCGCTCGCTGGGCCTGGGAACACAATCACGCCGCCGGTCGCGGCGCCGATACCCTGCCCGGCGCCAAACGCCTCTACGTACCGCTCAGAACCGGGCGCACCGCCGTCGGCGTCATCGGCCTCGACAGCGACCGCCGCGACGGGCCGCTGCTGACACCCGAGCAGCAGCGGCTGCTCGATGCACTGGCCGACCAGGCGGCCCTTGCCATCGAGCGTGTCCAGCTTGTCGCCGATGTCGATCGGGCAAGGCTCGCGGCCGAAGCCGACCGGCTGCGCTCGGCGCTGCTCACCTCGATCTCGCACGACTTGAAGACACCGCTTGCCGCCATCCTCGGCGCCGCCGGCACGCTGCGCGACTATTTTGCCTCGATGCCGGAGGAGGATCGTAGCGACCTGCTTGCCACCGTCGTCGACGAATCCGAGCGCCTCAACCGCTTCATCGCCAATCTGCTCGATATGACCAAGATCGAATCCGGCGCGATGGAACCGAACCATGCGCTGCATTATGCCGGCGATATCGCCGGCAGCGCACTCCGTCGCGCCGCAAAGATCCTCGAGCGCCACAAAACCGAGATGCATATCCCCGCCGACCTGCCGATGGTGCGTGTCGATCCTGTCCTGTTCGAGCAGGTGATGTTCAACCTGCTCGACAATGCCGCAAAATACGCGCCCGAGGGATCGGTGATCGACATCGGGGGCTGGGCGGATGCCGATTACGTCGTTCTGCAGGTCGTGGACGAAGGCCTGGGCATCCCGCCGGCCGATCTCAACCGTGTGTTCGACACCTTCTATCGTGTGCGCAAGGGCGATCAGGTGCGCGCCGGCACCGGCCTCGGCCTTTCCATCTGCCGCGGCTTCATCGAGGCGATGGGCGGCACGATTACCGCCAGCAACCGGCCGGGCCGCCCAGGCGCGGTCTTCACCATCCGCCTGCCAAAACCCACCGACATTCCGAAACTGGATGAACTTTGATGAGCGGCTCAACCGTCAAAATCCTTGTCGTCGACGATGAGCCTCCGATCCGCAAGCTGCTCCGCGTCGGCCTGACCGCGCAGGGTTACGAGGTACAGGAGGCGGCCAACGCGGCCAACGCCCGTCAGTCGGTCGCCGACGCCATGCCCGACCTCATCGTGCTCGACCTCGGCCTGCCCGATACATCGGGCCACGACCTGCTGCAGGAGTGGCGCGACCAAGGGCATTCCATGCCCATCGTCATCCTTTCCAGCCGCACAGACGAGGCCGGCATCGTCAAGGCGCTGGAAAGCGGGGCCGACGATTACGTCACCAAACCCTTCGGCGTCAACGAACTCGGCGCCCGCATTCGCGTGGCGCTGCGCCACCGCCTGCAGCAGCAGGGCGAAAAGGCGATCTTTCAGACGGGCGGGCTGTCGATCGATCTGGTCAAGCGTATCGTTAAGGTCGACGGCCAGGACATAAAGCTGTCGCCGAAGGAATACGACATCCTGCGGGTGCTCGCCCAGCACGCGGGCAAGGTGCTGACACACCAGTTTCTTCTAAAGCAGGTATGGGGACCGGCAGCGGATGTGCAGTATCTGCGCGTCTACATCAGGCAGCTGCGGCAAAAAGTCGAGCAGATTCCCGACCAGCCGCACTATATCACCACCGAGACCGGCGTCGGCTACCGGCTCAGGGAACCGGACTGAACGCCCTTCCCTCCCGCTGCCCGAACGAACCAGAACAGCATCGAGCCCAGACAGCATAGAGAATGACATGAACCTTCCCAACATCATCCGACCGGAACACACCTTCATCGGCGTGTCGGCGCCGACGAAATGGCGCGCGCTGCAGGGTATAGCGGATAAGGCGGCCAAGGCCTTCTCTGTCGACGGCCAGACCATCCTGAAAGCGCTTGAAACGCGCGAGAAGCTCGGCTCCACGGGGATCGGCAACGGTATCGCCATTCCGCATGCGGCGATCGACGGCATGACCAGCCCGCGCGGCCTTCTCCTCCGCTTCGCCCAGCCGCTGGATTTCGAGGCGATCGACGATATCCCGACCGACATCGCCTTCGTGCTGCTCTTCGGGGAAAACAATCGCGGTGAATATCTGAACGTGCTTTCCGCCATCGCCCGGCGGCTGCAATCGGACGGCGTGCTTGCCGCCATGCGCAAGGCAAGGACGGTCGACGAATTCTATTCCGATTTCATCGCCGATTCCAGGGTATGAAAAAGGCGCGGCCCAAAGGTCGCGCCTCCTCGTCTGCAATCAGACTATCTTAGAGCGCCGCGCGTCCGAAAGGACGCGCTAAGGACGCTCTAACGCTTTGAACTGGCGCATAATCCTTTCCGAAAATCGATGACGATTTTCGGGGTTATGCGCTAGAAGTCGCGCTGGAAGCGCAGGAAGCCGAACACTTCGTCGTCGCCTTCGTCCTCATCGTGATATTGCACGCTGAGCTTCGTCCTGAGGTCGTCAACGATACGGTAGTCGATCGTGACGCCGGTGGTGTAGGCGCTGCCGCCGCTGAAGCCGTTGCCGTCAGCGTCGAGAGCGATATTTTCGAAGTACTGGAAGCCGGGGGTGACCGACCACTTATCATTGATCTTCAAGGCGTATTCTGCTGCGATCGTCCATTCGGACTCTTCGTAGTAGTAGTTGGCGCCGCTTGCCCATACGCCGGCAATGCCGAGCGTGCCCGGGCCGATGTCGGCATAAACGATGCCACGGACCGCGACTTCGCTGGTGTCGGTGTCATAACCGGCAAGCAGGTAAGCACTGATGGCGCCGGCCTTGTAGGAGACCTGGCCTGCGACACCAAAATTGTTCGGACCGTCGCCCGGCTTGGTGGCGTAGTCGTCTTCCAGTTCGTCGACCGAGATGCCGGCGGCGAAAGCGCCGGACTCGTACTGATAACGGATCGAGTTGTGGGTCGTCTCGTTGCTGGCGAGCGTATCGGTCTCGCCGCTCATGTCGTCATCCCACCAGCTGTACAGCTTACCGACGCGGAATCCGGCAATATCGATATAGCCTTCATCCAGCAATGCTTCCTGGTCGGTGGCATTGTCGACATTGTAACGCAGCGTGATGACACCGGTGAGCGTACCGTACTCGGTGTCGTTCTTGGCCTGGAAGGTGACCTGACCGCGAGTCCAGAAGTCTACGTCGGAATCGCCGGAGATCTGCTTACCGAAGCGCACTTCGGTACGAATGTAGCCGCCGATCGAAAGGCATGTTTCCGTCCCCGGAATATAAAAATAGCCGGTACCGTAGGCGTCGCAAACGCGAACATATTCCACGGGCTCGGGTTCCGCCGCCACGATGGCGTCGGCTGCGCGGGCTCCGGAGGCCGCGGCAAGGGCGGCAACGGAGGCAAAAAGGATAGTTCTGATATTCATTTTGAATGGCCCTAACAGGTTTGGAATGCGAGGCGCATTTCAAGGGATGCCCCCACGTAGCGGTCGGAGAATACGACCGCACGGGGGCCATATAGGAATCCGCAAGTGTCATCGCGGCAAAATCTGGGCAAAAATCAGCAGCACCACGGCGCTTTAGTGGAGGAACTGTGGCGAAAAAAACACGGTCCCGCGGCCGACGGCGGCGGCAACGAATTGGCCGCGGCCAACTTCGACACGTCTATTTCAAAATCACCCCTCAAATGGAATGACATTCTAACGGCAGGGCCGGAACCGGAAGAACCTTTGTTTCATTATACGACTGACTTGATAGAGTTAAGACAGAAAACAGGAGGGTTCCCATGCAGACACAACGGCTCACCCGGCTCCTCGCGGCCGCGGTCATGGCGGGCAGCTTCGCGATCGGGAGCATTGCTCCCGCTTTCGCGGATCAGACGCTGCTCAACGTTTCCTATGATCCGACTCGCGAATTGTATAAGGATTTCAATGCTGCCTTTGCTGCCAAGTGGCAAAAGGACAGCGGTGAAACCGTGACGATCCAAGCCTCGCATGGCGGTTCCGGCGCCCAGGCCCGCTCCGTCATCGACGGTCTCGACGCCGACGTCGTCACCCTGGCGCTCGAAGGTGATATCGACGCCATCGCCAAGGCGACCGGCAAGATCCCGGCCGACTGGAAGACAAAATTCCCCAATAATTCGACGCCCTATACGTCGACGATCGTCTTCCTCGTGCGCAAGGGCAACCCGAAGGGCATCAAGGATTGGGGCGACCTGGTCAAGGACGACGTGCAGGTCATCACCCCGAACCCGAAGACATCGGGCGGCGCCCGCTGGAACTTCCTCGCTGCCTGGGCATGGGCCAAGCAGGCGAATGGCGGCGACGAAGCCAAGGCGCAGGATTATGTTGCGAAACTGCTGCAGCACGTTCCAGTTCTCGACACCGGCGCGCGCGGCGCCACGACCACCTTCGTCCAGCGCGGCCTCGGCGACGTGCTGCTTGCCTGGGAAAATGAAGCCTATCTTTCGCTCGAAGAACTCGGTCCCGACCAGTTCGAGATCGTGACGCCGAGCTTCTCGATCCGCGCCGACCCGCCGGTTGCCATCGTCGACGGCAATGTCGACAAGAAGGGTACACGGAAGGTCGCCGAAGCCTATCTCAACTACCTTTATTCGGACGAAGGCCAGAAGATCGCCGCCAAGCACTATTACCGGCCGATCAAGCCGGAAGCCGCCGATCCGGCCGACATAGCCCGCTTCCCGAAGCTGACGCTCGCGACCATCGACGACTTCGGCGGCTGGAAAGAAGCGCAGCCGAAATTCTTCGGCGACGGCGGGGTATTTGACCAGATCTACAAGCCGGCCCAATAATAGACTTCATGAAAGCACATAGCCCCACGCGGTGGCGGTTCAGGCGGCCGAGCGTCATTCCGGGTTTCGGAATGACGCTCGGCTTTACCTTGACCTGGCTCACCCTTCTGATCCTCATCCCGCTCTCGGGCCTTGCCGTCCGGTCGAGCGCGCTCGGCTGGGAGAAATTCTGGTCGATCGCGCTCGATCCGCGCACGCTGAACGCGCTGCGCATCAGCTTCGGCAGCGCCTTCATCGCCGCGATCGTCAATGCCGTCTTCGGCGTCCTGCTTGCCTGGGTGCTGGTGCGCTACCGCTTTCCCGGCAAACGCATCATCGATGCCATGGTCGACCTTCCCTTCGCGCTGCCGACCGCCGTTGCCGGCATCGCACTGACGACGCTTTATGCGCCGAATGGCTGGATCGGCCAGTTTCTGACGCCGCTCGGCATCAAGATCGCCTTCACCCCGGCCGGCATCGTCGTGGCGCTGATCTTCGTCGGCCTGCCGTTCGTGGTGCGCACGGTGCAACCGGTCATGGAGGAAATCGACAAGGAGGTCGAGGAAGCAGCCGCAACGCTCGGCGCCAATCGCTTCCAGACGATTTTCCGCGTGCTGCTGCCGGGGCTGGCGCCTGCCGCGCTCACCGGCTTTGCGCTCGCCTTTGCCCGCGGCGTCGGCGAATACGGCTCGGTCATCTTCATCGCCGGCAACCTGCCGTTCAAATCGGAGATCGCACCGCTTTTGATCATCATCAAACTCGAAGAGTATAATTACGCGGCAGCGACCGGCATTGCGGCGATCATGCTGATCATCTCGTTCGCCATGCTGCTCGTCATCAACCTCATCCAGAGCTGGAGCAGGCGGAGGTACGGCTATGGCGCTTGAGTCAACCGTTCAACCGGTCAAGCTGCGTTCGGTGACCACCGAAAACCGGATCGCGCGCCGCACGCTGATCATCGTCTCGATGGTCTTCCTGCTGCTGATACTGCTGCTGCCGCTCGCGGCCGTCTTCGTCGAGGCCTTCCGCAAGGGTGCCGGCCCGTTCCTCCAGGCGCTCGCAGACGCCGAGACCTTCTCGGCGATCCGCCTGACACTGATCGTTGCCGGCGTCAGCGTTCCCCTCAACCTCGTCTTCGGGGTCACCGCCGCCTGGGCGATCGCCAAGTTCGAGTTCAAGGGCAAGGCCTTTCTGACGACGCTGATCGACATGCCCTTCTCGGTCTCACCCGTCATATCGGGCCTGGTCTTCGTGCTGTTGTTCGGCGCCAATACCTGGCTCGGCCAGTGGCTCAGCGCTCATGACATCAAGATCCTGTTTGCGGTGCCGGGGTTGATCCTCGCCACCATGTTCGTCACCTTCCCCTTCGTCGCCCGCGAGCTGATCCCGCTGATGCAGGAACAAGGAACGGCCGACGAAGAGGCAGCCCTTTCGCTCGGCGCCAGCGGCTGGCAGACCTTCTGGCACGTGACGCTGCCGAATATCAAATGGGGCCTGCTCTACGGGGTGCTGCTCTGCAACGCCCGCGCCATGGGCGAGTTCGGCGCCGTCTCGGTGGTGTCAGGCCACATCCGCGGCCAGACAAACACCATGCCGCTGCAGGTGGAGATCCTCTATAACGAGTATAATTTCACCGGCGCTTTTGCCGTCGCCACACTTTTGGCCTTGCTGGCGCTCGTCACTCTTGTTTTGAAGACGCTGCTGGAAATGCGCTATAGCGCTGAAATCGCCGCCAGCCGGCGGCACTGAAGGATTTGGAATGGAAGTACGCGTTCAAAACATCCGCAAGGAATTCGATCGTTTTCCGGCGCTGCACGATGTCTCGCTCGACATCCGCTCCGGCGAGCTCATCGCACTGCTCGGCCCTTCGGGCTCCGGCAAGACGACATTGCTGCGGCTGATCGCCGGCCTCGAAAGCCCAACGGAGGGTCTGATCTTCTTCGGCGACGAGGACGCCTCGAAGAAAACCGTTCAGCAGCGCAATATCGGCTTCGTCTTCCAGCACTATGCTCTGTTCCGCTACATGACGGTGCTCGACAATGTCTCCTTCGGCCTGAAGGTCAGGAACAGCGCACGGCGGCCCGCCAAGGCCGATATCCGCAAGCGAGCGCTGGAACTGCTCGACCTCGTCCAGCTTTCCGGTCTCGAAAAACGCTACCCCGCCCAGCTTTCCGGCGGTCAGCGCCAGCGTGTGGCGCTTGCCCGCGCCATGGCCGTCGAGCCGAACGTGCTGCTGCTCGACGAGCCCTTCGGGGCGCTCGACGCCCAGGTGCGCAGGGATCTGCGTAAATGGCTGCGCGATATCCATGACCGCACCGGTCACACCACCGTCTTCGTTACCCACGACCAGGACGAGGCCCTGGAGCTTGCCGACCGCGTCGTCGTCATGAGCCAGGGGGCGATCGAACAGGTCGGCACGCCGGATGAGGTCTACGACAACCCGAATTCTCCCTTCGTCTTCGGCTTCATCGGCCAGTCGAACTGCCTGCAGGTCGAAATCTCCGATGGTGACATCCGCTTTGAAGGCCGTTCGCTCGGCCTCAATGCCGATAGTGAGCCGGAGGGCCCTGCGCAGCTCTACTTCCGCCCGCATGACGTCAGGCTCTGCGAATCGGCTGAAAACTGCATTGCCGGCCAGCCGGTTTCCAGCCGCCGCGTGGCCGGTACCCGCCATATCGAATTGGATATCGGCAATGACCGCCCGCATATCGAGATCGAGCTGCCGCCGAGCGAGGCCGACAGGCTCGACCGCAACCGCGTGGCCTTCAAGCCGACCCGCTGGAAGCTGTTCCGCAGCTGATGGAGGTTGTCGCCAATGACCCGGCTCCTTGCAGGACTCTCATGTCGCGAGAGTCCATTTGGCTTTTTGTGATCTATGGTTGTTTGTATTTTAGTCACATGACGAGTAAAAGATTTTCACGATAAAAAGTAGGACTAATCCCACAGGAGGCACCTGGCGTTGAGGGCGGAGATTTCCTTTGGAAAATCCCTGATCGGGATTTTGTTCGCAGGGCTGGCGGCCGCAGGCTGCACGACGACATCGAAACCGGCGGCAACGTCGGCGAAGACCAAGCAGGTTCACGCGGCGAAGGTCACTTTCAATTATACGACCAAGGATCGCGACTGCCTGCAGCGCGCGATGTATTTTGAATCGCAGCATTCGGATGAGGACGGCTATATGGCTGTCGGAACCGTCGTCATGAACCGGCTCACCTCCGGCGCCTATCCTCCTTCGATCTGCGGCGTCGTCGCCCAGGAAAAACAGTTTGCGCCCGGCGTGATGACGCGCGAAGTCAAGCCGCAGGCCGAAACCGAGCTGGCGACCGCCGCCGACGCGATCCTGAAGGGCGCACGCCATCCGGCAGTGAAGGATGCAATGTTCTTCCACACCGACGGGCTGAAATTCCCCTACAACAACATGCATTATGTGACGGTCGCCGGCGGTAACGCCTTCTACGAGAAGCGCGACTCCGATGGCATGCTCGAGACACCGCCGCCGCTGCCCGCCTACGAGGTGGCGATGAATTATGTGCCGGGCGAAAGCATGCTGCCGCCGCAATTCGAGGCGCTGATCCCCTCGGCTGTTCCCGTTCCTCTCCCGGCTCCGGATCCGTTGGCGACGGCGAGCACGATGTCGGCGATAAATATGGCGCCTACGGCACGTATGGCGCCCATCGCTAATCCCATGCCGATGCAGATCACGGCACCGGTGACTTCGCCGGAAACCTCAATCGAACCCGACCCGGGAATGCCGATCGCGATCCCCATTCCCCGCCCCGCCTATGACAGCGTCATGCTGCGCGGCAGCATTGCAGCGAACGGCGGCTAAACCAGTTTCGGTTTTGAAGTGAACGCGCGCCTTAAGCGCGCTCTTCCCAGACCCTGGCAAGCTCGACGATCGTCTTGACTGCCTTTTCCATATCCTGGCGGCTGACCCATTCGAGCGGCGAGTGGAAGGCGTGGCCGCCGGCGAATATGTTTGGGCACGGCAGACCCATGAAGGAGAGGCGCGAGCCGTCGGTGCCGCCGCGGATGCTGCCGCGCACCGGCGTCATGTCGGCCCGGCGCACCGCTTCGATGGCGTTGTCGACGATTTGCGGGTGCCGGTCGAGCACCACCTTCATGTTGCGATACTGCTCCTTGACCTGGAAATAATAGGTCGAGCCGGGATAGCCAGCCATGACCTCCTTGACGATGGCTTCGAGCATGGCTTCCTTTTCCACCAGCCCCTTATCGGTGAAGTCGCGGATGATGAGGCTGAGCGACGCCTTCTCCATCGAGCCGGTCACCCCTGTCGCATGGATGAAACCCTGCTTTCCCTCGGTGGTCTCGGGCGCCATCTCCCTCGGCAGCCGGTCGATGATGGCGCCGGCGATCTTGATGGCGTTCTCCATACGATCCTTGGCGAAACCCGGATGGATCGCCACGCCTGCTATGCCGATCTCCACACCATCGGCCGAGAAGGTCTCGTCCTCGATATGGCCGGCGGTCTCGCCGTCCATCGTATAGGCAAAGTCGGCGCCGAGTTTCCTGAGGTCGACCTTGTTGACGCCGCGCCCGACCTCTTCGTCGGGCGTGAACAGGATTTTGATCGTCCCGTGCCGGAGAGCTGGATTGTCGACAAGGAACTGGGCCGCGGTCATGATTTCCGCCAATCCCGCCTTGTCGTCGGCGCCGAGCAATGTCGTGCCATCGGTCGTGACGATGTCGTTGCCGATCTGATTGTTCAGCTCGGGATGCTCGGAAACGCGGATGACCCGGCTTGCATCGCCGGCAAGCCTGATATCCCCACCGGCATAGTTCCGGATGATCTGCGGCTTGACATTCGTGCCGCTGAAATCGGGCGCCGTATCCATGTGCGAGCAGAAACAGATGACCGGCACCGTCTTGTCGCTATTTCCAGGAATGGTCGCGTAGACATAACCGTGTTCATCGAGATGCGCGTCGGCAAGGCCGATCTTCAGCAGTTCATCGACCAGAATCCGGCCGAGATCCTTCTGTTTTTCGGTGGTCGGCTGCGTCGACGAGGCAGGATCGGATTGCGTGTCGATAACGGTATAACGGAGAAAGCGGTCGAGAACGGTATCGGTCATGGCATCCAATCCAGAAAGATCACCCGAGAGATATAATCCTCGCGGAGGATGCGGCAAAAGATTTTTCCGCTCGCGACGCGAGAGAATTGCCGTTCAGTCGATGCGCTTTCCCTCGCCGTCGAAGACGTGCAGATACTGGGCCGGGAAGGCCACGTTCACCTTCGGGCCTGCCTTCAGCGCTTCGCGATCGAGCGTGAAGATCTTGAACGGCAGGCCGTGCAGGGCAAGGTGCAGGATGATGCCGAAACCGGTGGGTTCGACGAGTTCGACATCGGTGGCAAGTCCTGCCCCATCATTGGTCATCAGCACGTGCTCCGGCCGGATGCCGAGCGTCACCTTGGCGCCGTCTCCCAGCGGCAGCGGCTTTGCCAGCGGCACGATCGTGCCGTCCTGCAGCTTGACGCCGCCTTCGACATAGCTCGCCTCGAGGAAATTCATTCCCGGCGAGCCGATGAAGCCGGCGACAAAAAGATTGGCAGGGCGGTCATAAAGTTCCAGGGGACTGCCGACCTGCTGGACGACGCCGCCATGCATGGCGACGATCCGGTCCGCCAGCGTCATCGCCTCGATCTGGTCGTGGGTGACGTAGATCGAGGTCGCCTTCAGGTCGCCATGCAGTTTCTTGATTTCGGCGCGCATCTGTTCGCGCAGGCGCGCATCGAGGTTGGAAAGCGGTTCGTCGAACAGGAAGGCCTTCGGTTGGCGCACGATGGCGCGGCCCATGGCGACGCGCTGGCGCTGGCCGCCGGAAAGCGCCTTCGGCCGCCGTTCGAGCAGCGGATCGAGGCCAAGCTTGGCGGCGGCCGAAGCCACAGCGCTCGCGATCTTCTCCTTCGCCGTCTTCCGCAGCTTGAGGCTGTAGCTCATATTGCCGGCGACGTTCATATGCGGATAGAGCGCATAGGACTGGAACACCATGGCGATGTCGCGGTCCTTGGGATGAAGCTCGTTCACTCTGGCGCCTGCAATGCGGATCTCGCCTGATGTGACCTCCTCCAGCCCGGCGATCATGCGCAGCAGCGTGGACTTGCCGCAGCCGGACGGACCGACGAGCACGACGAACTCGCCATCCTTGATTTCGAGGTCGACGCCGTGCAGCACCTGCACATGGCCATAGGCTTTGCGGATATTCTGGATATCGATCGATGCCATTTGTTTAACCCTTGACCGCGCCGGCCGTCAGGCCCTGGACGAGATAACGCTGGATGAGCAGGAAGAAGAGGCCGGCCGGAATGAGCGCCATGACGCCCGCCGCCATCATCTGCCCGAAATCCACCGAGAATTTCGAAACGAAGGTGAGAAGGCCGACCGGGAAAGTCGCCGCGTCATTGCCGTTGATCAGCATCAGCGCAAACAACAACTCGCTCCAGGCGGCGGTGAAGACGAAGCCGAGCGTGGCGGCGATCCCCGGCAGCGTCAGCGGCAGGATGATCTGGCGAAACGCCGTGAACTGCGTCGCCCCGTCGATCATCGCCGCCTCTTCGAGATCCCTCGGGATGCCGTCGAAGAAGGACTGCATCAGGAAGGTGGCAAACGGCACGTTGAAGGCGGTGTAGACAATGACGAGACCGGTCAGGCTGTTGGTCAGATGCAGCGGCGACAGGATCTTGAAGATCGGCGCCACCAGCATGACCAGCGGAAACATCTGGGTCAGCAGCATCAGCGCGACGATCCAGTATTTGGCCCGGAAATTGAACCGCGACAGCGCGTAGCCGGAGAGTGAGGCGCAGATCGTCACCGTCACCGCCGTCGACGTCGAGACGATCAGGCTGTTCTTGAAGAAGGTCGGAAAGGCGCTGTGCTGCAGCACGAAGGCATAGTGCTCCCAGGTCGTGCGCGACGGCCACATCCGCACGCCTTCGCTATAGAGCAGGTCGTTCGGCGTCACCGAGACCTTGAGCAGCCAGAACAGCGGGAAGAGCGCGAAAGCGATATAGCAGAGGATTGCCAGACGGTGCGCGATGGTGGGAATGAGGGATCGTCTCATTGGCTCAATCCTTGTTCAGCAGCGTCTGCCGCAGCAGGATGATCAGCATCGAATAGGCAAGCAGCAGCCCGAGCAGCACCAGGGCGATCGCCGAGGCATAACCGAAATCGAGCCGCTTGAACGCCGTCGTGAAGATGTAGCTCGCAACGATCTGCGTGCGGTCGGCCGGCCCGCCATTGGTCATGACGACGATGAGATCGGCGAAGTTGGAGATCCAGACGGTGCGCAGCAGCACGGTGATGGCGATCGTCGGCGCCAGAAACGGCAGGGTGATCGAGCCGAAACGCTGGAACCAGCCGGCGCCGTCGATCGACGCCGCCTCGTAGAGATCGCGCGGGATTGCCTGCAGGGCGGCAAGCAGCGTGATGGCGAAGAAGGGAATGCCCCACCAGACATTGGCGACGATCGGCCCCCACATCGCATAATTGGGATCGGAAAGGATATTGCCCGGCTCATGCATCAGCCCGAGGGCGAAGAGCCAGTGCGGGATCGGCCCGATGACCGGATTGAACAGCCAGGCCCAGTTGAGGCCGGCGAGAAAGGACGGCACCGCCCACGGCAGGAAGACCAGCGCCTGGGCGATTGCCCGGCCTGGGAATGGCTTGTCGAGCAGCAGCGCCAGGATGAGCCCGAAAGTAAACTGCAGGACAACGGAGGCACCGGTCCACCAGAGCGTGTTCCGCAGCGCCCCATAGAAGGCAGGATCCGTGGAAAGCTCGCGGAAATGATCGAGCCCGATGAAGCCGCCGGAAAACGGATTGAGCAGCTGGATATCGCGGAAGGCATAGGAAACGCCGACCGTCAGCGGCACCAGCATCACCGCGATGATCAGGATCAGCGACGGCGCGCTGTAGAGATAGGGCTCCGAAGCATCGGCAAGACGACGCAGCCATGGCCTGCGGTCGCGACGCATGTCGAGCGTATCGGCGGAAGTGGTCATCAGATTGCAGTTTCCATTGTCTTTACCGGTCGGGAATTGGTGACGTTTCCGAATGGAGAGACCGGAGCCCCCTCATCCGACCCTACGGGCCACCTTCTCCCCGCTGGGGGAGAAGGGGAATGAGGCGCCGCCACGCGTCCCTTCTCCCCAGCGGGGAGAAGGTGCCGGCAGGCGGATGAGGGGGCTTCTGCCACAAAGCCCTCTATCCTTATTTCTTAGTCAGGAACTTCTGCTGCGCCTTGGTCAGGTATTCCGCCCACTGGTTGGCCAGATCCTTCGCCGAGATGTCGCCCAGCATTGCCTGCTGCGAGGTCTTGATCGCCAGCGAATCCTTGAAGAAGGCAAATTCTTCGAGGTAGGTCGGCATCACCGTCGGTACCGTGTTCGGGTCCGCCAGTTCCTCGAACCAGCCCTTGAACTGGTCACCGGCATAGAAGGGATCCTTCTCGGCCGCAGTATAAGCCGGCAGGGCGCCGATGCGCTTGTTCCACTCGATATTGCCTTCCGGCCCTTCGAGGGTGGCGATCAGCTTCCAGGAGAGATCCTTGTTGCCGCTGGTCGAAAACATCGACCAGCCGCCATAACCGATGGTCGGGAAGGACTTGCCGTCCGGGCCCTTCGGCAGCGGCATGACGCCGAAATCGTCTTTTTTCATGCGTTCGGCGATGGCGATCAGCGCATCCGGATCCTGGTCGAGGAAGGCGCAGGTGCCGGAATAGAAACCGGCGACGACTTCGTTGAAGCCCCAGTTGATGCTGTCCTTCGGCGCATAACCCTTCTTGTAGAGATCGACCATCCATTCGATGCCCTTGGCCCAGCCGGGGCTGTTCATCGTCGAGGTGCCGTCGTCGTTGAAGTATTTGTTCGAACCGGCCATCGAGGCGGCAAAGATCATCCAGCCGTTGAGGCCGCCCGCTCCACCGCGCATGCAGTAGCCGTATTTGCCGGACAGTTTGGAGATCTTTTCGGACGCAGCGGTGAATTCCTCCAGCGTCTTCGGTGGTGCTGCGACACCGGCTTCGGAAAGCAGCTTCTTGTTGTAGAACATCGCCCGGAGATAGAAGCCGTAGGGCAGCATATAGGCGGTCTTCTTGACGTCGCGGCCAAGTTCGAGCGCGCGCGGCGTCAGTTCCTTGGTGTGCTCCCACTTTGCGAGATAGGGCTCGAGGCTTTCGAGCATGCCGTTATTGGCATAGAGCGACAGCCAGGTATCGGGCATTTCCATCACATCGGGCACATCGCCGGCCGATACCATGGTCGCAAACTTCTGGAACGCTTCGTTCCAGGGCAGCGAAATGATGTCGACCTTGGTGCCGGGATTGGCGGCTTCGAACTTGCCGACGATCGATTTCAGCGTTTCGGTGCGCTCCGGGCTGGTGATGACTTCGACGAGCTTCAGCGTCGTGTCGGCAAAGGCCGTGCCCGCCATCATCGAAGCAAAGAGCGTTGAGATTATTAGCTTTTTCATGCTCGGTTCCCCCTTGTTAGGTTTCTCTCAGGTTTCAGGATTGTGAGGCGGCGGCGAGCGCCTCCTCGATGTCTCTCCACAGGGCCTCGGTTCCTTCGAGGCCGACATGGAGGCGTACGGATCGCGCATGGATGCCGAAGGCATGTGCGGAATTCGGCTGTGCCTTCTGCTGAAGCACCACCTCGCCCGGTACGATCAGGCTTTCATGTCCACCCCAGCTTACACCCAATTTGAAGAGCTTGAGGTGATCGGCAAAGGCGCGGATATCGACACCCTCGCGGAAGATGAACGAAAACAGGCCCGAGGTGCCATTGAGCCCGGCGGGCAGACGGTTGGCGAGGCCGGGATGGCAGACCGTCTCCACGACCTCGAGCTTCTGCAGGCGCCTGGCGATTTCAAGCGCCGATGCCTCATGCGCCCGCATGCGTAGCGGCAGCGTGCGCAGGCCGCGGATCAGGAGCCAGGCGTCGAACGGCGATAGCTTGCCGCCGAGATAGGGATAGGCTTCGGCCTTGATGCGGGCGATCATCGCCTTCGAGCCGGCAACGATCCCCGCCACCACATCACTGTGGCCGCCGAGGTATTTCGAGGCGGAATGGATGACCAGATCGACGCCGAGCGTTAGCGGCCGCTGGAAGAACGGGCTTGCCCAGCTGTTGTCGATCATCGAGACGATGCCATGTTGCCTGGCGAGGGCCGCGAGCGCACCGATATCATGCGCCTCCATCACCCAGCTCGTTGGGCTTTCCAAGTAGAGGAGCTTGGCGCCGGGCAGCGCCCTGGCGACCGCTTCCTCGTCGCGCCCATCGACATAGGTCACCTCGATCTTCATCCGCTTGAGGATCGTGCCGAACAGGCGGAAGGCATCGGGATAGACGTGTTTGACGGCGACGATGCGGTCGCCCGGTTCGACAAAGCTCAGCACCGCAGACGAGATCGCCGCCATGCCGCTGGCAAAACCCAGCGCATCCTCGGCACCCTCGAGCTTGGCCAGCATTTCCTCGAAGGCGCGCACCGTCGGGTTCAGCCCGCGCGTATAGGTCGGCCGCACCTTCTCGCCGCGATAGACGGTGATCATCTCGTCGTAATCGGAAAAGGTGAAAAGCGAGGTCTGGAAGATCGGCGGCACGACGGCGTCGGCAAAATTGCCGTCGTCGTGGGCGGTGATGAGGGAAGCAAGATCGAACGGGTCTGCGCCGCTGCTCATTTGGACATTTCCTTGATGTCTTCCTCGACGATATCGAGAATTTTCAATGTTTCCACGCGCGCCGCCTCGGCATCCCCGGCCGCGATCGCGTTGAAAAGGGTGCGGTGAAAAGGGAAGGACCGGCGGGCGAAATCCTGCCGGTCGAAGGGATGTTCCCAGAAGCGCTCGAAGGTCTCGCGCATCTGCTCGAGCAACTGGCGAAACAGCGGATTGTGGGTGGCGTCGTAGACGGCGAGATGGAAGGCCAGATCCTCCGGCCCGGAGGTGCCCTTCTCCAGGTGCACGTGCTCCATGGCGTTCAGTTTCTCTTCGATGACGACCAGATCCTTCGCCGTGCGCCGGCGGGCCGCGACCATGCCCGCTTCGCATTCGATGCCGCGGCGAACTTCCAGCGTCTGCAGCAGCGCATCGCGCAGATGCACTGCATCGAACGACAGCGGCATATGGATCGTCGCTCTGGACACCGGCTTCAGCAGATAGGTGCCGCTGCCCTTGCGCGTCTCGATAACGCCCAGCGCCTGAAAGTGACGGATCGCCTCGCGAATGGTCGAACGCCCGACGGCAAGAGCCGCCATCAGCTCACGCTCGGTCGGCAGCCGGTCTCCCGCCTGCAGCCGCGCTTCCTCAACATAATCCGCCAGCGCGTCGGTCACCTGACGCGCGCGGTCCATGGCGGGAAGCGGCCGGATCACCGGCCTATCGCTACGATTTGCCTTCATGGTTCCCCATTTTCTTATCAGGCAGTCAGGCTCTTGAATTGGTCTGACATCTTAGCATTTCTCAAAGTGGGGGAGGCGTCAAGGGGTGTTGTTGGTGTCGAGTTGCTCAGAATTTCCGGACAATATTGGAGAACTTTCGAAAAAACCCTCGTAAGATATTCGGAGATCGGGAGAATCACCCAGAAGGGGGCAGCCATGCAGCAGGTAGAGGATGGGCTTGAACACGGCGTCGCTCATGAGAACGCCTTCCGGTAAGGATGTAGGGCCTCAGTCGGAATGAAGAGCGCGAGAATAGTAATCAGCGGGTGAGGTCTGCGACGATCTTACCCGGCGCGTGGCCGGTACGATTGCGCTCGATTGCAGAGGCAAGATCATCGAACCCGACTACCTCGGCGATTGTCGATTGCAAAGTGCCCGCGTCGACCTGCTGAGCGATGGCAGCCAGACGCGAGGTGTCGGGCTTATTCGACAGAAAGACGCCCCGCCGACCATCCGGCGCACGCGATGCGACGTCTGGTGCCGCGATGCTCACGAGCAGGCCGTTAGATGACAACAGCGCCCAAGATGGGTCCAGAACCTTGCCGCCGACCAGATCGACGACGAAGTCGATCTTGCCTGTGAGGTGCTCCAGGGTCTGATGGCGGTAATCGATCACCTCGTCTGCACCCAGGGCTTCCACATGCAGAAGGCTTGTGGTCGAGGCAGTGGCATAGACGAACGCTCCCGCCGATTTGGCGAACTGAACGGCAAAGCCGCCCACCCCGCCAGCCGCACCCTGAATCAGCACCCGCTGTCCAGACAGGTCGAGATCCGCGGCCTGAATGACATGCCAAGCCGTCATAGAGGCCACTGGGATAGCTGCAGCCTGGACGTCAGACAGGCCCTCCGGGGTCTGGACGAGTTTGCCGGCCTCGATGACAAGATGGTCGGCGTAGGCTCCGACGCCACCGAGGGCGGCCATGACCCGATCCCCAGCCTTCACGCCTGTGACGCCGTGGCCGGTCCGAAGCACGACGCCGGCCATTTCGATGCCAAGCGTCGCGGGCAGGGTTAGCTTGAAGCGCTCGCGGAGATAGCCTTCACGGATTTTCCAGTCGATGCCGTTTACTGCGGCGGCCTTGACCGACACCAAGACCTCGCCCGGGCCCGGCTCGGGCGAGGATACCCTATCGACTGTCAGGGATTCGGGCCCGCCATAGGCTTGAAGACGTAAGGCCCGGCCGGTGGCAAGCGGTGTAGTGTTTGGATCGGTGGGTTCGAAATCAGGCGAATTGTTCATGTGGATCTCCTTCTGGGGTGAAAGATATGAGTCCAAAATTTGAGCCACAAGTCGTCGCAATGGGACAGTCCGTCTCGCAGAAGAGACACATCGTCTTCAGGCGTGCCTTTGATTCGGCAGACCGTGGCGCTAGCCACCAGTTGGCATGCTCGACATTGTCTGATTATCTGCTGGTGAAGTGTGCCCCCTTAGGGGATAGGATTCGGGACGAAGTACGCCTCTGAAAGTCTCACTCAGATTGGACGATGTCTGTATTAACCGCTTCTGCAACGCGTTTAGTCTTATTATTAAGCAGTGGGCAATTATGGTCTGAACGACATTCAGGCCCGAAAGCTGCCCTCTCATCATCTGGCGATAAAGGCGGCCAGTTCGTCAGGTGTTCCGTTTGGAAAAGCCTGTTTTAGAAAATCCAGGAACGCGGAGACTTTTGGGCTTAGCAGTCGGCGAGAGGGATACAACGTCCATAAGGCTATCTCGGGACCGTCGAAATCGCCCCAATTCACCAACCTCCCGTCAGTGATATCTTGCGCCACCAACGAGATAGGAAGACGTGCCGCACCGACACCGATACGTGCCGCATCCCTGACCATGATAAGAGATGCGAGACCGAGTACAGGATCGATTGAAATCGAGGAGAGACCATTGGGTGTCTTCAGGCGCCATGTTTGTTGCTCGCCCGCCCCACGTATGACGCCAGGAGCGACAGAATCTTTTGTTGGACGCGGCAGGTCGGGGCTTGCTACGACGACAAGCCGATCCCGAAGAAATGCTCGCCCGATCAGGCTTTCATCAGAATCTGGATTGACCCGAATGACCAGATCGTAACCTTCCTCGATCATGTCGACAGGTCGATCCTCGGATGTGACCTCCAGCCGTACCTCGGGATATTTCAGTGCGAATTGAGCTGCGATTTTACCCATCGCGCTCTGAGAAAAAAGCACAGGCGCACTAATGCGCAGCTTTCCTTTGGGTGTTTGGCCGCCGGATGCGATCGCCGACGTGGTCTCGTCGAGTTCGGCGAGCAATCTCCCTGTCCGCTCGAAAAGCGCACGCCCCTCTTCGGTCAGTTTGAGGTTCCGCGCGCCCCGCTCAAACAGCCGAAGGTCAAGGCTGCTTTCCAACTCTGCGACGCGGCGGGACAGTGTTGCTTTGGGCCTTCCGGTCGCTCTTGCGGCTTTGCCGACCCCCCCGTGGCGGGCGACTAAATTAAAATCAGCAAGCGCAAGAAGATCCATAGGTGTCCCATCAGTGAGATAGTGTGTCCAAATTATCCGTCTATCGCACCGTCAGTGAACCACACACATTGGACATGTCAATCAATTTAACAGGAGAAACCCTATGACTATTCTCGTTACCGGCGCTACAGGCAACATTGGCCGTCAAGTCGTCGAACACCTTGTCAAGCGCGGTGCGGATGTTCGCGCCCTCGCTCGCGACCCATCGAAAGCCACGTTTCCGGACGGTGTGTCCGTCGTCCAGGGTGACTTTCTCGATGTCGATTCGCTACGCACCGCCATGTCCGGCGTTTCCACCTTGTTCCTTTTGAACGCGGTCGTGCCGGACGAATTCACGCAGGCCCTCATCGCGCTGAACGTCGCCCGATCGGCTGGCATCGAGCGCATCGTCTACCTCTCCGTGATCCATGCCGACGTCTACGTGAACGTACCGCATTTCGCTGGCAAGTTCAGCGTCGAGCGAATGATCGAGCAGATGGATTTCAAGGCCACAATCCTCCGTCCGGCCTACTTCATGCAGAACGATCTGATGGTGAAGGACGTCATTACCGGGTACGGCGCTTACACGATGCCGATCGGCCCCAAAGGCCTTGCCATGATCGACGTTCGTGATATCGCCGAAATTGCTGCCCTTGAGCTGCTGCGTCGTGAAAATGCCTCAGAGCCGCTCCCAATCGACCGGATTAACCTTGTCGGCCCACAGGTGTTGACCGGAACGGATATTGCCGCCATCTGGTCAGACGTGCTTGCCCGCTCGATCAACTACGGCGGCGACAACACTGAAGGCTTCGAGCAGAATCTGAAGCAGTTCGTACCAGCCTGGATGGCCTACGACATGCGTCTGATGGGCGAACGATTTATGACCGACGGGATGCTTCCCGAGGCCGGCGATGTGGCGCGCCTGACTGCATTGCTTGGCCGACCTCTGCACCAATACCGCGACTTTGCGCTGGAAACAACTACAACGCAGCGCCGGTAGCGGATTCTGCTGCGGGAATTTCGCACTTAGCCGCCGGCTGCCGGCCCCAGATCGATCAGCGCCTTGATCGGCAGATGATCCGAGGCAATACGCGCCAGCGGCGTGTCATGCGCTTCCACCTCCGAGATGATCCCCTTGCGGTTGGCGATGATGCGGTCGAGGGCGAGGAGCGGCAGGCCGGCGGGGAAGCTGGGGACGGCAGGCGGCAGTTCTCCGAAGGCGGATTGGAAGGTGTTGAGGGACGAGCGGTCGCCGAGCCGCCATTCGTTGAGGTCGCCGAGCAGGATGGTCGGCATCTCCTGCCTGTCGTTGATGAGGTCGACCAGCATTCGGGCCTGCTGGGCTCTGTTATGGCGCAGCAGGCCGAAATGCGCGGCGATGATGCGCAGCACCCCGCCCTCTTCGAGCTCGATTTCGGCGACCAGCGCGCCGCGCGGCTCCAGCCCCGGCAGCTTGACCTGGTGCACGTCATGCACCAGCCCCTTCTTGAAGAGCACGACATTGCCGTGCCAGCCATGCGCCTTGGCCATGCCCGCAATCGGCACCGGGATCAGCCCGGTTTCCCGTTCCAGCCGGCCGAGATCGAGAATGCCGGTGCGCTCGCCGAAGCGCGTATCGGCCTCCTGCAGGGCGATGACGTCGGCACCGATTTCATGAATCACCCGGCTGGTACGCTCCGGATCGAAGCGACGGTCGGTGCCGATGCACTTGTGCACGTTATAGGAGGCGATCAGCGTTCCGGCGCTGCGCGGTCTTGTCTCCGTATAGGCCGGGTCGAGCCGCTTTTTCCTGCTCCTGATCGAAGCGAGAATGCTGGCGGGAAGATTGACTTTTCTGGCGTGCATCGGAAGGCGCAGTCATTCCGTTGATCAAAAAGGGCTTCTCTCCGCAGTATAGGAGGGCAACGGGAACTTGCCATGTCCGATCACAAATAATCCTTCAGAGATAGGGTGAGCCCAGCCATAGCACCTTCTCGAGCAACCGCACCGGGAAGGGTCGCGCCCGCAAACCGTCCAGCGTCACCAGCGTTGCCGATTTCAGGGTTTCCTCGATATGCTCGTCGATCTCGCCGGCAAAACCCTCGTTCAGCACTTCGAGATCGACCTCGAAATTCAGCCTCAGCGAACGCGGATCGAGATTGGAAGAGCCGACATAGGCCCAGGTGCCGTCGATCGTCAGCAGCTTCGAATGGCTGAAGTTGCCGGTCGAGCGCCAGATGCGGCAGTAATTCTTGAGGATCTGATCGAATTGCGCCGTCATCGCCCGGTCGACCAGCACCAGGTTGTTGACTGAGGGAACGACGATATCGACTTCGACGCCGCGCCGCGCAGCCGTCACCAGGGCGCTGATCAGTTCGCGGTCCGGCAGGAAATAGGGCGACATGATGCGGATCGATTGGCGCGCCACGGAAAAGGCGCCCATCAGCATCTTGTGGTTGGTCTCGACGCTGCGATCCGGCCCGGAGGCGACGACGCGCATCAGGATCGGATCGCCGGGGCTGCGCTGCGGCGGTTCGATGCGCCAGGCCTCGCCGTTCAACAGCTCCTGCGTGGAAAAGCGCCAGTCTTCGGCGGCAAGATCGAAAAGGTCGGCAACCACTGGGCCGGTGACGCTGAAATGCGTGTCGTGAGCAAAACTCTCACCCGTCGCCTCCTCGCTGAAACCCGCGCGGATGTTCATTCCGCCTGTCAGCGCGATCTTCCCGTCTCCGATCAGGATCTTGCGGTGGGTGCGCAGATTGGCATAGGGCAGCCGCAAGCCCATGATGACGTTGCCGTTGAAGACGGCGACGGTGACGCCGCCCTCCCGGAGATGGCCGAGAATGCTCGGCACCGAATAACGCGCTCCGACCGCATCGATCAGCACCCGGACCTCGACGCCGCGCTTTACCGCCGCAATCAGCGCATCGGCGATGCGAAGGCCGACGACGTCGCGGTCGAAAATATAGGTTTCAAGCAGGATGCTGCGCGCCGCCTCGTCGATGATCGATTTCATCGCCGCATAGGCCTCGTCGCCGGTCTCCAGCACGTCGATCGTATTGCCTGAGGTCAGCGGATTGCGCGTCACCCGGTCACCGAGCGTCTGCAGCGCCGCAAAGCGGCGGCCGAACTGGCTGATCACCGTCTCGGCCTCGGCATCGAACGTCTCCAACTCGTCGATTTCGGCCGCAAGCAGCAGCGCGTCGCGGCGGATGCTCAGCGATTTGCGGCGGATACGGTTGATGCCGGCAATCGCATAGAGCACCGCACCGATGATCGGCGACAGGATGATGACGCCGACCCAGCCGATCGCCGCACGCACCTCCTCCTTGGTCATGGCAGCATGGATCGCCGCCGCGGCCCCCATGGCGATCGAAACAACAAAGAGGATATGCGGCCAGTAGGTCGACAGGAGATAGAACATCGCTGGCCAATATAGCCGCGAAACGGCAGCGTTCAATCGCGCCGGCTCTCTCCCATGACGCGAAATTTTTCGCGGTGATCATTTTCCAGGCTGGCGAGATCAATCGCGAGGGCAGGAACCATCCCGGCACAGATCGATTGATCCCAAGGAGATGAGGATCGCCATCATGAACATAGCCGCAACCGTCGGTCCTGCCCTGGCGCTCGATGTCGCCGATGCCGACAGCATTGCCGAACTGCGGCATCAGGCCGAAGGCTGCACCCGCTGTGATCTCTACAGGAACGCCACGCAGATCGTCTTCGGCGAAGGGCCAGGGAAAGCCGAGATCGTCCTCGTCGGCGAACAGCCGGGCGATCGGGAGGATCTGACCGGAAAGCCCTTTGTCGGTCCCGCCGGCCAGTTGCTCGATCACTGTCTGGAAGAGGCGGGTCTCGACCGCCAGCGCTGCTATGTCACCAATGCCGTCAAGCACTTCAAGTTCACGCCGCGGGGCAAACGGCGGCTGCATGCAAAACCCAATGCCGGCGAGATCCGGCGTTGCGCCTGGTGGCTCGGCGCCGAGCTCAACATCCTGCAACCGAAACTCGTCGTGGCGCTCGGCGCAAGCGCGGTTTATGCGCTGCTCGGGCCGAAGGTGAAGCTGACGCCGGCGCGCGGCCATATTCTGCAGCCGGCAAACCATTCGCCTGTGCTGGTCACCATCCACCCCTCCTATCTCTTGCGCATTCGCGACGAGGCAGAACGGCACAGGCTGCGGCTGGAGTTCGTGTCAGATCTGCACAAGGCGGCGGAGTTTGGGGCGCGCTGAGCGCCTCTTCTCAACCCTATTATGCTGCATTGCGAAATATTTCCGGTTGTGGGGGCGATTTCGCTTGAAACAGCTCCGTTCATCTGGAACCATCCAGGCAGTATCGCGTTCGAACGACCGCATCATGTGACTGGAGATCAGCGATGGCAGAAACTCGAGACGAGTGGATCAAAAAGCGTGCATATGCCCTCTGGGAAGAAGAGGGCTATCCGACCGGGCGAGAATCCATCCATTGGGAACAGGCACGACACGAGCGCGAAGCGCTCGAAGGCTCTGCTGCCTCTTCCGATGGGAAGGAAGTCAAGCCCAAGGCGAAGCGCAGCGTCGCCGGCAGCAAGACCAACGGCGTCGTGACACCGGCGCCGAAACGGACCGCGAGCCGCAAAACGGCGCTCTGAACCTGAATACCGAGCACTTGGATTAAAAAAGGGCGTCGTCGCGGCGCCCTTTGATGGTTTTCGTCATAAGATTGAATTAGTTGCGCTATATGGAATTGGAAGGTGGGCTTCCACGCGGGGTGAACAGAGGCCGGATGACGCTGCAAGTTTTGAAGCTTCCCAAAAAAGTTGAGCCCTCGCCCGTTAACCGGGAACCAGAACATACACCGGTTGTTTATGGCGAAACCGGGGAAGTTGCCATGAACGACGGCCAGTCCGATATCCTCTCCGTCCCGCTCGTCGCAGCCAGCGGCCGCTCTTCGACCGCGCTCGTCTAGAGGGATGGAGATGTCGCTCCTCATCATCGCCGCACTGCTCTACCTCGGTCTCGCGCTCGGCTTCATCCTTGTCGTCGACAATCTCGTCGGGCTGATTTTCCGCGATCCCCGCGCACCGGTGCAGCCGCGCTCCTTCGACATTGGCCGTGCCTTCGCTGCATCGCAAAAGCTCTATCGAAAATAACAGGTCGCAGGCATCCTCCCAGCTCGTTTTACGCAAGAGCGGCGCCGTCGAATTCGGGATATTTGCGCATCAGATCCACCTCACTGGTGCAGCTGTCGTCGCGCGCCGTCAGTTCGATCGAGATCGTGTCGGCGGGATCAAGGCGGCCGCTGTCGTGATGGTTGGCACCATCGTGATAGACGGGAATACGCGCGCCGCTCTGGCTGACCAGAACGGCATCCCGCTCGAAACCTCTTTGCAGCAACCAGTCACGCGGCGCCATCAGGCGGATGTCGACCTCGTAGGAGTGCTCCTTGAGGCTGACGGTATAGGTAACCGGTGACACTTGGCCGTTGACGTCGATCGCGCCGTTTCCATCGGCTTTGACGATGTGGTTTTCCATGTTCTCGGCTCCTGTTTGTGGGCGGTTTTCCCATCTGGAATGGAGCGAACGCGGCTTTCGTTCCGATATCCGAGCCACCCTACCGCCGGAACTTTCGGCCTCAGCACCAGTTTGATCCCTGTGCACACCAGAGGAGGCGACGATGCCGAGAGGTGACAAATCCGCCTATACCGACACGCAGAAGCGCAAGGCCGAGCACATCGAGGAGGGCTACGAAGATCGCGGCGTCTCCGAGAGAGAGGCTGAGCGGCGTGCCTGGGCGACGGTCAACAAGGAAAGCGGCGGCGGCAATAAATCCGGTTCCGGCCGCGGCAAGACGGATACGCACGGCTCCGCCCAAAAGGGTGGTCACATCGGCGGCGCTGCATCCGCCGCGCGCTCGAAGGAGGAACGGTCAGCTTCGGCGAAGAAGGCGGCCGCGACGCGCGAGCGTCATGAACACCACAGCCACCACTAACAAAAGGTGCGACTGGCGGTGATCTGCCGCCGGCCGCATCCGACAAAGGATTTTAGACATGGCCAAGTCGAAGAAAAAATGGTCGCGAGATGTCACTGAACACAGCGATGCCATGGACCTGAAGGAAGGCGTGTTCAAATCGGACGATCCGAAGAAGATCGCCCGCTCCGTCAAGCACTCGTCCGAGGAGAGCCATCGGCGCAAGTCGAGCCCGTTCCGGGCGGCCATGTCGATGCTGACCTTCTACATCAACCGCGCCGGCGACCAGCTGACGAAAAAGCGGCGCGGCACCCTTGAAAAAGCCAAGGACGAACTGCGAAAAGACTTCGATCGTCAACCGAAGAAATGAGCACCATGGCATACGAGCTTTATTATTGGGACGGCCTGCAAGGCCGCGGCGAATTCGTCCGGCTGGCGCTTGAGGAAGCCGGCGCCGACTATGTCGACGTCACCCGCGAGCCTACGCGGGGGACGGACGCCATGTTCGCCCTCATGGATAGCGAAAGCGAACCGCATATTCCCTTCGCCCCGCCTTTCCTGAAGGACGGCGACCTGATTATCCCGCATGTCGCCAACATCCTGTTTTACCTCGGCCCGAAACTCGGCCTTGCGCCTGAGGACGAAGGCCTTCGCCATGTCGCCAACGGGTTGCAGCTCACCATCACCGATTTCGTCGCCGAGGTGCATGATACGCATCACCCGATCGACACGTCGCTTTACTACGAGGATCAGAAGCAAGAGGCGAAAGCCCGCTCCGCCGCCTTCATCCGCGATCGCATTCCGAAATTCCTTGGTTATTTCGAGCGTGTTCTGCGGCAGAACCCTGACGGCCTCGACCATATTGTGGGAAATGCGCTCACCTATGTCGACCTCTCGCTCTTCCAGATAATCGAGGGCCTGATCTATGCGTTTCCGAAAGCCATGGCGAAGCGCAAGGCGGAATACCCGGCGCTGCTGGCCCTGCATGATCGAGTGGAAAAGCGTCCGAACATCGCCCGCTATCTCGCTTCGCCTCGCCGCTTGGCCTTCAACGAGGACGGGATTTTCCGGCATTATCCCGAGCTCGACAGCGCGGGGTGAGTGAAGAGCGGTTCATTCCAGCGGCATGGCCGCATCGAAGAAATCGCCCCATGGGTCCTTCGGCCGGGTCTTCATTTGCTGCGGCACGTTGGCAAGCGTGAAGGCGGCCGGGCCGCTGACTTCGTTCAAATCAGACCAATCGAGCGGCATCGAAACCGGAGCCCCCAGTCGTGCCCGCGTCGAATAGGCCGCGACCGCCGTGCTGCCGCGGCCGTTGCGAAGATAATCGATATAGATGTGCCCGCCGCGTTTGGCCTTCGTCGCGGTCGACAGATATTTTTCCGGCGCGTCAGCCGACATGCTTTCTGCAAGTGAATGGGCAAAATCCTTCACCTCGGCCCAGCCGGCCTTCGCCGCGAGCGGCGACACAACATGCAGTCCCTTGCCGCCTGATGTCTTGACGAAGGCGGCAAGGCCCCGCGCTTCCAGTCGCGCCTTCACGTCAAGCGCTGCCGAAATCACCGCGCTCCAGGCGACGTCCTCGCCGGGATCGAGGTCCATGGTGATCATATCCGGCTTTTCCCAATGATCGGTCGTTACGCCCCAGGGATGAATTTCGAGCGCGGCCGATTGCACCAGCGCCACCAGGCCGTTGAAATCGGCGATGCGCAACAGCTTTTCGCCGTCCGTTTCCTGCGGATCGGCGATCTCCTCGATATGAGGATTCATGCCCTTCCAGGCATGTTTCTGGAAAAACCGCTGGTGGCCCTTTATTCCGTCCGGCAAACGCAGCAGCGCCAGGGGCCGATTGACGAGATAAGGCGCCATGAATGGCCAGACCGCCGCATAATAGTCCGCGAGCGCCTGCTTGGTCACACCCTCGTCCGGCCAGTACAGCCGGTCGGGATGGGTCAGCACGACGTCGGATGCGGATGGATTTTTCGGGCTCATTCCTCAATCTCGCGTGTGAGAAAATCAAGTAGCCTGTTTTCCTCGGCCCGCAAGCCCCGCAGCGGCTCGTTGCTGCTCTCGATCAGCGGATGATCATTGCCGGCGAGCGCGATGATCGCCGGATGGATATAGCTCGAGCGCGAGATCGCCGGCGTGTTGTGCAGTGCCTCTGCCGAGGCCTCCGACATCTGCTTTACCGTCGGCCTGGAACCACAGACAATCGCCTCGCGCGCCGCTCCGAAGGCCGCCAGCGACCCTGCCCAGGTGCGGAAGGTTTTCGCGGAAATCGGGATTCCCGATATCTCGGCCAGATAGGCGTTCAGCCGGCCGGAATCGATCGGCTTCAGCGCAGCGTTTTCATCCTTCCAGACGAAAAGCTGGCGGCCGGGCAGGTCCGCGATCTCCTCCAGGATCTTCTGCAGCCTGGGATGTTTGAGACTGCGCTGGACGCGCTTGCCGCCCTTGGCGCGGAATTTCAGCTCGATCTGCCCGTCGACGATCTTCAAGTGCCGCTTGAGCAGCGTCGTTGCGCCATAGGTGCCGTTTTCCCTGACATAGGCCTGGTTGCCGACGCGCAAGTGCGCCTCGTCGAGCAGCGTCGTCAGGGCCGCCAGCACGCCGTTGACATCCTCGGTGCCGGTGTCGAGATGGCGCAGCACAGTGCGGCGTATCTTCGGCAGCGCCCGGCCGAACTCGATCAGCTGATGGAATTTCCCGGCACTGCGGAAAGACTGCCATTCCTTGTGATAGCGATATTGCTTACGCCCGCGCGCATCAATGCCCGTCGCCTGCAGATGGCCGTTTTCGTAGAGGCAGATCCAGACATTCTCATAGGCCGGCGGCAGACCAAGCGCGCCGATGCGCGCCCGCTGCAATTCATCGGCAAGCGTCGTGCCGTCGGGCATCACATAGCTGAAGCCCTTGCCCTTCCTTCGTCTGCGGATGCCTGGTTCGGTATCGCTGACATAGACGAGACCAAGTTCGGTGATGGCTTCGGCATTCATCTTCTCTGCGACCTGCTACTTGCTCCTGCGACCGAACTGGAACCAGCGGCGGCGCTGGGCCTTGGTCGCCCCCTCCGGCGGTTGGGTCTGGCCTGTCGGCGCAAAGACGGCGACGCTCTGGGCATAGACGATGACCGGATTGTCCTGCTCGTGCACCTCGAAAGCGTTGGTCTCTGTCCCGGTGTCGAGGATCCGCGACCAGTGTTCCAGCCCGTTCACCTCGGGCAGGTGTATTTCGCAATCGCCGCCGGCATTGAAGACGAGGAAAAGGTCGTCCATCACCTCGGTTTCCGGTGCAAGTGCGCTCCTTGAGAGATAGACGCCGAGCACTTGCAATCCGTCGTCGTTCCAGGCGTCGTCGTCCATGAAGTTGCCGTCCGGCTTGTACCATGCGATCTCGATGCGCCCGTCCTCGCTGGTCTCGCCGGTCAGGAACCGCTCCTGCCGCAGGACCGGATGCGCCTTGCGGAAGGCGACGGCCTGCCGGCAGAAATCGAGGAAGGGATCGTCGAGCCCTTCCCAGCCCGTCCAGCCGATTTCATTGTCCTGGCAATAGGCGTTGTTGTTGCCGCCCTGGCTGTTGCCGAGCTCGTCACCGGCGAGAATCATCGGCACGCCTTGGGAAAGCATCAGCGTCGCAATCATGTTGCGCCGACGCCGCGTCCGCGCGGCATTGATTTCGGCATTGTCGGTTGCGCCTTCGGCGCCCATATTGTCGGAATGATTGTCCGAATGGCCGTCGCGGTTGTCCTCGCCATTCGCCTCATTGTGCTTGTCGTCGAAGGACACCGTATCCGTCAGCGTGAAGCCGTCATGGGCCGACAGGAGATTGATCGAAGAGGTGGCGCCCCGATCGGAATGATTGAACTGCGGCGCCGAGCCGGTGACGCGCGCCGCCACCTCCGACACCATGCCGCCATCGCCCTTCCAGAAACGGCGCACGTCGTCGCGAAACTTGTCGTTCCACTCACGGAAGGGATGCGGGAAGCCCCCGACCTGGTAGCCGCCCTCGCCGATATCCCAGGGTTCGGCGATCAGCTTGACGCCTGAGAGAATCGGATCCTGCCGGATGGCGCCGAAGAAGCCGCCCTGGCGGTCGAATTCCAGGTCCTGCCTCCCGAGCGTGCTGGCAAGATCGAAGCGGAAGCCGTCGATATGCATGACGCCAACCCAGTAGCGCAGGCTGTCGAGCACCATGCGCATCACCATCGGATGGGCGACATTCAGCGTATTGCCGGTGCCAGTCGTATCGAAAGTATGGCGGGGATCGTCGGGCGAGAGAATGTAGTAGCTGGCGTTGTCGAGCCCGCGGAAGGACAATGTCGGCCCTTTCTCGCTGCCCTCGGCGGTGTGGTTGTAGACCACATCCATGATGACCTCGATGCCGGCGGCATGGAACTTCCGCACCATGGTCTTGATCTCGGTGATCTTGTCGCCGGACATGTAGCGCGATTGCGGCGCGAAGAAGCCGAGCGTCTGGTAGCCCCAATAGTTCTTGAGGTTGTTTTCGAGGAGATAACGATCATCGAGGAAATACTGGATCGGCAGCAGCTCGATCGCCGAGATGCCGAGCTTGACGAGGTGGTCGATGATCGGATCGCTGCACATGCCGAGAAAGGTGCCGCGCAGTCGGTCGGGCACCTTCGGATGCGTCATCGTCAGGCCGCGCACATGCGCCTCGTAGATGATGGTGTCGGGCCAGGGTCGGCGGATCGCCTCTTCACCCGCCCAATCGAAGTCCGGATCCTGGACCACGCCCTTGACCGTGAAAGGCGCGCTGTCGCGATCGTCGAAGGAAAGGTCGTCCTCGCCGATCTGATAGCCGAACAGCGCGTCGTCCCATTGCAAGTCGCCCGTTACCTGCTTGGCATAGGGGTCGAGCAGAAGCTTGTTGGCATTGAAACGATGGCCGGCGTTGGGGTCATAGGGGCCATGGGCGCGATAGCCGTAGACGGTGCCCGGCCCGACCCCGGCGACATACCCGGACCAGATGTCGCCCTCGCGTTTCGGTAGCGGCATCCGGGCGATTTCATTTTTTCCATCGGGGGAGAAGAGGCAGAGCTCTATCTGTTCCGCATGAGCCGAGAAAACGGCGAAATGGGTACCGGAACCCGTATACTCTGCCCCCAGCTCCGGCTTGAGGAAGTCGAGTTCCGAAAATGAAAAGCTCATGATGCCCCGCTCAATGAAAAGACCAAGCGGGAAACGTAATGGCGGTTCTAAAGTTCCCTCATGAATGGGAAAAGGCAACGGTGTTGCCGGCCGGAGGGTGCGCTTACGGCATCAACTGGCCGCCATTCACCTCGATGATCTGGCCGGTGATGTAGCCGGACAGCGTCGGCGAGGCGAGGAAGAGATAGGCGCCGACGCAATTCTCCGATGTGCCGACGAAACCCATCGGGATCGACTTGCGCTGCAGTTCCATCTGCTCGTCATTGGTATAACGCTCGTGGAACGGCGTGGCGATGACTCCAGGCGCCACGGCATTGACGCGGATCCTGTCGGCGACGAATTCCTTGGCGTGGCCGCGGGTGATCGTCGAGACGAAGCCCTTCGATGCCGCATAGAGGATCGCCCCGTTGCCGCCGCCATTGCGGGCGGCGATCGAGGTGGTGTTGATGATGAAGCCACCCTGTTTTTTCAGCCAGGGATGGGCGGCGCGCGTTGCCGCCAGCACCGAGCGGGCGTTGAGATCCATCACCGCCGCATAATGCGCGTCGGTATATTCCGACGTCGGCTTGCGCCCCAACATGCCGCCGGCATTGTTGATAAGGCCGTCGAGGTGGCCGAAGGTCTTTGCCGTCTCCTCGACGACGCGCTCGGTCTCACCCTCGCGCGACACGTCGCCCTGGATCAGATGCACGGTGCCGCCGGCAGCGCGGATCTCCTCGCCAAGCGCCTCCGCCGGCTCGCGGCTGGCATTGTAGTGGATGCCAACCTTGGCCCCTTGAGCCGCAAAAGCGCGGGCGAGCGCCGCCCCGATGCCGGTCGAGGCGCCGGTGATCAGCACGGCCTTGCCGGCGAGATCCGGCAATTTGATCGATGCGAGCGATTGCGCAAGTTCTACCATGGCTAAGACAGCCTCCCGAAAAACCAAGGACATAGGTGATGAAACAGATTGGGGAAGTCTATCAGCCGAAATCGGCGAAGGGCAATGCACGAAATCAGGAGATCTGATTTGCCCTGGCGGCGGGCGGGCGTCACCGACGGCCGCCCGAAGTTGCTGTGAGAGCCGATCAGGATCTTGTCACGGAGCCAGACCTAAGGCCGGCTGCGGCTTTTGGCGCACGAGAGGCGGGAATGCCAGGGCGATGGCCGCGGCCCCGAGCCCGACCATCGCCGAGCCGATGAACAGCCAGGAATAATTGGCGAACGTGTCGAATATCCAGCCGCCGATGAGGGGGCCGAAGGCCATGCCGAGGCTGGAAAGCATCGTCGCTGCGCCGAAGACGGTGCCGAGGATGCGCGGCCCGAAATAGTCCCGCGCCAGCACCGCATAGAGCGGCATCACACCGCCATAAGCGCTGCCGAAGACGATGGCGAGCGCATAGAATTCGGTCAGCTGGCTGACGAAAAGATAGGTCGCAAGGGCTGCCGCCTGCACCAGCAGGCCGGCGACCAGAACCGGCTTCACCCCGATCCTGTCGGCAAGGCTGCCATAGAGCAGCCGGCCGCCGAGGCCCGCCAGACCCTCGACGCTGTAGATGCTGACGGCCGCCATCGGGGCGACGCCGCAGATCGTCGCATAATTCACCATGTGGAAGATCGGCCCGGAATGCGCCGCGCAGCAGGCAAAGAAGGTCAGGCCGAGCACGATGAATTGCGGCGACCGGAAGACTTTCGAGAGCTGCGGCTGGGCGCCGTCAACAGTGAATTCGGCGCCGGTATCGGCGGCCTCGGCCGGTGGGCGCCTGACCAGCAGGGCGGCCGGCACGAGCAGCACCCACGCTGCAATGCCGATGATTAACATCGCCGGCCGCCATTCATAGGCCGAGATCAGCCAGCGCGCGAAAGGCGAGATCGTCATCGGCGCGACGCCCATGCCGGCGGAAACGAGCGATACCGCAAGCCCACGATTTTCGTCGAACCAGCCGATGGTCGCCGCGATCATCGGTGCGAAGAAGGTGCTGGCGGCCAATCCGACGAGGATGCCATAGGTCAGCTGAAACTGCAGCAGCGTCTCGGCGCGGCTGGCCAGCACCAGCGCCAGGCCAAGCAGCACCGAGCCGATCATCACGACGATGCGCGGACCGAAGCGGTCGCTGGCCGCACCCCAGAGGAAACCGCCGAAGCCCATGACGATAAAATTCAGCGTCATCGCGCTGGCGATGCCGACATGCGACCAGCCGGTCGCTGTCGCGATCGGTTCCTGAAAAATCGCCAGCGAGAACATCGCGCCGATGGCCACGCACGACATCAATGCGCCCAAGGCGACGATGACCCAACGATAGGAAACACTCATGGCTTCATAACCTCCATGCCGACAGAGTGATCGCGACGCATGCGGCAAGCTTACCGCACTTCGCGTCTGCGATCTAAAGACGTTTGAACCGCTGCGATTTCGACAGCGCGCTCACATCTTTTTTCGGCGGGCAGTTCTACAGAGTACGAAACATCACCAGTGCTTCGACATACCCCTCTGTGGGATGAAGGAAGACGCCGGGAAGGCGGCCGACGATGTCGAAGCCGAGGGATTGCCAGAGCTGGACGGCGCGGCGGTTGCTGCTGACGACGAAATTGAACTGCATGGCGCGAAAGCCCCGGGCGCGGGCGTGCTGCAGGGAATGTTCATGCATCAGGCGCGCGACGCCGCGGCCGCTGGCGGCAGCATCGGTCATGTAGCCGCAATTGCAGACATGGCGCCCGCCGCCGGACTGATTGGCCTTGATGTAATAGGTGCCGAGGATCACGCCATCCTCCTCGGCGACGAAGGTCTCGCGGTCCGGCCCCATCCAGTAGGCGAGCGCATCGGCTTCGGGGAGATCGCGATCGAGCGCATAGGTCTCGCCGGCTCGGATCGTCGGGCCGATGATCCTCCAGATGGCGTTTCGATCGTCTTGGTCTGCGGGTCGGATCAGCATGGCCGATTTCTACAGAAGGCTGATATGGCGCGCAACTGGTCGAGGGTTGCCGGTGAACCGCCACAAGCCCCCTCTTCGACCGGCCTCAAACCCTTTCGAGCGCGATCGCAATCCCCTGGCCGACGCCGATGCACATCGTCGACAGCGAATATTTTCCGCCGGTCTCCAGGAGCTCCAGCGCCGCCGTGCCGGTGATGCGGGCACCCGACATGCCGAGGGGATGGCCGAGCGCGATCGCGCCGCCATTGCGATTGACCCGCCGATCGTCATCGGCAATGCCGAGCGCCCGCAGCACCGCCAGCCCCTGACTTGCGAAGGCCTCGTTGAGTTCGATGACGTCGAACTGTTCCTGGCTCATGCCAAGCCGGGCCATCAGCTTGCGCGAGGCCGGAATCGGTCCGACGCCCATCAACCGTGGCGGAACGGCTGCGGCCGCGCCGCCGAGGATGCGGGCGATTGGCGTCAGGCCATATTTTCGCGCCGCCGCTTCCGAAGCGACGATCAGCGCCGCCGCGCCGTCATTGACGCCGGAGGCATTGCCGGCGGTCACCGTGCCGCCTTCCCTCTTGAAAGGGGTGGCGAGTTTCGCCAGCGTCTCGATCGTCGTCGCCCGCGGATGTTCGTCCTTGTCGACGATGACGGCTTCGCCCTTGCGCTGCGGGATGGTCACCGGGACGATCTCTTTGGCCAGCCGGCCGCTCGCCTGGGCGGCGGCGGCCTTCGCCTGACTGCGCACCGCAAAGGCATCCTGGTCCTCGCGGCTGACATGATAATCCTCGGCGACGTTCTCGCCGGTCTCCGGCATCGAATCGACGCCATACTGCTTCTTCATCAGCGGGTTGACGAAGCGCCATCCGATGGTCGTGTCGTGGAGTTCGGCGGCGCGCGAAAAGGCCGTCTCGGCCTTCGGCATGACGAAGGGCGCCCGCGACATGCTCTCGACGCCGCCTGCAATCATCAGCTCGGCCTCGCCGGCGCGGATGGCGCGTGCAGCTGTCATCACCGCATCCATGCCGGAGCCGCAGAGCCGGTTGATCGTGGTGCCCGGGACAGCGATCGGCAGGCCGGCCAAGAGCGCCGACATGCGGGCGACATTGCGGTTGTCTTCGCCCGCCTGGTTGGCACAACCGAAAATCACGTCGTCGACGGCTTCCCAATCGACGGCGGTATTGCGTTCCATCAGCGCCTTCAGCGGGATGGCGCCGAGATCATCGGCCCGCACCGGCGACAGCGCGCCGGCGAAGCGGCCGATCGGCGTCCTGATATAGTCGCAGATAAAGGCTTCGGTCATGGCTTTTCCTCATAGTTCCGGGACGACGAGATCGGCAACCGGCCCGTCGATATGGAGCGGCGCACCGGTCATCGCCTGCAATTCCTCCTGCGACATCGCAGCCAGCTTTTCGCGCAGGACGAAGCGTCCGTCGACAATGTCGATGACGGCATGGCTGGTATAGACGCGGGTGATGCAGGCCACACCGGTCAGCGGGAAGGTGCATTTCTCCACCAGCTTCGGCTCGCCGGTCTTGGTGACGTGCTCGGTGATGACGCAGACCTGCTTGGCGCCGTGCACCAGATCCATGGCGCCGCCAACGGCCGGCACGCCCTTGCTGCCGACCCGCCAATTGGCAAGATCGCCGCTTTGGGCGACCTGGTAGGCGCCGAGGATCGCGACGTCGAGATGGCCGCCGCGCACCATGGCGAAGCTGTCGGCATGATGGAAGAAGGCCGCCCCCGGCTTCAGCGTCACCGCCTTCTTGCCGGCGTTGATCAGGTCCCAATCCTCCTCGCCTTCAGGCGGCGGCTCGCCAAAATTCAGGATGCCGTTTTCGGTATGAAAGATCGCCTGGCGGCCGGGCGGCTGATACCGGGCGACCATTTCGGGAAAGCCGATGCCGAGGTTGACATAGGCGCCGTCGGCGATGTCCTGTGCGGCGCGCCAGGCGATCTGCGCATTGGAAAGCTTGATGTCTTCCCTTGTATTGATGGGATGGGTGTTGACGGTCATACGTAGGCCACTCCGGCTCGAATGAGCTCTTCTTCCTGCTTTGGACTGATAACAGCGACGACGCGGTCGACGAAGATGCCGGGGGTGACCACATGCTCGGGATCGATGCCGCCGGCCGGCACGATCGATGAGACCTGGACGATGGTCTTCGCCGCCGCCATGCACATCAGCGGATTGAAGTTGCGGCCGGCCTTGTTGTAGGTGAGATTGCCCTGGATATCGCCGATCTCAGCCTTGACGATGGCGAAGTCGGCCTTCAGCCAGCGCTCCTGCACGTAATGGCGGCCATCGAATTCGGCGATGACCTTGCCCTCGGCAAGTTCGGTGCCATAGCCCGTCGGCGTATAAAAAGCCGGAATGCCGGCCCCGCCGGCGCGGATACGTTCGGCCAGCGTTCCCTGCGGCACCAGCTCGAGCTCGATTTGACCGGCCAGATATCTGTCGGTGAAGGCGCGTGGGTCCGACGAACGCGGAAAAGAGCAGATCATCTTTCTGACCATGCCGGCGTCGATCATCGCAGCGATACCGATGCGCCCGTTGCCGGCATTGTTGTTGATCACGGTGAGGCCCTTGGCGCCCTTGTCGATCAGGGCATGAATGAGCTCGATCGGCGCGCCCGAACCACCAAAACCACCAATCATGACGGTCGCGCCATCACCGATCTCGGAGACGGCCTCCGCCGTGCTCCTGACTGTCTTGTCCATGCGGGATTTCTCCTTGGCTAGATCAGGTTCTCCAGCGTCAGCCATAAAGCCCGAGGCGACGGACGGCAAGAAATTTGTGCGTTATTTGACTTTTGTTCGTATATCGCACAGAATGGATGGATCGATTGGAGAACTCGCCCGATGCGCGAAACGGATTTTGTCAGCGGCTTTGCCCGCGGCCTGAAAGTCATCGAGGCCTTCGGCGAAACGCGCCAGCGGCTGTCGATCGCCGAGGCCGCCAAGCTGACGGAGCTCGACCGCGCCACCGTGCGCCGCTCGCTGCTGACGCTAGCCGAGCTCGGTTATGCCGATTATGACGGCAAGTTCTTCACGCTAACGCCGAAGATCCTGCGGCTTGGACATGCCTATCTCGCCGCCACGCCACTGCCGGCGCTGTTGCAGCCGCATCTCGATCATCTTTCGGAAAGGGCCGGCCAGAGCGCCTCGGCCTCGGTGCTCGATGGCACCGACATCGTCTATATCGCCCGCGCCGCGCAGCGCCGTGTCATGTCAATCAATCTCACTCCCGGCAGCCGCCTGCCGGCCTACTGTGCCTCGATGGGCCGCGTGCTGCTGGCCGCCCTTAGCGAAAACGAGGCGCGTGCCATCCTAGCCCGCAGCGAGTTAAAGCAGAACACGGTGAATACCAGGACCGATCCGGACGAGCTGATCGCCGAGTTCCGCCGAGTGCGGACAGAGGGTTACGCCATCATCGACCAGGAACTGGAGATCGGCCTCTGCTCGATTGCCGTGCCGATCGACAACGACAGCGGCGCAACGGTTGCGGCGATCAATATCGGCGCGCCGGCCGCGCTCGTCCCGGCCGCGGAGATGAAGGAGCGGTACCTACCGCTGCTGAAGGAAACGCAGGCCGCCTTGCGGCCGCTGCTGCGCCGGTAACAGCAAACATGCAGAGGGAGCGGTCCCGGTGGAAGCCGGGGCCGCTCGCGACAGATCAATGCGTCAGGTCGAGCGCGGCCGTGAGATCACCCATCGGCGGCTTGCCGTTGTCGCGCAACGCCTAGTCGCGGGTGACGATGCCGGGCAGCACCGGCAAATCGTAGCGCGCCGTGATCAGCCGGAGGATCGACGTCGTGTCGTACTGGCTGTGATCGACGGTGCCGCCCTTGGCGAAGGGCGAGATGATGAAGGCCGGAATGCGGTTGCCGGGTCCCCAGCGGTCGGCTTTCGGCGGCGCGACGTGATCCCAGAAACCGCCATTCTCGTCATAGGTGACGACAACCAGCATATGGCCCCATTGCGGACTCTTCTCGAGGTGGGAGACGATATCGGCAAGATGCTGGTCGCCGCTCGAGACATCGGCATAACCACCATGTTCGTTGAGGTTGCCCTGCGGCTTGTAGAAGGAAACCGCCGGCAGCTTGCCGTCGTCGATATCCTTGAGGAAGGTCTCGCCGCCAAGGCCGCCGTCTTTCAGATGTTCAGCGCGCGCTGGCGTGCCGGGCGCGAAATTGGCGAAATAGTTGAAGGGCTGGTGGTGGAACTGGAAGTTCGGCACCGGCGTGGCATTCTTGCCGTCGAGCGCTGCCTGCCAGGCGCCGCCATACCAGGCCCAGCTGACGCCTTTCAGCGACAAGAGGTCGCCGATGGTAATCGCATGCTGCGGCGGCAGCGTCGTGGCCGCCGCGGGATCGGCATAGGCCGGATCGCCATCTTTGGCCGGCGGATTGGCGCTCGGCTGGTAGGGCGGCTGCATGGTGTTGACGGCGTAGAAATCGGGCGTCAGCGCGCCATCCGAGACGAATTTCGGTGCGCCTTCCAGCGCCGACTTCGGGGCGTTGTCGGCCACAACAAGCAATGTGCCATCGGCATCAACCTTGGCGATGGTCGGCTTGGCCGGGCTCTTGTCGGCGTCCGGGTAATAGGGCGCGCAGGCGCAGACCAGCGCGAAGTGATTGAGGAACGAACCGCCGAAGGCGCCCTGGAAGAAATTGTCGGCAATGACGTATTTCTTCGCCACCTGCCACATCGGCAGGATGGAGCCGTCATAATGGCCCATGACCAGGCCGCCGGAATCGGCCCAGGCGACGAATTTGTCGTTCTTGCCGCCGTCGATCTGCATCTGCTCCTGGTAGAAACGGTGCCAGAGGTCGCGGGTGACGACCGAAGGCGTCTGCGCAAAGCCCTTGGGATCGTCGATCGCGAAGCTGGCATTGGCCAAATGGGCCGACTGTGCTTCGGTGACGGCAGGCGTCACGCCCTTGGCTGTCAGGCCGCCCCAGGCCGGCGGCAGTTCGGCGAGCGGCTGGCCGTTGCGGTCGAGCTGGCGGGCCTGCTCGGCACTGACATTGGCAAGGCCATCGGCGCCGGGAAAGCTGCCATAGAGATTATCGAAGCTGCGGTTTTCGGCATAGATGACGACGATGTTGTCGATCTTATCGTAACCGGCGGGCGCCGCATGGGCGGCCGTCGCCATGGCAAGCGGCAGCATCGCCGATCCGGCGAGACAGATGGAGTGAAGGAGTTTCAGTCTTTTCACGGGGGTACCTCATGGCTGGCGGCGTTGGCTAGAGGGAGCGGGGGCGCTCGGGGCGACCCGAAGCTATTCCCGCCATCTATCAACTTTGTGACAAGCGCCTGTCACAAGGCGGCGGGGAAACGACCGTCATCAATTTGTTGCAGCGAGGTTCGATCATGAAGGAAACGAATGCCAAGTCATTGGAATCCTTATCATGACGACGAATACCATCTGGCTTGCGCGGTCCGCCTTGGCGGTCGGAATCGTTGCTGCAGCGCTCTCTCTGGCCATTCTGCCGCTGCGGCAAAGCAGCGCGGCGGCGGCTTTCCGCGTACATCCCGGCCCGATGTCCCGCGCCGAGGCCTTCGCCCGGGCCGAGGCACTGACCGCGCTTGGCCGCAAGATGTTCTCAGACGCCTCGCTGTCGGCCTCCGGCCTGCAGGCCTGTGCCTCCTGCCATGATCCCGCTCACGCCTTCGGCCCGGCATCGGCCAAGCCGGTCGAGATGGGCGGCAAGGAAATGAACCAGCCAGGCCTGCGCGCCGTTCCGGCGCTGCGCTATCTGCAAGCGGTGCCGGCGTTCACCGAGCATTACTACGATTCCGAGGACGAGGGCGACGAAAGCGTCGACAACGGCCCCACCGGCGGCCTGACCTGGGATGGCCGGGTCGATCACGGCGCCGAGCAGGCGAAGATCCCGCTGCTCTCGCCCTTCGAGATGGGCAACAAGGATGCAGCCGAGGTGGCGGCCAAGCTGCGCAAGACGGCCTGCGCCGATGCCATCAAGGCAGCGTTCGGCGAGACGGTGTTCGGCAATCCTGAGGATACCTTCGATGCCGTCGCCGAGGCGCTCGCCACCTTCGAACAAAGCGGCCCGGATTTTTATCCCTATTCCAGCCGCTACGACGCCTTTCTCGCCGGCAAGGCGACGCTGACTGCGCAGGAATTGCACGGGCGGCAGCTGTTCGAGGATCCGGAAAAAGGCAATTGTTCGAGCTGCCATCTGAGCGAACCGGCCAATGACGGCGAGCCGCCGCTCTTTTCCGATTTCGGCTTCCTCGGGCTCGCCGCCCCCCGCAACATGGCAATCCCGGCGAACGCCGATCCCGACTATCACGACCTCGGCCTCTGCGGCCCGCTGCGTAGCGATCTCGCCGGACACAACGAATATTGCGGCCTGTTCCGCACGCCGACGCTGCGCAATGTCGCGCTGAAAAAGAGCTTCTTCCACAACGGCTATTTCCACACGCTGCGCGACGTCGTCTCCTTCTACGCGAGCCGCGACAGCGATCCCGGCCGCTGGTATCCGAAAAATTCAGACGGCACGATCCGTAAGTATGACGACCTGCAGCAAGCCTACTGGGCCAATCTCAACCAGGACCGGCCTTTCGGCAGGAAGCCGGGCGATGCACCTGCCCTCACCGATCCGGAGATCGACGATATCGTTGCCTTCTTGGGGACACTGACGGATGCCGACTTGCAGCCGAAGGCGAGCGGGCACTGACGCAATCGCCGAACAGGCTGAAGATTACCACAATCTCAGGCCGCCTCTTTACTAGTTCAATCCGGCCGCCAGATCGCATTATCTGATTTCTTCAACTCGTTTCGTATCCCACATGCCCGGATCCTGCGCTGCCGGTATCTCTTCTAACCGCTCCCGCTGATAAGCGAAGCTTTGCTCTCGTTGTGAAAAGCTCGAGCCAAGCATTCTCATCAGAACCCAACCGCCAAGTATAATGCAGTGCCCGTTGTATATGCCGTGTCAGGCCAGGAGAGATCATTCGTAGAACAACAAGGGTTTGTGAGAGGCGCATTTTGGCGGATCGGAGATTATCTCGGCTCAACCCCGTTTCACTACGGCGCGTGACAACATTCAAAACTTATCTTAATGAATAGTTAAACTGCAAAAGTGCGGGAGGCTCCATGCACGAGCGCGAAATCAAGAAGGCATTTTACCCGAACTTCAATATGATCAGGCTCGTGGCAGCCTCCACGGTAATCTTCTCGCATGCCTTCCTTATCTCGGAAAAGACCTCGGCGAACGAGCCCTTTGAGCGTTTGCTCGGAGAGGGCAATATCCTTGGCCTCTTCGGCGTCTATGTGTTTTTCATCAGCAGCGGCTTCCTCGTCACGCAGAGCGCGCAGTTCGGCAGCGCGGGTGGTTTTCTCTGGAGGCGGGCGCTGAGAATATACCCGGCATTTATCGTCTGTACGCTGCTCAGCGTCTATGTCTTGGGCGCCTTGTACAGCCCGTTGGGCGTCAGTGGTTACTTGCTCAAGTCGCTTCATATGAAGACGACACTGCATTCGTTGCTCGACCCGAACTTTGGCATGACCCTGCCGCATGTGCAGTTTTATGACCCCGCCATCTCTTGGCTTGCCACCTCGGTCAACGGCTCTCTTTGGACGATCGGGCAGGAAATCTTCTGCTACCTCATCGTCGCCGGATTAATGGTAATCGGGCTTCTGCGAGCCCCGCTGATGGCACTTGCCCTCGCCGTAGGCGTGACCTGGCAGCTTTTCTTCGATCATCCGTGGCCAAAGATACGGTTCCTGACGGATTTTACTTTTATCGCTCCCTACTTCTTCTGCGGTTCGCTTCTGAGGTTCGTGATGGAAAAGCGGCAGCCCAATATAGTCCTGGCATTGATCTTCGTAGCGCTCGGTATGCTCTGCCTCGTCTTCTGGCCCGGCTATCTTTACGGCCGCATGTTGTTCGCCTATCCGCTTATCTACATCGCAACCTCGCCGGTGATACGCCTGCCGACTCTCGAACGCTTGGGCGACGCCTCCTACGGGACCTATCTCTATGGCTGGCCAGTGGAGCAGACGATGAACCATGCCCTCGGCGAGTACAGCACGTGGTGGGCGGTCTTAGCGCTTTCCCTGCCGACAGCGTGGTTGCTCGGCTGGCTTTCATGGCATCTGCTGGAAAAGCATGCGCTGCGGTTAAAACGAATCTCATTCCTCCAGCGACAGCCTGCATCCCCTGAGAAAGGCGACTTCGACCCACGTCGCAGTGACGTCTGGCGCTCTTGATCGTCACAGCCGGACTTTGACGCGTGACTGTTCTCGGATACCAACACCATTCGGCACTGCTCCCCTTGATGTATCACAATTTCCGATATACATCATTTCATCGGAAATAGTGGGGGAATGATGGAACGTTCGTTTTTGACGATTACCGCCGGTGAGAATCATGAGGCGGTTCGGGCGCTTTCGGCGCCGGCGCGGGTGGAGATGTTAAAGCTGCTTTGCGCCAAGGGGCCGCTGAATATCAACGACATCGCCCAGGCGCTTTCCCTCCCGCAATCCACCGTCGCCACCGGTATCCAGATTTTGGAAGAAGCCGGGCTCGTCGAGTCGCGGCTGGCCAAGGCCCGCAAGGGAAACCAGAAGATCTGCTCGGCGGTCTATAGCGAAATCCTGATCAGCTTTGAGGAAAGTGCCGCTCAACGGGCCAACAATATCATCGAAGTTGAGATGCCGGTGGGTCTCTACACCAGCTGCGACGTGCATGCGCCCTGCGGTCTCTGCTCGACCGAGAGCGTCATCGGGCCGCTCGATGTGCCCGACTATTTCCTGGATCCGCAGCGCATGCAGGCCGGGCTCGTCTGGTTCGGCCGGGGTTATGTCGAGTATAAATTCCCCAACAATGCCAAGGTGTTGAACAAGGATATTCGCGCCATCGAGTTTTCGCTGGAGCTGTCGTCGGAGGTGCCCGGCACCAATGTGGACTGGCCGTCCGATATTACCCTGTGGGTCAACGGCATGGCGATCGGCACCTGGACCTCGCCCGGCGACTACGGCGACAAGCGCGGCGCCTTCACGCCGGCCTGGTGGAAGCTCGAGGGTTCGCAATATGGGGCAATGAAGACCTGGCGCATCTCGACGCGCGGCACCTTCATCGACGGCATCGCCGCATCGAATGTCACGCTCACCGATCTGGCGCTGACCCAGCACTCCTCCATCCGGCTCCGGGTCGGCATCGCGGAAAACGCCGGCCATACCGGCGGTGTCAATATTTTTGGCCGCGGCTTCGGAAATCACGGCCGCGATATCACCATGCGCCTGCATGTCTGATTCAATCAATATCGGAAACTTTGATTTTAATATCGTACTTCTTTTCCACATTAGCAATGCATGAAATAGGCCAACACGATGTAAATAAATGATTTTCTGAAAATTTCCATTAGTATGATTAAATATGCAGCTCGGTTGACAAAACGACATTCCTGATATCAAGTTAGAGGCAAGAAAACAAAAATCTTGATACATAAACGGGAGGATCCGTTGAAAACCAATGTCGTTGCCCACCGCGATTTCCGCATCGCGACCATTGACGCCAGGCTCTACAGTTCATTTCTCGAGCATCTCGGCAGAGCGATCTACGGCGGCATTTACGAGCCCGGACATCCCACCGCCGACGAGGACGGCTTCCGCCGCGATGTGCTCGATCTGGTGCGTGATCTCGACACGCCCTACTGCCGCTATCCCGGCGGCAACTTCGTCTCGGCCTATAATTGGGAAGACGGCGTCGGCCCACGGTCGGAACGCCCGGTTCGCCTCGACCTTGCCTGGCGCACCCGTGAAGCCAATCAGATCGGCGTCAACGAATTCGTCGATTGGTGCAAGAAGGCGAACACCAAGCCGATGCTCGCCGTCAATCTCGGCTCGCGCGGCCTGGATGCCGCCCGCAATTTCCTCGAATATTGCAATCATCCCGGCGGCACCTATTATTCCGATCTGCGCCGCAAGCACGGCTGGGCCGATCCGCACGACGTCAAATTGTGGTGTCTCGGCAATGAGATGGACGGCCCCTGGCAGGTTGGCCACAAGTCGGCCTATGAATATGGCCGGTTGGCCGACGAGACGGCGAAAGCCATGCGCGGCTTCGACAAGTCGCTCGAACTGGTGGTCTGCGGCTCGTCCAATTCCGATATGCAGACCTATCCGGATTGGGAGGCTCAAGTCCTCGAGCAGTGCTACGACAGCGCCGACCATATCTCGCTGCACATGTATTTTGCCAACCGCGAGAAGAATACCCTCAACTATCTCGCCCGGGCGACGAAGCTCGACCGCTACATCACCACGATCGGCGGCGTGATCGACTACATCAAGGCGAAGAAGCGCTCGAAGAAGACGATCGGCATTTCCTTCGACGAATGGAACGTCTGGTATCATTCCAACCAGCAGGACAAGGAAATCCTGGCGCGCGACGAATGGCCGGATGCGCCGCATCTGCTTGAAGACGTCTATAATTTCGAAGACGTGCTGCAGGTCGGCGGCATCCTGAATACCTTCATCCGCCGTTCCGACCGGGTGCGCATCGCCTGCATCGCCCAGCTCGTCAACGTTATTGCCCCGATCATGACCGATGACGGCGGGGCCGCCTGGCGCCAGACGATCTACTACCCCTTCTACTACGCCTCAAGATATGGCCGTGGATCGGCACTGCAGCTGGTCGTCGATGGCCCGACCTATGACAGCGACGAGGAGAACGACGTCCCCTATCTCGACGTCTCCGCCGTCCATTCCGAGGATGGCAAGACGCTGACCTTCTTTGCCGTCAACCGTCATCCGCAGACGGCACTGGATTTCGACGTGCGCCTGGAAGGTTTTGGGACCGCCAGCGTCATCGAGCAGGTGGAGATGACCCATAGCGATCTGCTAGCCGTCAACACGGCTGCGCGGCAGGATACGGTCGCGCCGGTCAATGTCCAGACTGCGAAGATCGAGGACGGCAGGTTGCGGGCGGCGCTGAAGCCGCTGTCCTACAACGTCATTCGGCTGTCGGTCTGACAGCCGCCGCCGGGTAAGGCCCATTGGCCCCCGGCTAAAGAGATTCGGCTCGACTGCGAGGAGGCAGGCGGGTTGGAGGGATGGTTGGCTAGAGCCTTGGACCTTGAGTGTTTCAAGTCCTGATGCTTTCGCGAACCGACAACCGCGACGTGCCCATGCGTGCCTTTGCGGCCGCCGTATCGTCGCTTTCTAGGGAGGAGTTCATGCAACAGTGGAAGAGGCTCGCATTTGGCGTCGCGCTGGCCGCACTCGGCCTGACAGCGGCGGCCAAGGCCGATGACTATACCTCCTTGCCCCGCAAGGAGACGCTCATCGTCGAAAATCCGGAAGGGACGATCAAGAATCCGGGCTGGTTCAATATCTGGGTCAATGGCGGCGGCGGTGTTTCCACCGGCCTGCAGCAGCTGACCATGGATACGCTCTGGTATATCGACCCCGAACAAGGGCTTGGCGGCTCGACCTGGGACAGTTCCCTGGCCGCCGACAAGCCGCAATATAATGCCGACTTCACCGAGATGACCGTGAAACTGCGCAAGGGGCTCTTCTGGAGCGACGGCGTCGAGTTCACGGCCGACGACGTGGTCTATACCGTCAAGACGCAGATGGATCATCCCGGCATGGTCTGGAGTGCTGCCTTCTCGGTTCAGGTGGCAAGCGTCGAGGCGACCGATCCCCAGACGGTGGTGTTCAAGCTGAAGAAGCCCAATTCGCGCTTCCATGCCCTGTTCACCGTGCGCTGGAACGGCGCCTGGATCATGCCCAAGCATGTGTTCGAGAAAGTCGCCGATCCGATCCGCTACGATTTCGCCAACCCCGTCTCGCTCGGCGCCTACAAGCTCAAGGCTTACGATCCCCAGGGCAAATGGTACACCTGGGAAAAGCGTGAGGACTGGCAGAAAACATCGCTTGCGCGCTTCGGCGAGCCGGCCCCGAAATATGTGACCTACACCGATCCCGGCCCGCCGGATAAACGCACCATCGCTCAGCTCGAGCACAATCTCGATATCATCCACGACAACACCCCTGAGGGCATGTTCACCCTCAAGGAAAAATCCAAGTCGATCGAGACCTGGTTCCCGGGCTTCCCCTTCGCCCATCCGGATCCGACCCTTCCGGCGGTGATTTTCAACACCCAGGACCCGACCTTCAACAATCCTGATGTGCGCTGGGCGCTGGCCCTGCTGATCGACATCAAGGCCGTCGACATGGCGAGCTATCGCGGCGCTGCGACGCTCTCGGCGCTCGGCGTACCGCCGACGGCAATCGCCATGAAAGACTATCAGGCGCCGATGCAGGATTGGCTGAAGGATTTCGAGGTCGACACCGGCAAGCAGAAGATCAAGCCCTATGACCCCAGCATCGGCCAGCAGATCGCCGATCTGCTGCGCAAGCAGCCGAAGTTCAAGGACCAGATCCCGACCGACCCTGAGGCAATCAGCACGGCCTTCGGCTATGGCTGGTGGAAGCCGGATCCGAAGGCTGCCGGCGAACTGCTGGAGAAGGCAGGCTTCAAGAAGGCCGGCGGCAAATGGATGACCCCGGACGGCAAGCCGTTCAGGATCCGGATGACCGTGGAGGGCGATTCGCGCTCCGTCTTCACCCGAGCAGGCACGCTGATCGCGCAGCAATGGGCCGCCTTCGGCATCGACGCCAAAGCCGTGCCGACGACCAGCCTATGGCAGGTGGCACTCCAGCCCGGCGATTTCCAGGTGGCGATTGCCTGGAGCGTCGAGACCTGGGGCGGCGATCCCGACCTGTCGTTCTTCCTCGACAGCTGGCACTCGCAGTTCGTGGCCAAGAAGGGTGACGTTCAGCCGCCGCGCAACTGGCAGCGCTGGAGCAATCCGGAGCTCGACAAGATCATCGAGACCATTCGCGGCATCAGCGCCGACGATCCCAAGGGCATCGAGCTCGGCAAGGATTATCTGAAGCTGGCCGCCCGCGAAATGCCGACGATCCCGCTGATGTCCTATAACGTCTTCACCTCGATGGACACGACCTATTGGACCGGTTATCCGACCATCAAAGACCCCTATACCGACCCGGTGCCGAACTGGGCCAACTCCAGGCTGATGATGGTCAAACTGAAGCCGGCTCAACCGAAATAATCCTCCCAACGCCGGCGCGCAGCCATCGCGCCGGCCCCTTATCGGCGGGCTCTGCCCGCCGATCCTTTCCCGTCGATGCTGTCCCATCGATGAAAGGAAACCAGAGAGGAACCACTGCTCTATGACGTCCTATCTGATCTTTGTACTGAAGCGGTTCGGTCAGTTTCTGCTCGTCGTCTTTCTGGGCGTCAGCATCACATTCTTCGTCACCCACCTGACCCCGATCGATCCGGTCGAAGAAAGCATCGGCGCCATTACCCAGATGGGGCAGTCCGATCCGAATGCGATCGAACTGATGCGCCAGTCACTGCGCGAGCTTTACGGCATGGAGGGCTCGATCTGGCAGCAATATCTGCATTTCTGGCTGCGGCTTGCGACCGGTGATCTCGGCCCCTCGCTGTCGGCTTTTCCCACACCCGTTTCCACCATCATTCTGCGGTCCCTGCCCTGGACGATCGGGCTGATGACGGTCTCCACCCTGATCACCTTCGTGCTCGGCAATGCGATCGGCGCGCTCGCCGGTTATTACCGGAAGAATACGGTGCTGAAGGCCGTCAGCCTCGTCTGCATCGCCCTGCTTCCCATTCCCTATTATATTCTCGCCTTCGTGCTGCTCATCCTGTTCGGCTATCTCTGGCCGGTGCTGCCGATCAATGGCGGCTATGAGATGAACGCCAATCTCAACCTGTCGTTTTCCCTGGTCCTCGATATCCTCGAACATTCGATCCTGCCGGCCATGTCGTTGATCCTTGTCGGAACCGGCAGTTGGCTGATCGGCATGCGCGCGCTGGTATCCAACATCATCACCGATGACTACGTTGTCTTCGCCGAGCTCGGCGGCGTTCCGAAGCGGAAAATTCTCCGCTCCTACATCGCCCGCAATGCCATGGTGCCGCAGTTCACCGGGCTTGCCATGTCGCTCGGTGCGATCTTCAACGGCACCGTCATCACCGAAATCGTCTTCGGCTATCCCGGCATCGGCAACCTTTTGATTTCGGCGGTGCATGCCGGCGACTACAGCCTGGTGCTCGGCCTCAGCGCCTTGTCGATCGTCGGCGTCGCCGCCGCGGTGTTCATCATCGACATTCTGAGCCCGCTGATCGACCCGCGTATCAAGGTGGAATAGAGCATGTTTACCATTATCCGTGACCTCGCCCGCCAGAATATGGAATTCCTCTGCGGCCTGCTGCTCTTTGCCGTCATCGTCGGATTGATCATCCTGTCCTATTTCTCGCCCTACGCCCCGACGGACATCTATCTCCTGCCACCAGACATGCCGCCCGATGGCGATTACTGGCTCGGCACGACATCGCGCGGCCAGGACGTTTTCTGGCAGTTGACGACCGCCCTTCGCAACACCTTGTATTTCGGCATCGGCGTCGCTTTTATTTCACGCATCATCTCGCTGGTCGTCGGCCTCGTCGCCGGTTATGCCGGCGGTGCGGTCGACCGGGTGCTGATGGCGATCAACGACAGCGTCATGGTCATCCCCCAATTTCCGCTGCTGATCCTTTTCTATTTCGTGCTGAAGGACAGCATGACCTGGACCGCGCTGATCGTCATCATGGCCTCGCTCGGCTGGTCCTACGATGCGCGCCTCATCCGCTCGGTGGCGATCGGCCTCAAGACAAGGCCGTTCACCACCCAGAGCGTCTATTCCGGCATGAGCATGCGCAAGATCCTCGCCGAGGAGCACCTGCCCTACGTTCTGCCGATCGTCTTTGCCACCACGATGAACAACATGATCTGGTCGATCGGCATGGAGATCACCCTGTCGGTGCTCGGCTTCACCGATATCGAGACGCCGACCATGGGCATGATGATCTACTGGGCCAATGCGCATTCGGCGCTGATATCAGGCGTATGGTGGTGGGTGGCGGCACCCGTCGCCGCGATCGTCGTTCTCTTCCTGGCGCTCTTCCTGCTGTCGATGTCGATGAACGAATACAATGATCCGCGCAGCCGGCTGAACCGGATGGGAAGTTAGCATGGACCCTTTGGTCGAAATCGAGAATCTGAAAGCCTATTACCGTGCCTTCCTTTATGGCGTCGATCGCGAGGTGCGCGCCGTCGACGATATCAGCCTGACGATCGGCCGCGGCGAGGTTTATGGCGTTGCCGGTGAATCGAGCAGCGGCAAGACCACCCTGATCAAAACCATTGCCGGCGCCATCCGGCCGCCGCTGCGGGTCGTGTCGGGGAGCGTGAAATTCCATTTCGCCGGCGGCACCCAGGATATTTATGCGATGAAGCCGGAGGAGCGCATGGCGCTGCGCTGGAAGCATCTGTCCTATATCATGCAGGGGTCGATGAATGTGCTCAATCCGGTGCGCCGGATCCGCCATTCCTTCACCGATTTCGCCTTTCGCCACATGCCCGTCGGCAAACAAGTTTTCTTCGAAAAAGTCGCCGCCCATCTGCAGCGGCTGAAGCTCGATCCGCAGCTGCTCGACGCCTATCCGCACGAGCTCTCCGGCGGCATGCGCCAGCGCATGACCATTGCGCTTGCCACCATCCTGACGCCGGAATTCATCATCGCCGACGAACCAACGACGGCGCTCGACGTGATCGTTCAGCGCGACGTGCTGTCGATGATCCGCGAAATCCAGCGCGAGATGGGCTCGTCCTTTCTGTTCGTCACCCATGATATGGGGGTTCACGCGACGGTCTCCGACCGCATTGGCATCGTCTATGCCGGGCGTCTCGTCGAGGAAGCGCCGACCGCCAAGCTCTTCAGCAGGCCGCTGCACCCCTATACGCAGCACCTTGTCGGCAGCCTGCCGCGGATCGGCGATGCGACGACCAGGCCTTCGCTGGAGGGGCGTCCACCCAACCTTGCCATGCCGCCGGAAGGCTGCCGGTTTCACCCGCGCTGTCCGAAGCGGATGGATATCTGCTCGCAGAAGGTGCCGCCGCTCGTCACCGTCGAGCCAGGGCGGCGCGTCGCCTGTTTCGCAGTTACGGGAGATCAGCTTTGACCGCTCTGCTCAGCCTCTCGCATGTCACGAAAATCTACCGGCAGGGCGGCATGCTCGGCCGGCGCCTGGTCACGGCGGTCAAGGATGTCAGCTTCGAACTTGGCGAGGAGCCGGAGATCCTGTCGATCGTCGGCGAATCCGGCTCGGGCAAATCGACGATCGCGGCGATGATCCTGGGGCAGACCGAACCGACGGAAGGGCAGCTGGAATTCTCCGGCAAAACCGTCTCCATCCATAGCCGATCCGAACGCAAGGCCTTCATGAAGGAGGTCCAGCCGGTTCTGCAGAACCCGTTCGAAGCCTTCAATCCGCTGAAGCGGGTCGACCGTTACCTGTTTGAGACGGCCCGCAATCTGTCGGGCCCGGGAAAACGGATAGACCGGAAAGAAGCGGAGCGGATGGCCGATGCCGCGCTTACGCATGTCGGCCTGACGCTTGAAGAGGTGAAAGGCCGGTTTCCCCACGAACTATCAGGCGGCCAGCTTCAGCGCGTCGCCATTGCCCGCGCGCTGATCCCGCAACCCCGCCTGCTGGTCGCCGATGAACCGGTCTCGATGGTCGACGCATCGCTGCGCATGGCCATCGTCAACCTCTTCGGCCGCCTGAAAAGCGAACTCGGCCTGTCGATCATCTACATCACCCATGATCTGGCCACCGCCTATTACGTCAGCGACAACATCATCATCATGCGCAAAGGCGAAATCGTCGAACGAGGACAGGCCCGCCCCGTGCTGGATAATCCGCAGCATCCCTATTCGCGTGCGCTCAAGGAGGCGGTGCTGGCGGCGGATTTCAGCCCAGTAGCGTAGCTGGGGAGGCCCGCCCGCGCCGCGGCAGAGATCTTCGAATCACTGCGGAAAACCAGCCAGCATCTTTCCCTACGCCGCGCGCACCCTGTCGCGGCCGCTCAGCTTGGCGGCATAGAGCGCCTGATCGGCGCGCCGGTAAAGCTCCGAGGCGCTGTCTGACGGCAGACAGGCGGCAATGCCGGCGGAGCAGGTGTAGCTGAAGTCGGGCGAGTCAGCGAGCGGCCGGGAGAAGCGGATCACCGTCAGCATGCGCTCGATAATGGCGATGGCGTCTTCCGGGCCGGTTGCCGGCATGACGAGAAGAAATTCTTCGCCGCCGACCCGGCCGAAACAATCGCTGCGGCGAACGCTCTGATGAATGCGATGGGCGAAATCGCGCAGGACGAGATCGCCGGCGTGGTGGCCGAGCCGATCGTTGATGTGCTTGAAATTGTCGATGTCGAAGACGGCAAGGCAGCCGCTGCTTCCATTGTGGGCGGCGGCCAGCATGTCTTCGACCCTCGCCATGACGAAGCGGCGGTTGGCGACGCCGGTGAGTTCGTCGGTGTAGGACGCCTTGATCGCCTGATCGCGATCCTGCCGGACTGTCCTGCCATGCGCCCTGAGCCTGGTGATATCGCTTGCGATGCACAACATCCAACCGTTCTGCTGCACCGCCTCGGTCATCCACAGCCATCGGCCGTCGCACAAGTCCGTCTCGAAGGCGCGATAGCCGATCTTGCCGCGGCGCGACTGGGTTGAGCGCAGCCACGCCTCGAAATTACCAGTCCGAATGACGGTGCCACGGCTCAGCTCGAAATTGCGCCGCATGAGATCCGGCCAGAGCGGCGCCTCATCCGGCTCGATGAAATAGGCCGAACGAAAGGCGCTGTTGGCATATTGCAGCTGGTCATCGCTGTCATAGACCGCAATCAGCGTTTCGGTGTGCGCGGAAAGGTTGAGAAGCTTTTTGGCTAGCGCGTCCATATCGAACCCTGTCTGGTTGCCCTGGCATGACATGGCGCAGTAATCCTATGAGGAAAGGGCCGGCTGCGGCAAGCAAGGGCGCCTCCCGTGATTACGGGAACGTCAACGAGAACAGCTCGTCGCGGGCGGCTTCACCGCAGCGCGCTACTGAGATCATGCAACCCGACCATCAGCATCATGGGGTCGGATGGCGAGGGCAGGAAGCCGACCGCTTCATAGAAGGCGCGCGCCGTCCGAAATCGCATGCACCAGCATACCGCGGATTCCGAGGATTTCTGCGGCGTTGAGCAGGCGCAGGCCCGCATCGCGCACCAATGCCCTGCCGATACCCCGCCCCTGGTAGGATAGATCGCAGCCAGTCATCGAGTTCAGGCACACGGCGGAACAGAATTCGGCCAGTTCGTGATGATCGGCCAGGGGTGCCGGCGCGCTGAGGGTCACGCCTCGTCCCATGGCGCTTTGGTCGACATGGTCCGTTTCAGGCAGTCATTGGGATGCGCTGGCGCGTCGAGGCGGGCAAGATATTCGGCATGGATTTCGGGGCTGACCGTGAATGTGGTCCGGTCGAGCAGCACTTCCGGACTTTTGTTCGTGAGTGAGGAAGGCATGGGAAACTCCTGTCTGGGCACGACAGAGCGTAACGACGTCATCTTACAAAGTATCGTAAAAATATCATCGTTACGCAATCCGTCATGTGCGCAACCGGGCGGCGCTGTAGTCGGTCTGACTATTTCCCGTCCGTCTTTCCCGATGGTTTCGTGGCTGCATTCAGGAAGCCGCCCTGCAGATCCACCGCGTCTGCAAGAATGTCGGCGGCCTCGTCGAGCAACACGTCTTTTGCGTTCTTGCGGGCATTTTCGATGGCAATATCGGCGCTCAGGCTGCGCTCGCCTGACTCCAGGCCATCATCGCCACCGGGATCGTCGCCACCGCTTTCCTGCGCACGAGCCTTGAACCGTTCGGCGCGCGCCGTCGCTTCCTTGCGACGTTCGGCTTCATTCAGGGAAACAATCCCCTTCTCGCGCTGCGCCTTCAGGTCGGCAATGTCCTTCAACAGGCGCTGGAAATCCGGATCGCCCTTCACCCGCGCATCATGGCGGCTTTGCAATGTCGGCAGCAGTTTCGCAAGCGCCTCGTCGCGCGAGTATTTCGCAGGCTTGATCTCAGCCCATGGCAGGGCATTGTCATAACTGGTCTCGCCGAAGCTTGTCGGATCGGACAGTCCCGGCAGGCTGATATCCGGCGTCACGCCACGCAGCTGCGTCGTGCCGCCATTGACCCGGAAAAACTGGGCGATCGTCACTTTCAGCTCGCCGAATTCGGGTTTGCTATTGTGAACCACCTGGTCGAGATCGACGACGGTCTGCACCGTGCCCTTGCCGAAGCTCGGTTCGCCGACAATCACGCCTCGACCGTAATCCTGGATTGCCGCGGCAAAAATCTCCGAAGCCGAGGCCGAGCCGCGATTGATCAGCACACCCATCGGGCCTGCCCAGACAGGCTCTGGGAAATCCGAATCCTTGACCTCGATCTTGCCGTTGCCGGCACGCTGCTGAACGACCGGGCCATTGCCGATGAAGAGGCCGGTCAGATCAATCGCCTCATCCAATGAACCACCGCCATTGTTGCGCAGGTCCATCAGAACGCTGTCGACATTCTCTTCTTTCAGCTCGCCGAGAAGCTTGGCGACATCGCGGCTTGCACTTTTATAATCCTTGTCGCCTTTGCCCTTGGCTTCGAAATCCTCATAGAAGACCGGCAGGGTAATGATCCCGATTTTTCGCTCGATATCGCCCACTTTCACCGACAGCACAGTCTTCCGGGCAGCCTGCTTATCGAGACTGATTTTATCGCGCACCAGGTTGACGACGCGATGTGTGGCATCGGCGCCGGCATCGGCCGGCAGAATGTCCAGCCGCACGACGGAGCCTTTTTTGCCGCGGATCATCTGCACGACTTCATCAAGGCGCGTTCCCACAACTTCCTTGATCGCCCCATCCTTGCCCTGGCCAACGCCGGTGATGCGGTCTCCGACGGCGAGCTTGCCGGAAAGCTGCGCCGGCCCGCCGGGCACGAGTTCACGGATCGTCGTGTAATCGTCGCGCTCCTGCAGCACCGCGCCGATCCCGAACAGCGACAGCTTCATCGAGACATTGAAATCGGCGGAAGCGGCCGCGCCGAAATAATCCGTGTGCGGATCGACCGAGTTTGAATAGGCATCCATGAACGACTGGAAAACGTCGTCGCTTTTGAATTTGTAAACGCGCTCGAGCGTGTTGTCATACCGCTTGTCAAGCGTGTCGCGAATAGCCGCATCGGTTTTGCCGCCGAGCTTCAGCCGCAGCCAATCGCTCTTGACGCGCTTGCGCCACAGCTCATCGCTCTCGGCTTGCGACTGCGGCCAGGGCGCCTTTTCGCGCAGCACCGAATAGTCTTCCTTTGTACTGAAATCGAAACCCTGCTTCAGCAGGCCGCGCGCATAGGTCATCCGATCGACAACGCGCTGTTCATAGGCGTTGAAAATCGCAAACGGGATCTTCAAATCCTTCCGTTCGATCGCATCGTCGATCTCGCTGCGGTCAGCCATGAACTTGTCGATGTCGGCCTGCTGGAAGAGCATGCGGTCCGGATCAAGCGACTTGATGAACTGATCCATGACCCTCGCCGACAAGGCGTCGTCGAGCGGAACCGGCTTGTAGCTATAGCGCGAGAGAAATTGTGCGCTCAACTGAGCAGCTTGCGCCTGTCGCTCCAGCGGCGCCAAAACCGGCGGCGATGCGACTTCAGCAGAGGCGGACTGTACGATTGCAAGAAATGCACCGAGAAAAACGAAAGCTATGCGCATGCAGCGTTGATCCAATTCTTCATGCCGAGGGTGGATGTGTGATCTAAGTGAGGCAATTGTGGTTTTTTGGCAAGCAGGAGGCAAATTGGATTAGTCTGCGAGGCCTGAGAAAAATGGCCCGGCACGATCGATCGCGAGAAAGTGCTCCGCGTCAATCCGCTGGACGGGTGATCGATACGTCTTCGAAACTTCCTGCATTTTCTCGGATTCGAAGAACCAGTGGGACCACAGCAAGCGGATCGGGCGGCGGATATATCTCGCTAGTGCAGTCGGATCGAGCCTGGAGGAAGTGAGGGGTTTCGCAAAATTCCCGCCGCCAGCTCTTGGCACGATGCCCATCGCCCGCGCCGATACTGTGTTTAGACGAGAGCCTGTTGGCTGCGCACCGAGCCAGCGGTCAGGTTAATTAACCGTGCAATTGTGTCGGAGAACGGTCGCAAGGCTAATATCTCCGTGCGGCCGACAAGACGAAGGGTCAGCAGTCTGCAACGCACCAGAATCGGTATGGTTGCTGCGCCGTACAATATGCAGCACTCCGGGTCTATCGCGGGAAAAGAATGTTCACCCACCTAAGAATGTGCTGCATATCATTGGACCGCGCAGCATGTTAGAAGGGCTGCGACTCCGGAAAGGAGCACGCATGCCGCTGGACATTCTTCCCAATCGTTTCGAAATATGGCCGGCGACAATGCCATCATGGTTATGGGCAACGGCTCCTCCAAGCAGGCCGTCGTCGTGACCAAGGCGGCACTCAAAGATGCTCCGCCTGCCCCCATAGTTTACGGCTCAGTTCCGCTACCCGACCTCGCCACGATCGGAGCGATTGCCAGCTCAAAATTCGACAAAGGCATGATCGCCGTCGATGGCCGGATTTGGGTCACAGCAGAGGATCTTCGAGAGGGGCGACGTGTAATTGGATAGGATCGGCCGCGCGTGGGGAGCTCCATGGCCACGATCGCGCCCGCAACGCGAGAACCCGGTTGCGGGTGCCGTTTCGATAGCGCATGCCTTCGCTGAACGGAACGATCTTGCGTTCGGGAGACCACAATGAAACTTCAGATCAAGCATCGAACGAGCTACCGTTACGCGCGACCCGTCTGGCTGCTTGCACACCGATTGATGCTGTCGCCCCGAACCGCCCAACAGCTGCGGACCTTGTCTTTCGGGATCGACTGCTCTGCCCGGGGATCGATCGACTGGGCGCAGGACGTCTTCGGCAACACAATAGCCACGGTGACGTTTTCTGAACAAACCTCGGAGTTGACGATCTCCAGTGATGCCGTTGTCGAGCAGACCGCCGATCCGTGGCCTGTTTTCAATATCGACATTTCGGCCCACACCTATCCCTTCACCTATTCAAGCGAAGACAAGACCGACCTTGGCGCATTTGCTGTTGCGACATCTTCCCGTGGCGCGGTGTCGGATTGGGCAGGAGCGTTCGTGCGCAGCCGCCCGACCGACACGCTGTCACTCCTCAAGGATTTGAACGCCGGCATTCTCACAAATGTCACCTACCGTATCCGAGATGAAGAAGGCACGCAGTCGCCCGAACAAACACTGGAACTCGCAAGCGGCTCATGCAGGGACATTGCGGCGCTCTTCATCGAGGCGGTGCGCTGCCTGGGCTTCGGTGCCCGTGCTGTCTCCGGCTATCTCTACGACCCTCAGGCCTCGGTCGATGACGGCGGATCAACGCATGCCTGGGCGGAAGTCTATCTTCCCGGAGCAGGCTGGATCGCGTTTGATCCCACCCACCGACGGGTGGGAGCAGCCTGTCTCATTCCCGTGGCGTTTGCTCGCAACGATGGCCAGATCATGCCTGTGACCGGCGGATATGCTGGAACGCCGGAAGATTTCGTGGAAATGGACGTGTCGGTCAAGGTCATCGAGATACGAGAATAGCGTGGGAGATGGGCGCTCGGCTGCCCTATTCCTTTCAAATCATCGACCCGTTTAAGAGATTTCGAAATTGAAACTATTGCGTATCTGAAATACGCGAAAGTTACATCATGTTTATCTCGTCGGCGAAAACATAGATAAAACGCGTGGCCACCGCCAGGCGCAGGCCGGCAAATTGGTCCATCTCACGCGCGGTATCTACGTCGGCGCGGCCGTCAGCCGAAGCGGACAATCCGCTATGCAAAACGAAACAACTGTTGATCGCTCCTTAGGCATAGCACGCCCTCTGATCGTGTCTTTGAGAAACTTCCAGCCGGCGGACCAATATCCGGTATCAGTCTGGCTAGCGATGCAAAATCCCCTAGTCGGCACGCATTCTTTTCATTTGCTTTGCCGCCTCAAGAGGCGCACGGTCCGAACTTCAGTAAGCCATGTTCAGGGCGCTGCTGTTTTAGGGTCACCATACCCTAGCCCCGACTGAAAGGAGGACGTTATGTCTTCCAACATTTCCCTTCGGTTCCTGACGGCCATGGATCGCAACATTCGTCGGGAAGTGCGCTTCCGCAGGCACCGCTGCTAGGCTTTCGATTTTGAGCCTGGCGGAGCGTTTGAGTACCGGTTGGGCCGCTCGGAAAAGACAATCATCCCTCTCAGCATCGCGCATCATCAATCTGCTATCCGCGGTTTGCCCCGTGGCAATCTGCAGACCGCGCATTAACGCCCTACGTGACTGACTTCTCACCATGGGCGTGTGAATATGCATAAGCAGATTTTGGTTCAACGTGGACACCCGCGCGCTCGGCATGGCTGTAGGTGAGATGGGCCTACCCTTCGCCGTTCCGTGCTTTAGCAGTTTCACACTGCGTTCCCAAGACCTTGGTCGACACCGCCAGCTTGCTCTCTTCCAACCATCAGGAAAGGCTCCAATGTCCAAGACATCAATGCTCTATTTATGGAAGAGCACATCAGTCTATCTTAGCCGGTTTCGATACATCGAATTCCTGATCAAGTCGGCCCCTGCTTTCAGCCTAGCCTTCATCGCTTACGTCGCACTGATCCACCCTCGCTGAACGACGCGCGACTGCTTCAGGCACCGAGCAAGATCTGCCTAACCGATGTTGGTTCTGTTTCGACGCAGACCTCATCTCAACCAAGGAGTTTTTCTATGCCTTCCGATGAAGCAGCACCGATCCGCCGAACAATTCGCATGTTTCCCGCCGAGAAGACTGCCTTTACCGAGATTGCGTTCACTAAGATTGTGGCCACGGAAAAAGGGGGGCAGGATGAGAAATCAGCGTTGCTCAAAGCCCTAAGGATCAGCCGATTGCAGGTGATACATCTCAGCGACAACGAGCAGGGCCAAGACCCGAGCAAATTCCCCCACTAACCGTTCACAAGTGGCTATCGCCCACAAATCTTCGCGGGTGAAAATCCCCGCCGAAAGACTAACTCACTCTCAAAGGAGATACCCATGATCGAATTTAAATCGTCGGACGGTAACGCCGAAAGATCAGCAGAAATCGACCTGCACCTTAAAAAACTGGATGCCGAAATGGCGTCGCCGAATATCAAGGAGATAAGGCACGCTGAACTCAACGCGCTTTATCGCCAGCTAAGCGCCGAAAGAGTCTTGCTTACCTCGGCAATGGGTTCAAAGCATTGACGATTAACCTGGCGCCAGGCCCGCTTAGGTGAGACCAGCCAAATTCCTGCTTTGGGAAAGTGCCGATAGGCGCTCTCCAACATGGCATGACCGACCCTATTGATCTTGCGGGTAAACCGGAAACGCGCCTTGGCCAGGCGGGGTCGAACTTCGCAGCCTTGGCGATATTGCTGGATCGACCTCGACCGACCAAGTGCCGGACGAGAAGCTTTCGACAGTACGGATGGCGAGCAGAAGGGCGCGGACAGATCGCTGATAAAGTTACGCTTGGGACACGGATCGCGGTTATCGGAGTCTTGCGCATAATGGTGCCTCGCAAGATGGAACTCGCCACCGGCCGCTCCCCCGGCGAAAAACGCCCCATCACCGATGCACGGCCGCGAGCGCAATTCCGTCGGCGACTTCCTGGCAGCGATCGGTCAAATTGGCGGTCGCCACACGCAGGTGGCTACTCGGCAGAACCGAGAATTTCGCTCCCGGATGAACCGCGATGCCCCTCGCCGCGAGCGTGACCAGCGCAAATGGTTCCGAGGACACTGGGATCCAGGCGCAAAGACCACCGCCATGGGCGGCCTCGACGCCGCGCTCGGCGAGCGCATTGATGAGTGACAAGGTGACGACCTGCCCTCTCATACCCGGCAGTGAAGACTTCTCACATTTCCTCGAGCACAAACCTGGCGCCTTTCTGCGTCTCGGTAATGGTGTCAACTCGGCGATCCTGCATAGCGCCAAATATGACTTCGCGGACGAAAGTCTGACGGCAGGTGCTGCCATGTGGGCGCGGTTGACCGAACGCTACCTCGACGAATAGGCTGCCTTTCGAAAGCGCATTGCGCTCGCAAAGCTCTCACTCAAGGCGCGACAAATCGAACGACTAAACTAAGCGCTCCTAGCATTATCTGTGGGAAACTCATACAACCACGGCAACAAGTTCGAAGCGGAGGTGGAAAAGCTCGCGCAGGCACTCGCGCTCATCGATGACGGCGATCCTAGGCAGGCGGAAGCCGGCGTCCGTGCCCTCGGGGAGCTACTCGGCTTCACCGCGACAAGGCCCGACAATGACGGAGACACCGGACCCGACGTGTTGTGGCGCGATGACGCGAATCCGCGCCAGTTCGGTTTCGAATTGAAGACGGACAAAAATGATCCGGCGACCTATTTCAAGAAAGACATTTCGCAGGGTCATGACCATCTCGAATGGATGGCGCAGACCTATCCCGGCCACACCATCCTCGGCCTCGCCTTTGTCGGTCCGGCGGGCAAGGCGCATGCCCAGGCCAACCCCTCGGCCGACATGAGCCTGTGTCTGCCATCGGCCCTGGCGGCGCTGCGCGACGAACTGCTGGCGCTGATCGAGGATCTGCGCAAGCACACGCCGATGGAGCGCCTCATCGCGATTGCAAAGGAGACGGAAAAAGATCGCTGGGACATCGAATCCCTGCTGGCGCGTATCGATCCAAAACCCATGAGCAAATGAAACCACGCTGTCCGCCCGCGCTGGTCCGCGACAGGATGTTGCGCGGGGGAAATCGGCATTGCCTTTGAATTTCTCGGGCATCCCGGAAGTAGCGGTAGATTTTGTTCGCGGTCGGTCATCATAGCAAATGCCAAGGTCACGCGCCCGCGAAACCCAGCCTTCGATGTATGAGGAAACGCCCGATCATCCGCCGACCGCTTCGCCGCCAGTCTTTGGCTGCCGAGCGGATCGGTCTTTCGATCGAAAGCCATTGCCGAGCGATGGCGGCAGAGCTTGAGATCGAACCCGCCGCGCCGCGCCAATCCATCAGAATTCCGATAAAAAGCGTAAGCCTTGTTGAATTCCTGATCGGCCCGGCCGCCGGCCCCGCGCAGCAGAATTGTGGGCAGCGGCACGCCCGACCGGTCGGCTTTGCTACCTCTTCCCGCACGGGCGCTTTATGGCTGCGCCACCGCAACGTGAGCGGAAATTATTGCCGATCGACCGAGGGGTTGACTGAGGCCTAAAGCCAGGGCTCAAAGGTGGCATCCACGGTCGCTCGCGGCGGGAAAACATAGGGAATTATAAGGTTTTTCGCTACGCCATTGAAATCATGTGAGAATCCAGCTTCCCCAGCCAAATCTCCCTAAATTCCCTTGATTGCTTGATTTTCCAGTCGTGCCGTCGACCTGACCGTTGGCCGTGAAGCCCTTCCTGGCGACGTCGTGCGGTCCTTGATGTCGGCCCCATGAACCGCATTCCCAGGCGCACCGCGTCGGATACGCGATCAGATCGCCACAGCGCGTCGCCGTCGGTTCCTCAACCGGTCGCTGTACCCGGCGTCCGCAAAAAACCCCGCGGTTGTTGCAACACCGCGGGGCTCTTTGACGCCTGACCAGGGAGAGTAGGTCAGGCAGCCTTGACTTTACTGGATGTGCGGGCCCATTCGGGCAGCCAGTTGCCGTGGGTGGCGAGCAGGTCGTCGACCAGCGACCAGATCTGGTCGAGGTCGAGTTCGGCCGCCGTGTGTGGGTCCATCATCGCGGCGTGGTAGATGTGCTCGCGATTTTCGGTCATCAGCGCCTGCACCGTCAGTTCCTGGACGTTGATATTGGTGCGGATCAGCGCGGTCAGCTGCGGCGGCAGGTCGCCGATGAAGGTCGGCTGGATGCCGGAGGCATCGACCAGGCAGGGCACTTCGGCGGCGCAGTTGTTCGGCAGCGAGGTGATGCAGCCATTGTTGCGGACATTGCCGTAGATCACCGAGGGTTCGCCGGTCCAGACCGAGTTGATGATCGAGGAAGCATATTCCTTCGACGGCTGAATCTCGATCTTGTCGGCGCTGCGATAGGCCTCCGCCTGGCCCTTCCAGCGCTCGATCTGCTCGATGCAGCGTTTTGGATATTCATCAAGCGGAATGCCGAATTTCTCGATCAGGTCCTCGCGACCCTCCTTGATGAAATAGGGCGTGTATTCGGCAAAATGCTCCGAGCTTTCGGTAACGAAATAGCCAAGACGCGTCAGCATTTCGTAGCGCACCTTGTTCGGGCAGCGCGGGTTCCAGCCGGGCTTCGGCGCCCTGCCCTCGCGATAGGCGCGCAGCAGATCGGGATAGAGGTTGCGGTAGGAACCATCGGCCTGGCGATGCTCGAATTTGAGATAGAAGGCCATGTGGTTGATGCCGGCCGCCCGGTAACGGATTTCCTCGTAGGGAATGTCGAGGTCATGGGCCAGCTCCATCGCCGTGCCCTGCACCGAATGGCAGAGGCCGACCTGGCGAATGGTCGGGTATTTCTCCGATATCGCCCAGGTGTTGATCGCCATCGGGTTGACATATTGCAGCATGATCGCCTCGGGGCAGATGGCGAGCATGTCCTCGCAGATCTTCCAGAGATGCGGCACGGTGCGAAGCCCGCGCATGATGCCGCCGACGCCGAGCGTATCGGCAATCGTCTGGCGCAGCCCGTATTTCTTCGGCACTTCGAAGTCGGTGACGGTGCAGGGTTCATAGCCGCCGATCTGGAAGGCGACGACGACGAAATCGGCGCCGGCAAGCGCCTTGCGTTGGTCGGAATAGGTCTCGGCCTTGGCCTTGACGCCGAGCGTCGAGATCAGCTTGTTGACGACGACGGCGCTTTCTTCCAACCGTTGCGGATTGAGATCCATCAAGGCGATCGTCGCACCCGACAGGGCCGGACGCTGCAACACGTCGCCGACGATGTTCTTCATGAAAACGGTGGAGCCTGCTCCGATGAATGTGATTTTGGGATTTGCTGCCATTATAACCTCCGGCATTCGATAGTCATGCTACCTCGAAAGCGGCTTTGACGAGCCGTTCGGTGTAGGCGGTCTTGGGATGGGATAGTACTTCGTTGACGGGACCCTCTTCGACGATCTTGCCATGCTGCATAACGATGACGCGATGGCAGAGGGCTCTGACGACCTTGAGATCGTGGGAGATGAAGAGGTAGCTCAGGCCGCGCTCGTCCTGCAGCTTGCGCAGCAGTTCGATGATCTGCGCCTGGACGGAAAGGTCGAGTGCGGATGTCGGCTCGTCGAGCAGGATGAACTCCGGCTCGAGCGCGATGGCGCGGGCAATGGCGATACGCTGGCGCTGGCCGCCGGAAAATTCATGCGGGAAACGCGACAGGATATTGCCGGGCATGCCGGCTGAGATCAGTGCCTCGCGCACCCGGTCCTGCCGTTCGGCCCGGGTGGCGCCCAGCCGGTTGACGACGAGGCCTTCCTCGATGATCTGGCCGATCGTCATGCGCGGGTTGAGGGATGAGAACGGGTCCTGGAACACCACCTGCATGCGGGCCCGGAATGGCCGCATCCCGGCCCTGGAAAGCCCGTGGATCGGTTGATGGTCGAAGTGGATCTCGCCGCTGTCGGGCGTGTTCAGCCGCAGGATCGCCTGGCCGAATGTCGTCTTGCCGGAGCCGGATTCGCCGACGAGACCGAGCGTCTCGTGACGGCGCAGCGTCAGGCTCAGGCTGTCGACGGCGACAAGCTCGCGCATCGCCGGCTTGAAGAAGGTGCCGTGGCGCATCATGAAGGAGACGCGCACGCCCTTGGCATCGAGGATGACATCCGATCCCTCCGGCAGCGGATTGGCCTGGCCGCGCGGCTCGGAGGCAAGCAGATGCCTGGTATAGGCGTGCTGCGGATTGGCAAACAGGGCTTCGGTGGTGTTGTGCTCGCGCACTTCGCCATGCTGCATCACATAGACGTAATCCGAAAACTGCCGCACCACGGTCAGGTCGTGGGTGATGAGGATGACGGCCATCCCCATTTCCTTCTGCAGGTTGCGGATCAGGTTGAGGATCTGCGCCTGCACGGTAACGTCGAGCGCCGTCGTCGGCTCGTCGGCGATCAAGACATCCGGATCGTTGGCAAGCGCCATGGCGATCATTACGCGCTGGCGCTGGCCGCCGGAAAGCTGATGCGGATATTGCATCAGCCGCGCGGCCGGATCGGGGATCTGCACATGTTCGAGCAGTTCGAGCGCACGTTTTTGCGCGTCCCGTTTGCTGATCCGGCGATGGACGCGGATCGCCTCGACGATCTGGCTGCCGATCGTATAGATCGGGTTCAGCGAGCTCATGGGCTCCTGGAAGATCATCGAGATGCGGTCGCCGCGCAGCTTGCGGCGGGCCCGCTCGGAAAATGTCAGGATATTGCTGCCGTCATAGGCGACCGTCGATTTCTCCGAAACCACGGCGCGCTTCGACAGCAGCCCCATCACCGTTCGCGCCGTCACCGATTTGCCGGAGCCGGATTCGCCGACGATGGCGATCGTCTCGCCGCGATAGAGCTGGAAGGAGACGTCCTTGACGGCTTCGACCATGCCGTCCTCGACCTTGAAATTCACCGCCACATTGCGAGCGTCGATGATTGGCGTGTCCGAGCGGCCATCATGGTCGTGGCGGACGGGCGGGGCGAAGGAATTGACCAGTGCAAGAGCCATATCAATCACCTCAATAAGGATCGACTGCGTCGCGCAGTCCATCGCCCAGCGCATTGAAGGCGAAGACGGTGACGAGCACGAAGCCGACGGGGGAGAGAATCCAGGGATAGGAGCCGATCACCGAATAGGTCGCGGTATCCTGCAGCATCAGCCCCCAGGAGATCAGCGGCGGCTTGACGGCAAAGCCCAGGAAGCCGAGGAAGGATTCCAGCAGCACGACACTTGGTATGGCGAGCGTCACCGCAACGATGACGTGGCTCATCACGTTCGGGAAGATATGCTGCAGGATGATGCGCCGGTCGGTGGCGCCGACAGCCATTGCCGCCCTGACGTAATCGATGCGGGCGAGCGCCAGGGTCTTGCCGCGCACCTCGCGCGACATCTGCGCCCAGCCGAGCGCCGACATCACGACGATGACGAAGCCGAGGAAGACATTGGTCGGCGCCGTCACCGGGATCAGCGAGGTCAGCGCCAGATAGAGCGGCAATTGCGGGAAGGCGAGCACCAGCTCGACGAAACGCTGCAGCCAGACATCGAAGGCGCCGCCGAAATAACCGGAGACCATGCCGACCGTCGTGCCGATGACGGTGACGATGAAGACGACGGTCAGTGCGATCGTCAGCGAGATGCGCGAGCCGATGATGGCGCGCGACAGCACGTCGCGGCCGAATTTATCGGTGCCGAGGAAATGCACCGGCTCGCCAGCGGTCGAGCCGAAGAAGTGGCGCTTAGCCGGGATCAGGCCGAAAAGCTGATATTCGGCGCCCTTGACGAAGAAGCCGAGCAGCCGCGGATTGTCATAATCGACGCCGACGATCGGCTGGAAGGTGACCGGGTCGAGCGCATCGGAATCGGCCAGGCCATAGACGCGCGGCTGGAAGACGAAATTGCCGTCCTTGTCGTGAAAGCTCATCATCTGCGGCGGCGCGAAGCCGATATCGGTCGCCTTCGGGTCCATCGGCGCGACGAAATCGGCAAAGATCGCCATGAGCAGCAACAGCCCGACGAGGATAAGCCCGGCCATGCCGGTCCAGGAACGCCGCAGCCGGCGCCAGACCAGGGCGATATAGCTCTCATGGCCACGCGATGGCTTGTTGACCGAAGGTTCGGTCGTTGTCGGCGGTGGCGGCGAGGAGTCGAAAGCCAGCATCTCAGGCTCCTTGAAATTGGCGGACACGCGGGTCGAGCAGCGCCAGCAGCAGGTCGGCAATGATGTTGCCGACGATCAGCGTCGCCGACAGCACCATCATGAAGGTGGCGGTGACATAGACGTCGCCGATCGCCATCGAGCCGACGATCGCCGGGCCGACGGTCGGCAGCGCGAAGATGATGGCGGTTTCGATCTCGCCGGTCAGCATGTAGGGCAGCACGACGCCCTGGTACATTACCAATGGATGAAGCGCATTGGGCACCGCATGGCGCATCACCACCGCCGCGCCGGAAAGCCCCTTGGCCTTGGCCGTCTCGACATATTGGGCGTTCAGCGTGTCGAGCAGATTGCCGCGCATCACCCGCATATTGTAGGCGAGCCCGCCGAAGGTGGCGATCGCCACGACCGGCCAGACATGATGGACGAGATCGACGAATTTCGCCCACGACCAAGGCGCTCCGCCATATTGCGGCGAGAAGAAACTGCCGATTTCGGCAACGTTGAATTGGAAGACCAGCAGATAGACGATGATCAGCGCCATCAGGAACCGCGGCACCGTCATGCCGAGGAAGGAAATCGCCGAAAGCGTGCTGTCGATCCAGCTGTATTGCCGCGTCGCCGCCCAGATGCCGAAGCCGATGCCGAGCACCGAAGCGAGGATGTGGCAGACAAGCGCCAGAAGCAGGGTCCGCGGCAGCCGCTCTGCGACGACGTCGGCGACCGGCTTGTTGTAGAACATGCTGTAGCCGAAATCCCCGCGGGTGACGATGCCGCCGATCCAGTTGACGTATTGGACGACCATCGGTTTATCCAAACCGTGTTCGACCCGGTAGGCCTGGGCCTGCTCTTCGGCCTGGGCATAGGATGCGCCGCCCTGGTTGATCAGCTGGGATCTTATATAATCGGCATAGTCACCGGGCGGGGCCTGGATGATCGCGAAAGTCACCACGCTCAGAATGAACAGGACGGGGATCGCGGAAGCTATGCGCACGAGCAGGAATCGTAACATCGGACGGTCCGCTTTTCCTTGCCGCCAGTCGCTCCTTGTCAGCGCGGCCGGCTTGTTGGTCATATCAGGCCGCGCGCCACGCGCGGCCTGAATCTCGCTTCAGCTGGGAGGGAACTAGTTCTTAACAGGGCCCTTGTCGCCAGGCTTGCCGGGCAGCTGTTCTGGGAACAGCTCGTATTTGCCCTGCTTGTCGGCGGCCACCCACAGGCGTTCGCGGATCACCGAATCTTCAGCCCAGTTGAACATGAAGATCGGCGTGCCCTGCGGCACATTCGAGAACCGCTTGTTGATGATCAGGGCGCCAGGATATTCCGTCAGACCCACGGTGTTGACGTGCTCTGTCGAGATCTTCTGGTACTGTTTCATCAGCGCAACGCGGGCATCATTGTCCGGGCTGGTCGTGAACTTGGCGACGACATCGTTCAGTTCCTTTTCGAACGGCATCAGATCGAGCTGATCGTCCTTGCCGGCGCGATGGTGCCAGCTGGTGCGTGGACCGATCGGCGCAAGCTGCTCGGTATTCTGCACCACCGACGACAGTTCCGTCGTGTTGCGCTGGATCAGCCAGTCGAAACGGCCGCCATAATGCGCGTCGTCACGCTTCGGGCCGTCGAGCGCATTGATGACGATCTTCAGACCGAGCTTCTCCATCTGAGCGACGACACCTTCGGCAAGGCTCTTGTCGGTCGTGTACTGATTGTTGATCAGCATGACGATTTCGACATCCTTGCCGCCGAGCGTGCCGGCCGGGAAGTTCACGATGCCGTTGCCATCGGTATCCTTGAGGCCTGCCTTGGCGAGTTCCGCCTTGGCGCCCTTGAGATCAAAGGGATAGTAGACGGTGGAGTTGCGGTCGTAAAAGCTGGTGCCGGAGGAGAGCCCGCCCGCATAGATCGCGGTGAACGGTCCCTTGACCAGCGAGTCGCCGATCGCCTTGCGATCGAGCGCCATGGTGACGGCCTTGCGGAAATCCTCGTTGCGGTTCAGCTCGCGGATCGCCTGGCCGCGTTCGTCCGGGTTGCCCCAGCCGTTGGCGGAGAAGTTCATGCGCAAGTTATAGCCGATGAGGCGCGGACCGAAAGCCAGGCGGGCCGGCGCGGTCTTTTCTGCGGCGCGCTTCAGCGACGCGACGAAGTTTTCCGGCTGCTCGAGGTTGGAGATATCGGCGGCCCCGGCCACGGCCTGAACGTCGCGGTCGGCCCAGGTCGAGAGCTTATAGTGCAGCTCGTTCAGATAGGGCAGCTGATTGCCCTTCTCGTCGACCTTCCAGTAATAGGGGTTGCGGCGCATGACGATGATGTCGTCGGAACGATATTCCACAGGCACCCAGGCGCCCATGACCGGTATGTTCATGAACTCCGGCGGGAAGGCGTTCTTGAACTGGTCGTAGGTGTTCTTCGAATATTTCGGATGTTGGGGTTTGAGGATATGCGATGGACCCGGGCAGAAGTTCGGGTAGGACATCGTGTAGAGATATTGCTTCGGGAAGGCTTCCTTGAAGGTCCATTCGACGGTGTAGTCGTCGATCTTCTTCAACGTCGTGCCGACGCCGAAAGCCTCAGGCGAGGCGCCGCCGCCGAGCGGCGAGACGTTCGGATCGACGACTTCGTCATCCCAGTAGAACATGATGTCGTCGGCATTGAACGGCGCGCCGTCCGACCATTTGGCGCCTTCGACCAGGTGCATGGTCAGCTTGTGGCCGTCTGTGGACCAATCCCAGCTCTTGGCAAGGTTCGGCAACGGCTCGGTGTCCTTGGCTTCCACCTGGAACAGCGGCGCGGTGCGGGTCAGGCACTCGGAGAGACCGATATCGATGCCGCCCCAGCCCTGCGTCTGGCCGGCGCCGTAGTTCCAGCCTTCCGGCCGGCCGCCGATGACGTGGCGCATCGTATCGCCGTAGACACCGATACCATCAGGCATATTGCCTGTCTTGAAGACCATCGGCTCCTTCGGCAGGCGATCCTTGACCGGCGGCAGCTTGCCGGCTGAGACGAAATTCTTCGTGACCCAGTCGGGCTCGTGATATTCGGGCAGCGCCTTGAACTCCAGGATGGAGTCGCGCGCCACATATTTGATCTTGCCTTCGGCCGGGAAGTCCGCCGGCGCCGGCGGAACGGTGGCCTCGGAGGCGTATGCATTCAGCGCCAGGACTGAGACGCCAAGCGCCAGTCCGGCCAGAATGCCAAGGTTGCGGAATTTCATCATCGTTTCTCCCTCTTGTTCCGGAGCGCGGGGCACGCGGCTCCTTTTCCTCAAACGGCATGAAAGCGGGCCGGCGGCCCAAGGATTTCCCTCCCGGAAATCCATGGCGACCCCTCTTTCACGAAAATCAGACGGCCTGTTTCAGCGCCGCCTTTTCCGCGCGCAGCTCCTCGATCGAGCGAACGTTGCGGCGTGCGGCACCCGCCCAGTCGCGGGTCTGCACCTTGGATTTCGACAGCCGCTCCTTGGCGGCCGGCACGGCATCGGCATATTGCGGCAACCAGCGCGCCTGGGCAACGACCATTTCGTCGACCATCTGCCAGACTTCCTCAGGCGTCGACACGGCGCCGACCAGCGGATCGTGCAGCACGGCAAGCTTCAGAAGATCGATGTCGCCGGATATGGCGGCATGTACCGACATGCGCTGGACGTTGATCGAGGCGATGCAGGTGGCCGCACAGGCTTCCGGCAGGGTGACGCCCGAGACCATGTTGATGCCGAAGCGGTCGACGAAGCCCGGCGATTCGATGATCGCATCGGATGGCAGGTTGGTGATGACGCCGTTGTTCTTGACGTTGAAATGGCCGCGATAGACCCGGTTCGTCTCCAGCGCCTCGAGAATGTGGCTGGCATGTTCGTTCGAGCGCTTGGTAGGGTCGAGCGGCTTTCCGGCGGATTCCAGGAATTGCGGGAATTCGGTCTCGAACCAGTTGCGGGTTTCGGTGGAATGGCGGAGATAACCGCCGGTCTCGCCGTGGATCCAGTCGGACATATCGATCCAGCGGGTGATTTCCTCCGGCCGCTTGCGGTACCAGGGCAGGTATTCCGAAAGATGGCCGTTGCTCTCGGTGGAATAGACGCCGAAACGCTTCAGCACGTCGATGCGCAGCTTCTCCTGCTGCGAATAGACCGGATGCGCCTCGAAGGCGGCGACCAGCTCGTCCTTGCCGATCTTGCGGCCGTTGAGGCGCAGGTCGATGAACCAGGTCTGATGGTTGATGCCGGAGCAGACATAGTCGAGCTCACCAAGCGACTTGGCGCCGAGCACCTCGGCAATCTGTTCGGCGCCGTGCTGGACGCCGTGGCAGAGGCCGACGGTATCGACCTTGCCATATTCGATCGCCGCCCAGGTGTTCATCGCCATCGGGTTGGCATAGTTCAGGAATTTCGCGCCGGGCTCGGCGACCTCTCTGATATCCTTGCAGAAATCGAGGATAACCGGGATGTTGCGCTGGCCGTAAAGGATGCCGCCGGCGCAGATCGTATCGCCGACGCATTGATCGATGCCGTACTTCAACGGGATGCGGATATCGTCGGCATAGGCCTCGAGCCCGCCGACCCGCACGCAGCTGATGATATAACGGGCGCCGGACAGCGCCTGGCGCCGGTCGGTCGTCGCCGTCACCTTGGTCGGCAAACCGTTCGCTTCGACGATCCGGTCGAGGATCGCCTTGATCATCTCGAGATTATGCTCGCTGAGATCGGTCAGCGCGAATTCGACGTCGCGAAACTCGGGAACGCACAATATGTCGGTGAACAGCTTCTTGGTGAAACCGACGCTGCCCGCACCGATGATAGCGATTTTGAAACTCATGATCTTCACCTCGACCCAATCAAATGCTACAGAAAAGATGGTTATGGAGGATCAGCCCTCATGCCGGAACATGAGGCTGAAAAAGCCGAAAAACTGCCTGTTTTCCTCCCGGCCGCTCCATCGGCCGTGGTCTCTTCCCTGTTTGTCGAGCGGGATTATGCCCGAAATCAGCAGGGCTGCCAGAGAAGGATTATGCTTTCAGGGGTAATTTTGTGCTGCAGAATTTGATTGCCAACGGACAGTCGATGAGGACGGTTTCGCTGCCCCGCGGCCGGGAGCGATTGCATGCGATGCCGACGAGCTCCGGCTATGAAGTGCGCGAGAACGAGCCCTATGACTGGGATGGCCGAAGGCGCGGCCAGACCCCCTTCACCGTGCTGCAGCACACGATCAGCGGCACCGGCCGGCTGCGCTACCAGAACCGCAATTATCGTCTTCAGGGTGGCGACACACTGCTGGTGCTGGTGCCGCACAATCATCGATACTGGCTGGAGAAGGGCGACCGCTGGGAATATTTCTGGATTTCGATGAATGGCGAGGAAACGCTGCGCATCCACCAAATGGTGCTGTCCACCGCCGGGCCGGTGCTGAAACTGCAGCCTTCGACCATCGATCATCTCGCCGATTGCAGCCTGCGCCTCGTCACCGGTGCGACGTCGCCGGGGGCTGCCTCGGCGATTGCCTATGAAGCGGCGATGGCGCTCTACGACGACGTCTTCGGCTCGCCGGCGTTTGCCGCCGAGCTCAGCCTGATGCAGCCGGTGATCGACCATATCAATGCCAATCTCGAAAAGCCGCTGCCGGTCAGCGACCTCGCCGGCATCGTCGGCCTCAGCCGCGCGCATTTCTCCCGCAGCTTCGCCGAGAGCGAGGGCATGCCGCCGGCCGAATTCGTGCTGCAGCAGCGGCTGCAGCGCGCCGTCAAGCTTCTGACCAAGGCGGACTTTCTGCCGGTCAAGGAAGTCGCCATCATGTGCGGCTTCGAGGATCCGAACTATTTCTCCAAGGTCTTCCGCCGGGTCTACGGCACCAACCCGACGGAATTCCGCACCACCGGCATGTATGCCAGCATCGGCAAGCTGCGATAGCGGCCGCCAGCTAGGCCAATTCCGTCAGGCCCGCACCTCGAACACCATGTTGAACGGCGTTTCCGTCGCACGACGGAAATGCGTGAACCCGGCGTCGAGCGCCACCTTTCGAAGCTTCATTTCGCCTGCCTGCGCGCCAAGCCCCAGCCCCACCTCCTGCGAGAGCGATGCCGGCGTGCAGATCATCGTCGAGGCGCCGTAATAGACGCGGCCGACGGGATTGAGATTGTCCTTGAGATGGTCATGGGCAAAGGGCTCGACGATCAGCCACGTGCCGTTCGGCCCGAGCGTTTCCTTGACGTGCTGGCCGGCGCCGACCGGATCGCCCATGTCGTGAAGGCAGTCGAACATGGCAACCATGTCATAACCGCGCCCGGGAAATTCCGCTGCTCGGGCCTGCTCGAACGTCACACGGTCGGCGACGCCGGCATCCTCGGCGGCGGCCCTGGCCTTTTCGATCGACGGGCCGTGATAATCGAAGCCGGTAAAGCGGGAGGCGGGATAGGCCTGCGCCATCAGGATGGTCGATGCCCCGTGACCGCAACCGACGTCGGCGACGCTGGCGCCGGCCTTGAGCTTTTCTTCCACCCCGGCAAGGGCTGGAATCCATTCGGCGACGAGATGGCTGTTATAGCCTGGACGAAAGAACCGCTCGGTTCCCCTGAACAGACAGGTGCTGTGCTCATGCCAGCCGAGACCCTTGCCGGTGCGGAAGGCGTCGGCGACCTTGGGCTCGTCCATCCACATCGATTGCACGACCTCGAAGGCGCCGACGAAGAAGGCCGGGCTGTTTTCCTCGGCAAAGACCATCGCCTGCTCCGGCGTCAGGCTGAAACGATCGGTTTTTTCGTCATAGCTGACATAGTCCGCTGCTGCCTGGGCGCTGAGCCATTCCCTGACATAGCGCTCCTTCACTCCGGTTTTTGCAGAAAGTTGCTGGACGGTCATCGGCGTTCCGTCGGCCATCGCCTTGAACAGCCCCACCTTGTCCCCCAGCACGACCAAGGCGCCCGACATGGCGGCGCCGACATCGCCGACAAGCCGGCCGACGAGTGCATCGAGTTTCTGCATATCTGGCTCACGCATTGTTTCCTCCCGAGCGCGTGATTAAGGGACTTCAAAATTAGACTTTAATAATATTCCGTCAATCACCTTCCCTTTCAGCGGACGCGCGGCCGTATTAGAGGTCGAAAGTTTCCGGGAGATTTCACCGGAAACGACGTGTCTACCGGAGATCTCAACTTGCGCGAGAAAACGAACTCATGAGGCCCTGCGCGTGTTTCGTCATTGCCTGGTCCGGAATCTCCCCGAGGCAGAAACACACTTTTGATGTAGGGTTATCATTATGTCTCTATCTTCCGCTCAATGCCGCGCCGCCCGCGCCCTCTTGGCCTGGTCGCAGGACGATCTCTCGTCAGCCGCAAACGTCGCCAAGGCGACGATCGCCAATTTCGAGGCCGGCAAACGCTCTCCCTATGACCGAACCCTCCAGGATATGAAGCACGCCCTGGAAGGCGGCGGCGTCGTTTTCATCCCTGAAAACGGTGGAGGAGCCGGCGTTCGCCTTGCAAAACGTGCAAATTCGATCGACACCAACGAGACCGAAACGGTTCAATATGAAGAATATCTCGAAAACGACGCACCGCCTGGTGCGGGTGGCTGAATGATGACAAAGAAGCAGAAGCTCGAACACTCGGAACTGGCCGGAGGCGTCGACATCAGCCCGCGTGTCTCCGGCCGCATCGCCAAACTCATTGTCGACGTCGGCGATAATGTCGAGGCCAGCACGGTGATCGCCGAGCTCGAAAGCCCGGAGCTGACAGCGGCGCTGCACATGGCTCAAGCCGCCCTTGCTGTTTCCGAGGCGGATCTTACCCGCGTCAACAGCACACGCCCTGAGACGATCGATGCTGCGAATGCCGAGCTTGCCGCCGCGACTGCCGATGTCACGCTCTATCAGGAAGAATCTACGCGCCAGGCAAGGCTGATTACCACAGGCGCCTCGACACAGGCGCAGGTCGACCAAACGGCCCGCAATCTCGAAGCGGCGATCCGCAAGCGGGAATCCGCCGAGGCCAATGTGCGGCTGGCCGTTGCCGGCTCCAGCAAAGAGGAGAAGGCGCTTGCCGCCGCGCAGGTGGAGCAGGCGCGCGCCTCGCTCAATCAGCAGCAGGTCAACGTTTCCGAGCTGACCATCCATGCGCCGATCTCCGGTCAGGTGACAACAAGGGTTGCCGAACTCGGCGAGAATTTCAGCGCCGGCGCACCGCTCTTTTCGATCATCGACATCCGGAATCCCTGGTTCACCTTCAATCTGCGCGAAGACCTGCTGAAGGGCCTGAAGATCGACGACGGTTTCGACATCGTCGTACCGGCGATCGGCCCGGACAGGATCGCGGTCAAGGTCACCATGATCAATACGCAGGGGCAATATGCCACCTGGCGGGCGACACGGGCGACCGGCGATTTCGATCTCCGGACATTCGAGGTGCGCGCCGTCCCTGTAAAATCCGTGGACGGCCTGCGCCCCGGCATGAGCGCCATCGCCGCCTGGTCGGAGCGTTGAGATGACGCCGCGCCCGCGCGTGCGCCCAGGTTTCCTCCTCGTCTTCGCACGGGAGTTCAACTGGTTTCGCCGCCGGCCGTTTCTGCTGTTCCTGACGACCGCTCTGCCGTTGCTGCTGATGGGCCTTCTCGCTGCCGTTTTCAGTGCGGGGCTGGCCACCCGCCTGTCGATTGCCGTGCTCGACCAAGACAGTACCGATCTGTCGCGGCGGATCATACGGATGGTCGACGCGACCCAGGACACATCGGTCGCGCTTGCCGTCAGCGACCTCGCCGAAGGGCGCCAGCTCATCCTCTCCGGCGAGGTCCACGGCCTGCTCCTGCTGCCACGCAATCTCGAGCGCGACGTCCTCTCCGCCCGGCGGCCGGAGGTGGTGTTCTTCTACAATACCCAGACGATGACAACGGGAAATCTGGTGCTGCGCGGCATCAATTCCGCCATTCCGAGCGTGGCTGCGGGCATCAGATTGTCGCTGCGCACCGCCCAGGGAGAGCCTGTCGATGCCGCTCAGGCCGCTCTCGCCCCCGTTCCGGTCCAGGTGAACCCGCTCTTCAACCCCAGCCTCAACTATGCTCATTTCCTCCTTGCCGCCCTGATGCCCAGCATACTGCAGGTGGTGATCGTCACGACGATGGCCTATTCGCTCGGACTCGACGTCGAGACCCGCCACCGGCTGCGAATTCTCCGGCGGCTCGGCGGCGGCCTGTGGCCGGCGCTCGCAGGCAAGATCCTGCCCTATACGCTGATCTTTCTTGCGGTGCTCGCCATTGCGGACCTGGTCCTCTTCGGCCTTCTCGACATGCCGCTACGCGGTGATCGCTGGCTGCTGCTGCTGGCTGGCACCCTGTTCATCCTGGCGAACCAGTTCATCGGCGTGCTGCTCGCGCTGCTTCTGCGGCCGATGGCAAGCGCAATCAGCATCGGCTCCCTGTTCGTCGTGCCCGCCTTCGGCTTCATGGGCATCGGTTTCCCGAGGATCGGCATGAACGGCTTTGCCTATCACTACGGCCAGTTGATCCCCGGCACATGGTATCTGATGGCAAGGATCGACCAGACAATCCGCGGCACGCCACTCGATCTGTCGTGGAAGCCGATCCTGGTGTTGCTTTTCTTCGTCATCCTGCTTGCATCCCTCGCAGCGCTCCGGCTGGAAGCGATGAGATCCCGGAACCGGCGTCAGGCATCGGCACTGCGGGAGGCGGCTCGATGATCGGCCTCCTCACCGCCTGCCGAATCGAACTCATGCGCATCCTGTCGCTGCGGCCGGCATTTTCCGTACTCATTCTGGCAGTCTGCATTTACGCGGCCCTCTATCCTCAGCCCTATCGGAACGAGGCCCTGCGCGACGTGCCGATCGCCCTCGTCGATCTCGACGGCACCGACAGCAGCCGCCAGTTCGCCCGCCGCATCGACGCCTCGGCCGACGTCGCCATCGGTGCCGAACTGCCCGACGAGCCAAGCGCCGAGCGCGAGGTCTTCGCCCGTCAGCTCTATGGCATTCTCGTCATCCCGAAATATTTCGAGCGCGATCTCCTGCATGGGCGCCAGTCGCCCGTGGCGCTTTATGCCGATGCCAGTTACTTCCTGATCTATTCGCGCATCGCCGGCGGCGTTTCGGCCGTCGCCAAGACCTTCGGCGTCGAGGTCGAGACCGCGCGGCTGATCGCCGCGCATGTCGATCCCGCCATCGCCGCCGCGGCCTCCGACCCGATGCCGCTGACGACAGTCCCACTCTTCAACCCGCAGGGCGGCTACGCCACCTATCTTCTTCCCGCCGCCTTCGTTCTCATCCTGCAACAGACACTGTTGATCGGGGTCGGCTTGCTTGGAACGCTCAGGGACGAGGGTCCAGCCAGTTCGCCGGCCGGCGCGCTGGCGACCGTGCTCGGCAAACTGCTTGCCTATCTTATCCTGCAGACGGCGGTACTGCCTTTCTATCTGATCGTCCTGCCTTATCTTTACGATATTCCGAGACTCGGGAACCCTCTCGTCATCTTCGTTTTCTCGCTACCCTTCGTGGTCTCCGTCAGCGCGCTTGGCATGGTCGTCGCAGCTTTGTTCCGCAGCCCCCTCACAGTCCAGCTGGTGTTTGCAGCGATCGGCATCCCCTTCCTGTTTCTCGCCGGCTTTTCCTGGCCGACCGAGGCGATGCCGAAGGCGCTGCATTATCTGGCGCTCCTGGTTCCCAGCAGCTCAGCCATCAACGGCATCGTGTCCGTTTCGCAGCTCGGGGCCTCACTCAGCGACGTCCGCACCCCGTTTCTGACGCTCTGGGCGCTGGCGTTATTCTACGGTTGCCTCGCAGTCGGATTGGAGGCCAGGATGCGCCGGTCCTACGAAGCGCGATCTTCCCTCGCGAGTTGATGTCGATGATAGATAATCTCACCTGGTCCGGGGTACTTGCCGATCCTGTCGTACAGGCCGGAACGCTGGCCGTCGTCGGCGCCATCGTCACCCGAGTAGCGCTTCGCCCCTTCCCAAGCTGGAAGCTGGCGGGCCAGGTGTTCTTCTTCGCGGCGCTGAGCGTCCTGCTGCTCTATCACGACATCGTGCCCTACGAAGTCGGGCCGACGCCGGATTCGACCTTCGAACGGGTCTTCATCGCCCTTGCCAAAGTGGTCTGGTGGATCAATGCCGCCTGGGCGCTGATCGCCTTCGTCCGCGTCTTCCTGATCTTCGAGCGCCAGCCGAGAGAGGGGCGCCTCGTCCAGGATCTGGTGATCGGCCTCATCTATCTCGGCGCCATCCTCTCGGTGGTCGCCTATGTCTTCAGCTTTCCCGTCGGCACGCTGATCGCCACATCAGGCGTGTTTGCCATCATCCTCGGCCTTGCGTTGCAAAGCACGTTGAGCGACGTCTTTTCCGGCATCGCCCTTAATCTCGGCCGGCCTTATACGATCGGCGACTGGATCGTACTGAACGACGGTGTCGAAGGCCGTGTCCTCGAAACCAATTGGCGCTCCACCCATCTCCTGAACGGCTCGAACGACCTGGTAGTGCTGCCCAACAGCTTCCTCGCCAAAGTCGGGCTGACCAATCTCAGCAGTCCCGACCGCAGCCATGGGGTGTCGCTGACGGTGCGGGTCGTTCCGACGACCGGACCGTCGGTGATCGCCGAGGTCATGCGCACCGTGCTGCTGAGCAGCGGTTCGATCCTGAGCGAACCGAAACCCGGTGTGCAGATCAAATCGCTGAATGCCGATGCGGTGGAGGTGGAGCTTTCCTTCCGCGTCAGGGATATCGGCCAGGCGGGGCCGGCGAAGAACGAGATCTTCGACCTCATCTACCGCCATCTCAAGGCCGCGGGCCTTACTTTGGCGCGGCCGATCGATGCGGCCGGCCCACCCGGCCAGGTGCAGTCAGAGGAGATGGTAAACCCGCACCGGCCGACGCCGCTCAAGCTCCTCGATGCCATCCCGCTGTTTTCCTCGCTGACCGAGGACGAGAAGGAGACGCTCGCAGCCTCGATGACGCGGCGCACCTACAAGAAGGATTCCATCCTGATCGAACAGGGCGATACCGTTGCATCGCTGATGATCGTGCGCAGCGGCGCACTCGTCGCGACACGACAGGAAGGCCGCAAAGAAATCGAACTGGGCCGGCTGGCGCCGGGCGATTATTTCGGAGAAAGCGGACTGCTGATCGGGATCGGCGAGGCGGCGAGCCTGCGCGCGCTCACCTTCGTCGTGGTCTACGAAATCGCTCAAGCGAGCCTGACGCCGCTCCTGCACGATCGGCCCGGCATCGCCGAAGAGCTTGCCGCCACCCTGTCACGCCGCATCGAGACCAGCCAGCACTCCCTGGCGACCGAAGGCGCCACGCTGAACGGCGGCTCGATGAACTCGCTGGTGACGCGAATCCGTCATCTGTTCCAGGTGCCGCCGTAGGCTGTCCGCCAATTGCAAGGGCTCGCCTTATAAGATCGTCGCCAGTCATTGCCTGACCGCTCGATCCGGGCTGACGCAATCACGCCGATACTCGGCGGCGTAGGAGCAATGACGATCGTGAGCCTGAGGCATAATACCCCCGTTGCAGTTTCCACGCGAAGAGGTCTGGGGTTCCGCAGCTTCGGTAAATGTGACACGTTTACGAGGCTGACATGGCTCCTGCATTTCACGCGCGAGGCGTAAGTCAACCGCGGCTAAATTTTAATTCGTCGGATAAGTAGAAGGAACAGCACGTGGCAGCATTTCCGGAAAAGGCAAAGGTCGTCATCATCGGCCTCGGCGGTATCGTCGGCGCCTCGATCGCGCATCATCTCGTCGAGCGCGGATGGGACGATATCGTCGGCATCGACAAGTCGGGCATACCGACCGATATCGGCTCGACAGCCCATGCCTCGGACTTCTGTTACACCACGAGCCACGACTATCTGTCGGTCTGGACCACGCAATATTCGATCGATTTCTACGAGAAGATGGGCCATTACGCCCGCATCGGCGGCCTCGAAGTGGCGCGCACCGGCGACCATGCCTGGATGGAAGAAATCAAGCGCAAGCTATCCTCGGCACGCGCTTTCGGCACCCGCGCCCATTATGTCAGCCCTTCCGAGATCAAGGAGAAGTTCCCGCTGATCGAGGAAGATCAGGTGATGGGCGGTCTTTACGATCCGGATGCCGGCCTCGTCATTCCGCGCTCGCAGACCGTTGCCGGCAAGCTCGTCGATGCCGCCGAAAAGGCCGGCAAGCTGCAGGTGTTCGGCAACACGCCGGCGAAATCGCTGATCGTCGAAGGCGGCCGCATCAAGGGCGTCGTCACCCATCGCGGCACGATCATGGCCGACCACGTCATCGTCTGCGCCGGCCTCTGGGGGCGCCTGATCGCGGAGATGGTCGGCGAAGACCTGCCGGTCATGCCGGTCGACCACCCGCTCACCTTCTTCGGTCCCTATAACGAGTTTGAAGGCACCGGCAAGGAAATCGGCTTCCCGTTGCTGCGCGACCAGGGCAACTCCGCCTATATGCGCGATACCGGCGACCCGGCGACGACCGAGGGCGGTCAGATCGAGTGGGGCTATTACGAAGCCACCAATCCGCGCATGTGCCATCCGCGCGATATTCTCGAAAAACACGAAGCGCGCCTTTCGCCGTCGCAGCGCGATCTCGAGATGGAACAGATCATCGAGCCGCTCGAGCGCGCTATGGAACTGACGCCGATCCTCGGCGAACTCGGCTATAACGAAGGTCACTCCTTCAACGGCCTGCTGCAGGTTTCCGCCGGCGGCGGCGCATCCTGCGGCGAGAGCCAGAAGGTCAGGGGTCTCTGGTATTGCGTTGCCATCTGGGTCAAGGACGGCCCGGGCTATGGCAAGCTCATCGCCGACTGGATGACCGATGGCCGTACTGAAATCGATCACAACAGCATCGACTACGCCCGCTTCTATCCGCATCAGTTGACCGAAGAGTTCATCGAGGGCCGGTGCTTCGAAGCCGCCCAGAAGATCTATTTCCCGGCCGTTCACACCCGCGAACCCTATGCCTCCGCCCGCAACGCCAAGCGCTCGCCCTTCCACGAGCGCGAAAAGGAGCTTGGTGGCTACTTCATGGAACTTGGCGGCTGGGAGCGTGCCCACGGCTACGCCGCCAACGAGCACCTTCTGGAGAAATACGCCGACCGCGTCCCGGTTCGCGAGAACGAATGGGACAGCCGCCATTTCTGGCGCGTGTCGAATGCCGAGCATCTGGCGATGAGCGAGGATTGCGGCATCGTCAACCTCAGCCACTTCCACATGGTCGATATCGAGGGACCCGACCATGTCGAACTGATGGAATGGCTGTGCGCCGCCAAGGTCGGCGGCGATGCAAACATCGGCAAGGGCGTTTACACCCACTTCCTCGACGACGAAGGCATGGTGCGCGCTGACTTCACCGTCTTCCGCATGGCCGACCGCTGCCGTCTCGTCAACGGCGCCGATGCCGGCCCGCGCGACCTGCACTATATGAAGCGTGTCGCCGAAGACCGTGGCCTTGACGTGACCATCACAGACGTCTCGGAAAAATTCGTGACGATCGGCATCTGGGGTCCGAACGCGCGCGACACGCTGAAGAAGGTCGTGGCCGATCCGGCCGGGCTCGATCAGGAAAACTTCGCCTTTGCAGCGATCAAGCCGATCGAAATCGCCGGTAAGCCTGTCACCGCCTTCCGCATCTCCTATGTCGGCGAGCAGGGCTGGGAACTGCACATGAAATACGAAGACGGCCTCGCCGTCTGGGATGCGCTGCGCTCGACCGGTGTGATGGCCTTCGGCGTAGAGACCTATGCCAACTCGCGCCGCATGGAAAAGAGCCTGCGACTGCAGAACGCCGATCTCCTGACCCAGTACAACCTGATCGAAGCCGATCTCGCCCGTCCGAAGGTCAAGGAAGCCGATTTCCGCGGCAAGGCAAAACATTTGGAATACAAGGCGCGCGAACACCAGCCGGCCATGCTCTGCACCCTTGTGATGACCGAGAATACCGACAAATCGGGCGTGAAGCGTTATCCCCTCGGCAACCTGCCGGTCGTCGATCCCGCGACCGGAGAGGTCCTGGTCGATGAGCTCGGCCGCCGGTCCTACACGACCTCGATCGCCTACGGCCCAACGGTCGGAAAGAACATCGCTTTGGCCTATTTGCCCTGGTCGCATTGCCAGGTCGGACGCAAGCTGAGTGTCGAGTATTTTGCCGAGACTTATCCGGTGGAGGTTGTCGGCGTCGGGTACAAGCCGATCTATGACCCGGAAAATCTGAAGCCACGCACCTAAGCGCTTGTGGCGCCGCAAGCACGCGGCGCCACTCTGCCACTCCGTGCTACCGCCTGTCGCCATTTCCGGCTTCAGCGGTATCATCGGGCGCGCGGCTCGGAATGAACCGTTTCGAGATCAGCCAGCAGCCGAGCGCCCAGAGCGCACCGGCGCACCATCCGGCGAGGACATCCGTCGGGTAATGGACGCCGAGATAGATCCGGCTCAGACCGATGATGACGGCCAGGAAGACGCCGGCAAACATGACGAAAATCCGCGTCGAGGGATAACGCTGCGTCCGGGCCAGCAGCGCCCCGAGCGTCAGATAGGTCACCGCCGAGACCATCGCGTGGCCAGAGGGAAAGCTGAGATCGCTGACCTCGGCGAGATGTGGCACGATGTCGGGGCGCGGCCGCGCAACGAGGATCTTCAAGAGTGTGCTCGCCAGCCAGCCGGTCAGCACCGAGGAGAAGACGAAGATCGCGATCGGCCAGCGCCGGTCGAGCAGAAGATAGACTGTGACGAGGATCGTCATCAGCGAGAGAACAGTGACGCCGCCGAGGCTGGTGATGTCGGCGACGGCATGCGTCATCCAGCCAGGCCCGATCGGCACGCCAAGCTCACCCGGCCGCCTCAGCGCCAGCAGGATCGTTTCATCGAAACGGAAGGTCTCGCCTTCGAGAACCTCGCTCGTCAGCCGCTGCAGCACGAACAGTCCCCCGGCCACTGATGCCAGCATGATCAGCGTCAGCGGCTCATATGCGGTGAGCCTCGCCAAAAATCCGCGTCGTTGAACCTCACTCATGCCTGCCGTCGAGCTCCCTTAACTTCATGTCGATCTACGCCACATCGGCAAGGCCAGCCGCAAAATCAAGACCGTGCGGCATTCGGAGACATTTCGGTGGGCGCCACCACCCCTCGCGGAAGGCTCGGTAGCAAAAGCTCAACCTTCTTTTGCTATGGCTGGAGCCGATTGTCCTGGAGATGGTTTCGGCGATGAAAATTCTGACCTCGATGGTTCTGATGGCGGCCGTCCTGCAGCCGGTCGCCGCCTTGGGCGAGACCGAATGGATGGGCGACGCAAGACAATGGTCGGTCGGCTTTGCCGGCGAGCGCCCTGCCTATTGCCGGCTGCTGTGGAACAGCGAGCTCGGCAAGACCGTGGAATTCCGCCAGAGCGCCACCGAGACTTTCTGGCTGGTCACCAAGGACACCTGGGACATTCCGGCCGGCACCACGACCGAGGTGACGCTGACCGATCGTTCGATGACGAAAGTGGTCGCCGCCGAATTCTTCGACAAGACCACGCTTCGCCTCTGGCCACCGGCCAGCAAAGGAAGCGGCGGACTGAAGAAGATCATCAAGAATTCCTTTGCCGGAACTCCTGACGTGCAGCTGACCTTTGCCGGCGACGAAGGCGACTGGACGCTGCCGCTCTCGCGGGTGGATCAGCTCTACCCCACCTTCGCCCAGTGCCTCAAGCGGCTCGGCGCCGGCGAAAAGGCCAAGCAGGATTCGGCAACCAGCAAGCCGTTCTGACAATCTTCCCGGTTCAGCCGATCGGCGGCGGCACCGTCTCGCGGATCAGGTTGCGCACGGCCTCGATATCGCCGTTGAGCGGCCGTTCGTCGCCATAATGGGAGATACGCTGGCGCACGACTTGGTAAACCAGATCCGTGCCCGCCGCCCGCGGCGCCGTCGCAGTCAGGAAATCATGCGCCTGGGCAGCGGCCATCAGCTCGATCGCCAGGATATATTCGGCATTGTCGATGACCGTGAGCAGCTTGCCGGCGGCAGCTGTCGGATGGGCGAGGAAATCCTCCTGCAGGCCGGAGGTGAGGCCGCCGTCCATGGCCGCGGGGGCGGCAAGCCGGCGGTTGTCGTTGCTGAGTGCGGCTGCGGTATATTGCGCGATCATGAAGCCGGAATGGCTGCCGGCGTCACTCGCCAGAAACGGCGGCAGGCCGCTCACCAGCGGATTGACCAGCCGGTCCATGCGCCGTTCGCTGATCGCGCCGATCTGCGCCAGCGCAATGGCGAGGCTATCGGCCGCCTGCCCGAGCGCCGCGGCGACCGCATGCGCCTCGGAGGAGACGATCGGATGTTCGGGCGTGCCGGAGACGGCGGGATTGTCCGTTACCGAGGCAAGTTCCTGATCGACGATACGGGCGGAATTGTCGAAAACGTCACGGGCGGCGCCATGCGCATGCGGCACCGAACGAAGGCTGAGCGCATCCTGGGTGCGCCCGCCGAAGGCGGCGGCGACAAGGCCGCTGCCGAAAAGCCGGGCCCGCAGCGTCGCGCCCACCTTTTCGATCCCCGCCGACGGGCGCAGCGCCAGCACCGCCTCGTCGAAAGCGGCGATCTGGCAGCCTGCCGCTTCGAGCGTCAGCGCCGCGATCGCATCGGCCCAGTCGAGCAGCCGTTCGGCGCGAGAAAGTGCTGTGGCGGTCAGCCCCGTGGCGCAGGCCGTGCCGTTGACGAGGCTCAAGCCCTCCTTGGCACCGAGCACCAGCGGCTGAAGGCCGATCGCCGCCAGCGCCTCGCGGCCGCTCATGCGCCGGCCGGCAAGCGTGGCGCTGCCTTCGCCGATCAGAACAAGCGCAATATGGGCATTGTGGACGAGATAACCGGCGGAGCCCTTGGACGGCACGTCGGGAATGCAGTCATGCTCCAGCATGGCTGTGAGGTGCTCGACGACATCACGCCGTACGCCGGAATGGCCGTGGGCGAAATTGGCAATCTGAGCGGCGATGATGGCCCGCACTTCGCGACCGCCCAGCAACGGCCCCACGCCGCACGCATGGCTGAGCACGATGCTGCGCGACAAAAGGCTCTGCGAGACCCGATCGACCACCGTATCCGCCAGCGCCCCGACGCCGGTGTTGACGCCGTAGGCACGCATGCCGGTCTCGACGATTGCGGCGACGATGCGGCTTGCCTGCTCGACGCGCGCCCAGGCGGCGGGCGATAGTGCCAGCGCCTCCCCTGCCCCGACGCGGGCAACATCGCACCAGGTCAGCAGGGTCTCGATGGTTTTGGTCATTGACCGCTTCCGAAATGGCCGATGAACTGGCGGAAGGCGGGTGTGGCGCCGCCGGTGAACATGTCGTCCGGCTTGCCGCTGCTTTCGATCAGCCCTTCGCGCATGAAGACGACGCGGTTGGAAACATTGCGGGCAAAGCTCATCTCATGGGTGACGACGAGCATGGTCATGCCTTCCTCGGCAAGCGCGCGCATGACGCGCAGCACCTCGCCGACGAGTTCCGGATCAAGGGCCGAGGTCGGCTCGTCGAAGAGCATCACCTTCGGCTTCATCGCCAGCGCGCGGGCGATCGCGGCGCGCTGCTGCTGGCCGCCGGAGAGATGGGCGGGATAGGCATGGCGCTTGTCTGCGATGCCGACCTTTTCGAGCAGCGCTTCGGCCTCGGCGATGCAGTCGGCACGTGGTCGTTTGAGCACATGGATCGGCCCTTCAATGACGTTCTGCAGGATCGTCATATGGGACCAGAGATTGAAGGACTGGAACACCATACCGAGTTCGGAGCGGATGTGGTCCACCTGCTTCTGGCTCGCCGGTTTGCTGCGCCCGTTTTTGTGCACCATCTCGATGTGCTCGCCATCGACCCAGATCTCGCCATCGCTTGCGGTTTCGAGCATGTTGATGCAGCGCAGAAAGGTCGATTTGCCGGAGCCTGAGGCGCCGAGCAGCGAAATCACATCGCCGTCCTCAGCATTGAGGGAAATGCCGCGCAGCACCTCGTGCGTGCCGAAGCTCTTGCGGATATTGCGGACCGAAAGTCGGGTGACGCCTGGCATGGTTGCTCCAATCGGTTCAAAGACCGCTTACGCTTTCAGCGCCTGCGGGGCCGCGCGGCGGTGTCGGGACAGCGAATATTCGAGCAGGGCCATGCCCTGCAGGATGATGAAGTTCAAAACGAGATAGATGATCGCCGCGCAGAGAAAGACCTCCATCGTCCGGTAGGTCTGCGAAATCAGCCGCTGGGCCACACCGGTGACCTCCCAGACGGTGACGAGGCTTGCGAGCGCCGTCGACTTCATCATCAGCACGATCTCGGTGGAATAGGCCGGCAGCGCATGGCGGAAGGCAATCGGCGCCAGGATGCGGCGCACCAGCAGGGGGCCGGACATGCCGATCGAGCGGGCCGCCTCGATCTCCTTCGGCGAAACGGCGCGGATGCCGCCGCGAAAAATCTCCGCCGTGTAGCCGGCGGTGCAGAGCGCCAGCGACAGCACGGCGCAGACCATCGGCTCGCGCAGGAACGGCCACAGGAAGGAATAGCGGATGACGCCGAACTGGCCGAGGCCGTAAAACACCAGGAACATCTGGATCAGCAGCGGCGAGCCGCGGAAGATGAAGATATAACCCTTGGCGAACCCCGAAAGCAGCGGGTTGCCGCTGACCCGCATCGAGACGATGACGAGCGCCAGCAGGCCGCCAAAGAAGATCGACAGCGAAAACAGGATCAGCGTCGTCGGCACCGCCTTGAGCAGGGTGACCATGGTCGAAGCTAGAAAGGTGAAATCCATCATCGCCTCCTTACGTCTGGCCCATGGCGGCTGCCGGCATGCTGCGGTTGGCGCGGCGTTCCGCACCGTTGAAGATCCGGTCGGAAAGGCTGGTCAGGATCAGATAGAGGCAGCCGCCGGCGATGAAGAACAGGAAATATTGCCGGGTCGAGCCCGCCGCGACCTGGCTGGTGCGCATCAGTTCGGCAAGGCCGGTGACGGAAATCAGTGCGGAATCCTTGAGGCTGAGCTGCCAGACATTGCCGAGGCCGGGAATGGCGAGGCGAAACACCTGCGGCATGATGATACGGCGCAGCCGCATGCCGCGATGCATGCCGATTGCCGAGGCCGCCTCAAGTTCGCCTTTGGAAATGGCGTGGAAAGCGCCGCGAAACACCTCCGCCTGATAGGAGCCGGAGATGATGCCGACGGCAAGCGCGCCAGCGATGAAGGAGGGCAGGCCGAGGAAACCCTCGTAACCCATCGCCTTGCCGATCGAGGTGACGGCCGAGGAGCCGCCGAAATAGATGAGATAGATGATCAGCAGCTCGGGCACGCCGCGAAACACGGTCGTATAGATGTTGCCGAGGGTGACGAGGGCAAGATTGCTGGAGAGTTTCGCCGCCGCGACGATTGCGCCCAGTACCGCGCCGATTGCCAGCGCCGTCGCCGTGACAGCCAGCGTCATCAAGGTAGCGGCAATGAGCAACGCGCCCCATCCGGTCGAGCCGAAGCCGAGCAGTTCCAAGCTTGCCATAGCGTCCGTTCCCCGTCCGTGGCAGTGTTTTGCGGATTGACAATAGCATGCTGTCTCCGGCGATAAAGCCGGAGACAGGCGTTTGCGGCCGCAAGGCCGAAACGCTTATTGCTGCGGGCTGACGTCGACCTTGAACCACTTCATCGAGAGGTTCTTGACGGTGCCGTCGGCGAGCGCGGACTTGATCGCCTCGCTGAACTTGTCGCGTAGGTCGGTGTCAGCCTTGCGGACGCCGAGGCCTTCGCCCTCGCCCCAGATCGAACCGACGATCTCCGGACCGGTGAAGTCGAGTGCGCCATTGGCGCTCTGGAAGGCGTTGGCGAAATAGACGGCGTCGTCAAAGCCGAGGTCGATGCGGCCGTTCTGCAGGTCGAGATCACGGTCGGCGCCGGTCTTGTATTCGCGGATCTCGGCAATGTCGCCGAAATTGTCATAGACGAACTTGGCGTAGACGGTCGCCGCCTGAATGCCGATCGTCTTGCCCTTGAAAGCGGCCTTCAGCGCATCGATCTCCTTCACGCCAGTCTGGCCGGGCGTCATCTTGATCGTGGCGCCGGTGCCGGCAGCCTTGGCCAGCGGGCTGTCCTTGGCGGTGGCGAATGCGGCAGGTGTGGCAGCATAGGGAATGGTGAAGTCGATGACCTGCTTGCGCTCTTCGGTGATCGACAGCGCATCCATGATGACGTCGAACTTACCGGCATTGAGCGCCGGGATCATACCGTCCCAGTCGGAAGCGACCAGCGTGCATTCGATCTTGGCGCGTTCGCAGAGCACTTTGGCAAGCTCCGGCTCGAAGCCGCCGAGCGTGCCGTCGGCATTGGTGAGGTTCCACGGCGCATAGGCGCCTTCAAGCGTGATGGTCGCCTTCGTCCAGTCCTTGGAAAAGGCGGGCGCAGCGAAGGCGGAAAAAGCCGCCACGCCGCAAAATAGGATTGCGCTGAATTTCATTGATGAATTCTCCTCTGGAGTTGAAACAGACCTTGCGGCACCACGGCCGATCTTCGTCGGCTTGCCCTTTCCTGTCCTTTTAATGTTTCGGACCGATTGGGAGGTTGTATATGGTACCATATGAGATATTTTGTGATATGCAAGAGGAAAGTCGATTTAGGTGGCGAATTCCATTCGTGCAAAAGGAATAGGCAATGAAGCGTTCCGGCGAGATGAAGCGCGAGTTGGCGGAAAATGATAGCACGCCGCTTTATGCCGGCGTCAAGCAGGTGATCCTCGACCGCATCCACAGCGGCGAATGGCCGCCGAAATACCGGGTGCCATCGGAAAACGAGCTGGTGGTCGAGCTCGGCGTCAGCAAGATGACCGCCAACCGGGCGCTGCGCGAACTTGCCAATGAAGGCGAACTCGTCCGCATCCAGGGGGTCGGTTCCTTCGTCGCCGAGCGCAAGGGCTATTCGGCGCTGTTCGAGGTGCGCAACATCGCCGAGGAAATCGCCGAACGCGGCCATGTCCACGAGGCTTCGGTCATCGTTCTCGCCCAGGAAACAGCCTCTCCGGAGATCGCCGACGCATTGGAGCTTGCGATCGGCGCGGCGGTCTTCCACTCGCTGATCGTCCACAGCGAAAACGGCGTTCCGGTGCAGATCGAGGACCGTTTCGTCCATCCGGAGGCTGCTCCCGAATATCTCGGCCAGGATTTCACGACGCTGACGCCGAATGCCTATCTGACCGCCGCAGCCCCGCTTAGCGGCTCCGAGCACGTCGTCGAGGCGGCGATGCCGCAGGCCTGGGAATGCAAGCTCCTGACCATCCTGAAGACCGAACCGTGCTTGACGATCCGTCGACGCACATGGTCGGCAAAGCAGGTGGTGTCGACCGCCCGCCTTGTCTATCCGGGCTATCGCTACCGGCTCGAAGCGCGCAGCGGCAAGATGTTCGAGGAATGAGAACACTCGCCATGTTGTATATGGAACATGGAATTACTGTGATGCCGGGGTGAAACGCGCCACCAGCGCGTGACGATCGCCCGGATAGGTGAAGCGCACATGCGTCACCGGGCCGGCGCCGCTCCAGGTGCGGCGTTCGACGACGAGACAGGCGGTATTGCGCGCGATGTCGAGGACCGCGGCCACTTCGGCATTGGCCGAGACGGCGTGGATCCGGTGTTCGGCCGTGCTCCACGGCACCTGGTTGAGCAACCAGGGCCCCGGCGCCATCATCAGGAAATCGGCATCGGCGGCTTCCGGTACGGTCGCCAGACTGATCAACCGCTCCTCCAGGCAGAAGGGCCGCGCGCCGGCATTGTGGATGCAGACCACCTCGACGACCGAAGAGGCGACCGGCAGTTCCAGCCGGCGGCTGTCTTCCACCTTCGCCTTGCGGCTGGTCTTCTTCGAAACCGCATAGGAATAGGGCAGGTTCAGCGACTGCACCTCGGCCTTGATGTCGTGGATTTCGAGGACGGCCGATTGCGCCTGCGGCTGGGTGACGAAGCTGCCGGATTTCTTGCGGCGCTCGATGAGACCGGCCTTGGCGAGCTGAGTCAGCACCTTGTTCACCGTCATCCGCGAGACGTCATATTGGGTGGCGAGATCCACTTCGAAGGGAATGCGATGCCCCGGCGGCCATTCGCCCGAGACGATACGGCCCTCGATGTCGCCAAGGATGCGCTGATGCAAGGTGGGATCCCTGCTTTGATTCATCGCCACGTTCCGATTGATCCCCCGCTCTAATTCGAATGCTTGCTCATGAAAAGCGCTTTTTCAGGCAGCCAGCAATTCACCCATCGCGGCCAGGAAACGCCGGTCGATGGCGTCACGTTTGAGATGGCGCCCGCCCTCCACCTGCTTGCGGCCGCGCGCCCAGACGCAATCGACGGAAATACCGCCGGCAAACAGCCAGTGATCGAGAATCTGGTCGCCGGAGAGATAGGAAACGGCCGCAGTATCGAGCGAAACGAGATCGGCGTGATGGCCTTCAACAAGACCTGCGGGCGCCTTCAAAGCGGCACCGCCGCCGGCAAGCGCCTGGGTGAACAGGCAAAGTGCCGTCGATCCGCCGGGTGCTGCAACGACATTGCGGGCGCGCAGAGCCAGGCGCTGCGAATATTCGAGCTGGCGCAGTTCTTCCGGCACCGAGATCAGCACATTGGAATCCGAACCGATGCCGTAACGCCCGCCCTCTTCGAGGAAGAGTGGCGCGGCAAAGGCGCCGTCGCCGAGATTGGCTTCGGTGATCGGGCAGAGGCCGGCAATCGCCCCGCTTTTCGCCATCCGCCGCGTTTCGTCGTCGGTCATGTGCGTCGCGTGGATCAAGCACCAGCGCTCATCCACAGGCGCATGATCGAGCAGCCATTCCACCGGCCGCGCGCCCGACCAGGCGATGCAATCCTCGACCTCCTTGACCTGCTCGGCGACATGGATATGGATGGGGCCGTCGCCCGCCATCGGCACAAGCTTCGCCAATTCCTCAGGCGTTGCGGCGCGCAGGCTGTGCGGCGCCAGCCCGAGTTCGGCGCCGTCGAGCCGGCTGGTTACCGCCCGGCATCCCTCCATCAGCCTTTCGAAGCTTTCCAGCGAATTGATGAAACGCCGCTGGCCGTCGATCGGCTGAGCGCCGCCGAAGCCGGAATGAGCGTAGAAGACCGGCAGCAAGGTCAGGCCGAGGCCGGTCTCTTCGCTGGCAGCACCAATGCGTTCGGCAAGCTCGGCGATATTGGCGTAAATGCCGCCATCCCTGTCATGGTGGAGATAATGGAATTCGCCGACCCGGGAAAAGCCCGCCTCCAGCATTTCCGCATAGAGCTTGGCGGCGACCGCCTCGACATGTTCAGGGGTCATTGCCAGCGCGAACTTGTACATGACGGTGCGCCAGCTCCAAAAGCTGTCATTGGCCGGGCCGCGTACCTCGGCAAGGCCGGCCATCGCCCGCTGGAAGGCATGGCTGTGCAGATTTCCCATGGCCGGAACGATAAGAGCGTGGCGTTCATCGCCGGGCTGAGGCGAAACCCCGATCTCGACCCGGGCAATGCGACCGGCTTCGAGCGTCAGCCGCACGTCCTTCTGCCAGCCTTTCGGCGTCAGTGCCGTGCCTGCGTGAAGTGTGGTCATGGCCGTCCCTCTCCTCTTACCGCGCCGCTGCTCTTTCTTTTCCAGAAAAGCGCGCAAAATTTCTCTTGTCACCTGCTTATTATGTATATACATGTTTCGACATAAGGAAAGGCGCAAAGCTGATGACCGGGAACAATTTTTCAGAGGAAGCCTCATCCCCAGACGTCCGGCCAGTGCTGTGGCGCAATGCGCGCCTGGCCACGCTTGCGCCTGAAAAGGACGGGCTCGGTATCGTCGAAAAGGGCGCCGTGCTCACCGAAAACGGCGGCATCACCTTTGCCGGTGCCGAAAGCGAGTTGCCGGCTTCCGCCATCGAACGCTCCGACATCGTCGATCTCGAAGGCCGCTGGGTCACGCCCGGCCTCGTAGACTGCCACACCCATATCGTCCACGGCGGCAACCGAGCCCGCGAGTTCGAGATGCGCCTTCAAGGCGCCACCTATGAGGAAATTGCGCGTGCCGGCGGTGGCATCGTCTCCTCGGTCAAAGCGACCAATGCGCTGTCGGTCGAGGAACTCGTCAGCGCGGCGCTGCCGCGGCTCGATACGCTGCTTGCCGAAGGCGTGACGACGATCGAGATCAAATCCGGCTACGGGCTGAACCGGACCGGCGAAGTGAAGATGTTGCAGAGCGCCCGTCTGCTCGGCCATCTGAGACCGGTCCGCGTCGCCACCAGCTATCTCGGCGCCCATGCGACGCCGGTGGAATACAAGGGCCGCAACGGCGATTATCTCGATGATGTCGTGCTGCCCGGCCTCGACGACATGTATAATCTCGGCCTTGCCGATGCGGTCGACGGCTTCTGCGAGGGCATTGCCTTTTCCAGAGCCGAGATCGCCCGCGTCTTCGACAAGGCGAAGGCGCTTGGCCTGCCGGTCAAGCTGCATGCCGAGCAACTTTCCAATCTCGGCGGCGCCCGGCTCGCCGCGTCATATGGCGCGCTTTCGGCCGATCATCTGGAATATCTCGACGAAGAAGGTGTTGCCGCGATGGCCGCTGCCGGCACCGTGGCCGTGCTTCTGCCCGGCGCCTTCTACGCCATCCACGAGAAGCAGAAGCCACCGGTGGAGGCGCTACGCCAGGCCGGCGTGCCGATTGCGATTGCCACCGATTGCAATCCCGGCACCTCGCCGCTCACCTCGATGCTGCTGACCATGAACATGTCGGCGACGCTTTTCGGCCTCACCGTCGAAGAATGCATCGCCGGCGCCACTCGCGAAGGTGCGCGCGCGCTCGGCCTCATCGGCGAGACCGGAACGCTCGAGCCCGGCAAATCAGCCGATTTTGCCGTCTGGAATATTGAGAGCCTCGCCGAGCTCGTCTACCGCATCGGCTTCAACCCGCTTCACACACGCGTCTTCAAGGGCGAAAGGAACGGTCGATGACCATCACGCTCCACCCGGGCTCCGTCTCCCTCAGGGATTTGGAAATCATCTATTGGACCGGCGAGCCGGCAAGGCTCGATCCCGCCTTCGATGCCGGCATCGCTAAGGCCGCCGCCCGGATCGCCGAGATCGCCGCCGGCAATGCGCCGGTCTACGGCATCAATACCGGCTTCGGCAAACTCGCCTCGATCAAGATCGACAGCGCCGACGTCGCAACCTTGCAGCGCAATCTCATCCTGTCGCATTGCTGTGGCGTCGGCGCGCCGCTGCCTGAAAATATCGTCCGGTTGATCATGGCGCTGAAACTGGTCTCGCTCGGGCGCGGCGCCTCCGGCGTACGGCTGGAGCTGGTGCGGCTGATCGAGGGCATGCTGGAAAAGGGCGTCATTCCGCTGATCCCGGAAAAAGGCTCGGTCGGCGCCTCCGGCGATCTTGCACCGCTCGCCCATATGGCCGCGGTGATGATGGGCGAAGCCGAAGCCTTCTTCGCCGGCGAACGTCTTTCGGGCGCTGAAGCCCTCGAAAGGGCAGGTCTCAAACCGGTAGTGCTCGCCGCCAAGGAGGGCCTGGCGCTGATCAACGGCACCCAGACCTCGACGGCCTTGGCGCTTGCCGGTCTCTTCCGCGCCCACCGCGCCGCGCAGTCGGCGCTGATCACCGGCGCCATGTCGACCGACGCCGCCATGGGCTCTTCGGCGCCCTTCCATCCGGATATTCACACCTTGCGCGGCCACAAGGGCCAGATCGACACGGCATCAGCACTTCGCGCCCTGCTCGAACAATCCGTCATCCGCCAGAGCCATATCGAGGGCGACGAGCGTGTGCAGGATCCCTATTGCATCCGCTGCCAACCCCAGGTCGATGGCGCCTGCCTTGACCTGCTGCGCTCGGTTGCCCGCACGCTGGAGATCGAGGCCAATGCGGTCACAGACAATCCGCTGGTGCTGTCGGACAATTCCGTCGTCTCCGGCGGCAATTTCCACGCCGAACCCGTCGCCTTTGCCGCCGACCAGATCGCGCTTGCCGTCTGCGAGATCGGCGCGATTTCGCAGCGCCGCATCGCCCTGCTGGTCGATCCCACCCTTTCCTACGGCCTGCCGGCCTTCCTCGCCAAGAAGCCGGGCCTGAATTCCGGCCTGATGATCGCCGAGGTCACCTCGGCGGCGCTGATGTCGGAGAACAAGCAGATGTCGCATCCGGCCTCGGTCGATTCGACCCCGACCTCAGCCAACCAGGAAGACCATGTCTCGATGGCCTGCCACGGCGCCCGCCGCCTGCTCGGGATGACCGAGAACCTGTTCGCCATCATCGGCATCGAGGCGCTGACCGCCGCCCAAGGCGTCGAACTGCGCGCGCCGCTGTCGACAAGCCCGGAACTCGCCAAGGCGATCACCGCGATCCGCAGCAAGGTTCCGACCCTCGATACCGACCGCTACATGGCCAACGACCTCGCCGCCGCCGCCGAGCTGGTGGCGACCGGCGCACTGAACGCCTCGGTTTCATCTGGCATCTTGCCGGTTTTGGAGGGTTGAGATGACCGCACCATACGAAATCCGTCAGGGCACCTCCCCCATAATCCTCGCCTTTCCCCACACCGGCACCGACGTGCCGGCGGAGATTGCCGACCGTCTCAACGACAATGGCAGGATTCTGGCCGATACCGACTGGCACATCCACCAGCTCTATGACGGCCTGCTCGACAATGTCACGACCGTGCGCGCCACCTTCCACCGCTACGTGATCGACGCCAACCGCGATCCGCAGGGCGTCAGCCTTTATCCCGGCCAGAACACCACCGGCCTCATCCCGGAAACGGACTTCGACGGCCAGCCGATCTGGAAGGATGGGCAGGCGCCTGACGAAGCCGATATCGCGGCGCGGCTGCGGGATTTTCATGCGCCCTATCACGCGGCACTTGCCGCCGAGATCGAGCGCGTCAGGGCAAGCCATGGCGTGGCGATCCTTTACGACTGCCACTCGATCCGCTCTCACATTCCCTTCCTGTTCGAAGGCAAGCTGCCGGATTTCAATATCGGCACCGATATGGGCAAAACCTGCGACGGCGCCATCGAGCAAGCGACGCTGACCGTCGTCGAAGCCGCAGAAGGTTATGACAGCGTGCTCAACGGTCGCTTCAAGGGTGGCTGGACGACCCGCCATTACGGCCGGCCCGAGACCGGCGTGCACGCGATCCAGATGGAGCTTGCGCAGTCGACGCATCTGCAGACCGAGACACCGCCCTTTGCCTACGACACCGCGAGGGCAGACCGACTTCGCGTCCATCTCAAAAACATTCTGGTGCGCATCGAACAAATTGCGCCAGACCTGAAACGATAACGATCACTCGACAGGGGAACCGCCATGACCAACCCACGCCACAATATCCGCGAAATCCGCGCGCCCCGCGGCAATGATCTCAATGCCAAGAGCTGGATGACCGAAGCGCCGCTGCGCATGTTGATGAACAATCTTGATCCTGATGTCGCCGAGAACCCGAACGAACTCGTCGTTTACGGCGGCATCGGCCGCGCCACCCGCACCTGGGAGGATTTCGACCGCATCGTCGCGACGCTGAAGACGCTGACCGAAGAAGAAACGCTGCTCGTCCAATCCGGCAAGCCGGTCGGCGTCTTCCGCACCCACAAGGATGCGCCGCGGGTGCTGATCGCCAATTCCAACCTGGTGCCGCATTGGGCGACCTGGGACCATTTCAATGAGCTGGATAAGAAAGGCCTTGCCATGTACGGCCAGATGACGGCCGGCTCGTGGATCTATATCGGCACGCAGGGCATCGTCCAGGGCACCTACGAGACCTTCGTCGAGGCCGGCCGTCAGCATTATGGCGGCAATCTCAAGGGCAAATGGATCCTGACCGGCGGCCTCGGCGGCATGGGCGGCGCCCAGCCGCTCGCCGCGGTGATGGCCGGCGCCTGCTGCCTCGCCATCGAATGCAATCCAGACTCGATCGATTTCCGGCTGCGCACCCGCTATGTCGACGCCAAGGCCGAGACGCTCGACGAAGCGCTCGAGATGATCGACCGCTGGACCAAGGCCGGTGAAGCCAAATCCGTCGGCCTGCTCGGCAATGCCGCCGAAATCCTGCCGGAAATGGTCCGCCGCGGCATCCGCCCCGACATGGTCACCGACCAGACCTCGGCGCACGACCCGATCAACGGCTACCTGCCGAAGGGCTGGACGATGGCCGAGTGGAAGGCCAAGCGCGAAAGCGATCCGAAAGCAGTGGAAAAAGCGGCGCGCGCCTCGATGCGCGAGCATGTCGAAGCGATGATCGCCTTCTGGAATGCCGGTATTCCGACGCTCGATTACGGCAACAATATCCGCCAGGTCGCCAAGGACGAAGGCCTCGAAAACGCCTTCGCCTTCCCCGGCTTCGTGCCGGCCTATATCCGCCCGCTGTTTTGCCGCGGCATCGGCCCCTTCCGCTGGGCAGCCCTTTCCGGCGACCCGGAGGATATCTACAAGACCGATGCCAAGGTGAAAGAATTGCTGCCCGACAACAAGCACCTGCACAATTGGCTGGATATGGCCAGGGAGCGCATCGCCTTCCAGGGCCTGCCGGCGCGCATCTGCTGGGTAGGCCTCGGCGACCGCCACAAGCTTGGCCTCGCCTTCAACGAGATGGTGAAATCAGGCGAACTCTCCGCCCCGATCGTCATCGGCCGCGACCACCTGGATTCGGGTTCCGTCGCCTCGCCGAACCGGGAGACGGAGGCCATGAAGGACGGCTCCGACGCCGTTTCCGACTGGCCGCTACTCAACGCCCTGCTCAACACGGCGTCGGGCGCCACCTGGGTGTCGCTGCACCACGGCGGCGGCGTCGGCATGGGCTTCTCGCAGCATTCCGGCATGGTCATCTGCGCCGATGGTACGGACGACGCGGCAAGGCGGCTGGAGCGCGTGCTCTGGAACGACCCGGCGACCGGCGTCATGCGCCACGCCGATGCCGGCTATGACATCGCTCTAGACTGCGCCAGGGAAAAGGGCCTGCGCCTGCCCGGCATTCTCGGGAACTGAGCCCGGTGAGGATCCTGCGCGCCGGCGATCACAAGCGCATGCCGTGGAAGAACGGCGGCGGCGAAACGGTGGAGATCGCCGTTTCGCCCGAAGATGCTGGCCTTGGCGGTTTCGACTGGCGCGTCAGCATGGCGACCGTCGCGACAGACGGCCCGTTTTCGATCTTTCCCGGCATCGACCGCACGCTGGCGATCCTCGACGGCAACGGCATGGTGCTCGATATCGAAGGCCGGACGCCGGCGCTACTGACGACGGCAGACGATCCGCTTGCCTTCCCGGCCGATATCCCCGTCGCCGCCAGGCTCGAGGACGGCGCCATCACCGATCTCAACGTCATGACCCGCCGCAACGGGTTTACCCATACGCTGATCCGGCTCGACATCGCTGGCGGCAAGACCCTGCCGCTGCCGTCGTCGACATGCCTGCTGCTCTGCCATCGCGGCACGCTGTCATTCCGGCGGGACGGCGAGACCGGCGCGCTTGCGGCCGGCGATGCGCTGCTGATCAACGACGCGGTCGGGACCGCGTTGGAAATCGACGGCGAAGCCAAATGTTATCTTGCCATGATCGCCACACGCTGATCTTAGCCCAAGATTTTGAAGCAATTGGACAATCCTCGATTTTTCGACACATCCGCATCGACCATTCCAATCTCAGGCCATGGACGTCTTTCCTGCTTTCGGTCTAAACTTCGCCCTTCTGATGCGGAAGAAGACCTAGACCGCCCACGACGTGCTGGGTGGCAAGGGAGCAGGCGTGACGGATCCATACGATATTCTCGGCGTTGAACGCGATGCAAACGAGGCTCAGCTGAAGGCTGCCTATCGGCGCCTGGCGAAGGTCGCCCACCCCGATTCGGGTGGTGATTCGCAAGCCTTCGCCCATCTGCAGAAAGCCTATGGGCTGCTTCTCGATCCGGTCCGCCGCAAAGTCTACGACGATACCGGCTACGACGTCGAATTCGCCGATGCCGCCGAGCTGCAGGCGCTTGTGATGATCGAGAAGCTGGTCACCGACGCGGTGCTCGACGAGCGCGCGCCTGGGAGCTTCGATCCCGTCGCCGTCATGCAGGACAGTCTCTCCGAAGAGCTGCGCAAGGCGCGGTTCAGCAAGAGCGAGCTGGAGCGCCATGCCTCGCGCATCGGACTGCATCTGGAGCGGCTCGGCAAACACTCCGGCCGCGATGTGCTCGCCCACATGTTCCGCGCCCGCATCGAGGCGATCTCCAAGGCGGTGGCGGAAACCGAGGCGAAGATCAAGGCGACGGAACGCGCCGCCGACATGCTCACCGGCTATATCTACGACATCGACCCGCCGCCGCTGCCGGAAGCTGCGGTCGCCAACCTCGAATGGGCCGAGGCGTCGAGAAACCGCTCCACCGGCTGAGGGCCTGGGACGCCTGCCCTAATAAGACAGCTTCGGATACCAGTCCGGCGCCCGGCCTTCGGGCGTGCAATCGAGCACGGTCCAGAGCGGCATCAGGTCGGGCGCGCCGCGCGGATCTTCGCCCGGATCGGCGGTCACCCCGCCCATCTCCCCGCTCCAGAAATGGCGGATGCTGCCGTCGCGCCGGGTGAAGACGTTGAAGGCGGCGTCATCGCCACCGCCTCTGCCGATGGCGTGATAGTCGCGGCTGTAATCTCCCGTCGGGTCGGAATAGAGCGGCAGATGGTGCCAGCCGCGTTCCGTCTTGAAGGCAAGCAGCTTGCCGATCGGCGACAGCGCGACGACCGCCAGCGCAGCGCGCTGCTGGATGTCAGGCACCTCGCCGTCCCAGGCCGACAGCAGCGAGGTGCACATCGGGCATGGGCGCTCGCGCTCCGGGCCGAACATATAGCTGTAGACGATCAGCGTGTCCTTGTCGGCGAAGAGTTCGGTAAAGGATATCGGCCCGTTAGCGCCTTCGAAACGGTAATCCTTCGTCACCTCGCCGCCCGGGGGCAGCGCTCGGCGCTGTACCGCCACCCGCTCGATGTGCCGGCGCAATTCGATCTCTTCGGCCAGCAGCGCATCGCGGGCGCTGCGATAAACCTCGCTCTCATTGGGAAACCGGACGCCGTTCTTTGCCGCAAGCACGGCGGCGGGTACCAGATGCTGATTATCCATGACGATATCCTCCTTCTGTTGCCACGCATCGTTTCGGACGCGCAAGGGACGTGCTGCAGCACATCGTGAGAATGACGAACGGCGGATGCGAAAATCGACAGTGCCGCCGCGAAAAAACGGCAGGACGGAAAAAATCCCACTTCGGAATCCCGAAATTCGCCGCTTCGGGATTCCGAAATCCGCGGGGTTTTCGCGCGGTGTCGTCGCAAAGAATACGCAATGATTTCAATCCGGCAACCAATTTCGGGATTCCGAAGTGCTATATAGAGTATGGTGGCAGGTCCTCACGATTGCCACCACAGCGAAACAAAAGCCTCGGTCCGCGCGATGTCTGAAAAGCAAAAAGGGCGCTCGACCCTTGCGGGGAGCGCCCTTATCCTGTCGGACAGCGAACGGCTCGACGGCGTCGATACCATACGCATCCGTTTTTCAGGCAGGAGCGGTATATGGACCCTTTGGGCCTGGGTTTCAAGGGACTGTCCCGCACGGCAATAGAGTCAGCCGTTAGAAGGCCACTCCGGTCACGGGATTGACCACCGGCCGTTCGCTTTTATCGCTCGCTCCAGCCGGCTGCACTGTCGGTGGCGCCAGCGATTCTGCGTCGGCGGGCTCCGGCTTTTCGGGAACGGCGCCGACATCCTTGGGTCGCCGCTGCTCGGGCTTTACGTTTTCGTCATTCGTCGACATTGTCTGTCTCCTTTCAAGGACAAAGTCACGGCCGCCGACATGGTTCCGATGACGGAATGGAGGATTGCCGATGCTGGACAGATTTCTGCTGCAGGGGCCGCAGGATGCGCGCTTCACCATCCTTCTGGCGCATGGCGCCGGCGCGCCGATGGATTCCGCATCGATGACATCCGCGGCAGAGGCGCTGGCCGCCGTCGGCTTCCGCGTCGCCCGTTTCGAATTCGCCTATATGGCCGCCCGCCGCACCGGAGGCCGCAAGCCGCCGCCGCGCGCCGAAACGCTCAATCCCGAATATGAGGCGGCCATTGCCGAGCTCGGGACCAGCGGCCCGCTGATCATCGGCGGCAAGTCGATGGGCGGCCGGGTTGCCAGCATGGTGGCAGACGACCTCTATCGTCAGCAAAAGATCGCCGGGTTGCTTTGCCTCGGCTATCCCTTTCATCCGCCCGGCCAGCCGGAAAAGCTGCGCACCGGCCATCTCACGGGGCTGGCGACGCCCGCGCTGATCTGCCAGGGGACGCGCGATGAATTCGGCACACGCGACGAGGTGCCGGGCTACGATCTCTCAAGCAGGATCGAGCTCTTCTGGCTCGAAGACGGCGACCACGACCTCAAGCCGCGCAAGACAGTCTCCGGCTTCTCCGCTGCCGATCACCTCGCCACGATGGCGAAGACGGCCAAGGCCTGGGCCGAGCGCCTCGTCGTCTAGGGTGCCAGCTTCCTGACATCGATGCTCCGGTCGGTGGCGGAGACGGTGATTTCGAAGTGATCGGCCTGCACCACGTCGCGGATGTTGCGCGGCCGGTGCGCGGCGATATTCACCCCGCCTCTCAGCCGGACGCTGTCATAGAGGATACCGGCGCCGCCGCTCGAACGCACCTCTTCGCCCAACACCTGCGACGCAGCATAACTCGTGCCGTCATAGACATGGGGCCGCAGCGCCTGTTCGCCGCGAATGTCGAGATAGTCGCCAATGAGGGTAGCGGCGTAGCTTCGATAGGTGCGGGCCATCGTCGCGACACCGCGCGCGACAGTTTCGCGCCGGAGATGATGGCCGACCTCGGCGGCGGCCGTGCGGAGATGGTCGGCGGCATACCAGGCGCCGAGATCCGGGCCGTTGAAACGCATTCCTCCCGGCGCGACATGCAGGAATGCCGCCATCACGATACTGGCGTTCGGCGTCCCGTAGACCCATTCATCCTCGGGAAGCCTGCGGATGCGGTCGGCGACGAGACGGTCGTTGGTCCAGCCGACGAGTTCCATCACCGCGTCGAGATCAGCCGCCCGCGCCACCGTCTCAAAAAGCCCGATGGGCGGAAATTGCGACGGGATCAGCCGGCAGGACGGACGCGGCGCCTCGGCAAAACGATCGCTCACCGGAAGACGATGTCCGTATCTTCGTAAGGCGTGAATGCCTCGTCGAGCACATTCGGCTGCATATAGAGACCGCCGCGCGCGCCATCGAGAAACCGGCGTACGGTCATCAACCCGTCCTGGGTTCCGTTGGTGACGATCTCAAGCGGCCGATGCCCGCCGAAAACCGGCGCCTGATGCGGCGTACGCAGCCAGGCGATGCCGGCGCGTTCGTCGGCAAACAGCACGCCGAGCGCCTGATGGATGCCGAGCACGGCGGAGATCCGCGTCAGCGTATCGACATCGAGCGTGAAAGCGCCGTGCTCGCGGGCCTGCTTGGCCCAATTGTGGTAGGTCGAGCGGGAGGGATAACCAAGCATTAGCAGGCGCTGCTCTTCGCTCAACCCCCAGAGATCGGCGATCGCCAGAAAGGTTCGTAGCGCCGGAGCGCTGAGCCTTTTGCGATTTACAGGGGCAAAGCGGTCGGTTTCCAGCCGCTGCGGCCCCTGGCCTTCTCGTTGCTCGGTGCGTCGCGCATGCCGCATAGAAGCCTCCTGTCTTGAATTAGACATAGTCCAAATCTGGGCGTACATCAACCAGATTTCAAGAGGTTGTCATTCCGCCTACCGGTTCGGGCGTCACCATAATCCCGGCAGTAGCCGGTAGCGGACCTTGCGGCGGTATTCGGCATAACCCGGCAGGTCTCTTACCAGATGCTTCTCCTCGTCCAGCAGCCGCGCGACGAGTCCGCCTAAGGCAGGAGGGATGGCAAGCAAGCCCCAATACGAGCCGAGCGACAGCGTTATGCCAACGAAGAGCACAAGCGCCGCCGCATACATCGGATGACGCACGATGCTGTAGAGCCCGCTTGAAATGACCCGCTGATCCCTGCGGATCTCGACCGTCGCCGAGGCGAAGTTGTTCTGCCGCAGGACCAGGAAGCAGCCGTAAAAGCCAGCTGCGACCAGGATGTTGCCGAAAATCACAACCGACGCCGGAACGGCCGACCCGCCGAACCGATAATCGAGTGCCGAGCCGATGAAGAGCGCAATCAGCACGATGCCGTTGAAAAGCTGAATGCGCTTCTGTGCCGGCTCCCGCTCCGCAGCCGGCCCGACATGCAGCCGCTGTTCCAGCAAGGCGCGGTCATATTTCAGAAAATAGGCTGTCGTCGCAACGATCCAGGCGGAAAAATTGAGAAAGAACAGCCAGCCCTGCCAATAGGACAGCGAACCTGCAGCGACGAAGATCATCACCGCGAGCACGGCGACGAATTTCACCGTCGCTTCCGTCGCCCGCCTGCCGAGGTTCTTCTTTTGATCCTCCATCGGCCCACCTCCATTATGTCAGGAAACCTCTCCTGCCGCCTCGCGGATCGTCTGCATCAGGATCGATTGCGGCACGGACGGCGCGGAATCGGCGCGCATCGTCAGCCCGACCGGCCCCTTGGTCTCGCCGGTATCGACCGGCAGAAGCGCCAGTCGTCCGTCGGCGACATCGTCGGCCACCACGCCGTTGGAAATGATCCAGATCGCATCGCTTGAGCGAAGGAAGGCGCGGCCGAAGGCATCCGAGACCGTCTCGATCTGGTTCGGCAGGCTGGAGACGCCGTTGGCGATGAGGAAATTTTCGACCACCGGCCGGATAATCGAACCCCGCGTCGGCATCAGCACCGTGTAATCGCCGAAACCTGAGAAGGGCGATTGCCCGCCGCTCAGCAGCGGATGGCCGGCGCGCACGGCAAACACCACCTGCTCGGAGTAGAGATGTTCGAAGGAAAAGCCCGCCATCTTCTCCGCCCCCGCCAAACGTCCGACGACGACATCGAGATCGCCGACGCGAAGCTGCTCCAGCAGCACCGCGTTCTCGCCGGTGACGATCTTCACCCGGCTCCAGGTCCTCTCCTTGAGGAAGAGTCCCATCGCCCGCGGCATGATGCGCGACGACACCGTCGGCAGGGCGCCGATCCGGATCGGCGGTGCATCGGCAAACTGCTCCTGTGCGACGGAATCGAGACCCTGGCGCAGCGCCGTCAGCGCCGCCCCGGCATGGCGGAGGAAGACTTCGCCATAACGGGTGATCTTGATGCCGCGGCCATCGCGCTCGAAGACGGCAACGCCCAGCGCTTGTTCCAGCTCGCGGATCGTCTTGGTGACCGCCGGCTGGCTGACATGCAGCAATTCAGCCGCCTTCATGACGCTTTTCTGCCGCGCCACCTCGACAAAGGTCTGCAGATGGCGAAACTTGACGCGGCTGTCGATCATCGCTCACATAACTCCATGGTTATTGAAAAGCAGAAAAATATCATTTTACTTAACCGGATCAACCATTCAATTTTACTATTCAGGAGGAGAGTGACGTGCAATTTGCCCGCATCAACGACGTGACGATCCATTATCAGGTGATCGGTGCGCCGGCCGACCGGCCGGTGATCGTCTTTGTCAATTCGCTCGGAACGGATTTCCGTATCTGGCGCGACGTCGTGGTGCGGCTTGCCGGCGACTGCGCCATCGTGCTTTACGACAAGCGCGGCCATGGGCTTTCCGATGTCGGCCAGCTCCCCGCTTCGATCGAGGATCATGCAACGGATCTCGCCGGGCTGCTCGATCTGCTTTCCGTCAAGGATGCGGTTATTTTAGGCCTCTCCGTCGGCGGCCTCGTCGCCCAGTCGCTCTATCAGCGCCGGCCGGATCTGGTCCGCGCGCTGATCCTCTGCGACACCGCCCATAAGATCGGCACCTCGGAAAGCTGGAACGCCCGCATCGCCGCGGTCGAGCAAAACGGCATCGCCAGCATTGTCGACGCCATTATGGAGCGCTGGTTCACGCCAGCCTTCCGTCGGCCCGAACGCACCGCCTATGCCGGTTACTGCAACATGCTGACGCGCCAGCCGGTCGAGGGTTATATCGCCGCCTGCGAAGCGATCCGCGATGCCGATTTCACCGAGGCGGCAAAGAAGATCACTGTCCCGACCATCTGTATCGTCGGCGACCAGGACGGCTCGACACCGCCCGATCTCGTGTTTTCGACCGCGAAGCTGATCCCAGGCGCCCGATACGAGGTGATCGCCGATTGCGCCCATATTCCCTGCGTCGAGCAGCCGGAAGCGCTGACGGCGATCATCCGCGCCTTCCTGACATCTCTTCCGCCTGGAGAAACCAACCGATGAACGAAACCGCCTCCTCCTCGGAGCGCCACCGGCAGGGCATGGCGACCCGCCGCGCCGTGCTTGGGGACGCCCATGTCGATCGCGCCACAGCCGCGGCGACCGAATTCGACCGGCCCTTCCAGGAACTGATCACCGAAGCCGCCTGGGGTCATGTCTGGTCGCGCCCGGGGCTGACCAAGCGCGAGCGCTCGATCGTCACCATCGCGCTGCTGGCGGCGCTCGGCCAGGATGACGAGGTCGCCATGCATGTGCGCGCCACCGCCAATACCGGCGCCACCCGCGAGGATGTCTGCGAAGCGCTGCTGCATGTGGCGATCTATGCCGGCGTTCCCGCCGCCAATCACGCGATCAAGATTGCCAAGCAGGCCTTTGAACAGATGGACGCCGAAAAGGCGGCCTGAGGGGGAGAGATGTCCGAATTACCGAACCGCAAGCCCGAGACCGGCGCCTTCTTCGCCCGCGACCGCGCCTGGCATGCGCCGGCGCTGACCCCCGGCTATAAAACATCCGTGCTGCGCGCGCCGCAGCGTGCGCTGCTCTCGCTCGACGGCACGATCTCCGAAACGACAGGCCCGGTCTTCGGCCATTCGATCATCGGCGATCTCGACAACGACCTGATCCTGAACTATGCGCGCCCCGGTGAAAGCGCCATCGGCGAGCGCATCATCGTCCATGGTCGTGTGCTCGACGAGCGAGCAAAACCGGTTGCCGGTGCACTGGTCGAGTTCTGGCAGGCCAATGCCGGCGGCCGCTATCGCCACAAGAAGGAATCCTATCTCGCGGCGATCGACCCGAATTTCGGCGGCTGCGGCCGCACGATCACCGACGAGGAAGGCCGCTACCATTTCCGCACCGTCCGCCCCGGCGCCTATCCCTGGCCGAACGGCGTCAACGACTGGCGCCCCGCCCATATCCACTTTTCGATCTTCGGCCACGGCTTTGCCCAGCGCCTGATCACCCAGATGTATTTCGAAGGCGATCCGATGATCTGGAAATGTCCGATCGTCGGCACGATCCCCGACAAGGCGGCGATCGAGCAGCTGATCGCGCCGCTCGACTGGGGCAACACCATCCCGATGGATTCACGCGCCTATAAATTCGATATCGTGCTGCGCGGCCGCCGCTCGACGATGTTCGAAAACAGGCTGGAGGGCAACTGACCATGCAGCAGCTCGGCTATCTCAAGGAAACTCCGTCGCAGACGGCAGGTCCCTATGTCCATATCGGCCTGACACCGAATTTCTGCGACATAGCGGGCGTCTACGATACCGATCTCGGCACCGAGATGATCAACGACAAGACGCTCGGCGAACGCATCACCGTGACCGGCCGCATCTTCGACGGCGCCGGCGCGCTGGTGCGCGATGCCGTCGTCGAAATCTGGCAGGCCGACAGCGCCGGCCTTTACAACAGCCCGTCGGAAATGCGCGGCACAGCCGATCCCAATTTCACCGGCTGGGGCCGCTGCCCGACCCGCGCCGCGGATGGCGTCTACAGCTTCGAAACCATCAAGCCGGGCCGCGTCCCGTTCAAGGACAGCCGCAAGATGGCGCCGCACATCACAGTTTGGATCGTCGCCCGCGGCATCAATATCGGCCTGCACACCCGCGTGTATTTTCCGGAGGAGACGGAGGCCAACGGCGCCGACCCGCTGCTTCAGCGCATCGAACATCGCGAGCGTGTCGCAACCATGGTCGCCATCCGCGACGGCGCGACCTGCCATTTCGACATCCATCTGCAGGGTCCGAAGGAAACGGTGTTTCTGGATATTTAAGAGCCGGCAAGTAACTTGCCGATAGGGCCTAGTGCAAGTAGCGTCCCCTCACCTTACCCTTTCCCGAGAGGAGACGGGACAATGCCTCAAAACCCCTTCTCCCCTCGGGGAGAAGGTGGCGGCAGCCGGATGAGGGGCCTCCATCACAAACGAGCAATTCATGACCGCATCGCCCTTCGACCATCCCTTCCTCTCCGGCCTGCTCGGCGACGATGAAATCGCGCCCTACTTCTCCGCCGAGGCCGACATTCGCGCCATGCTCGCCTTCGAGGCCGCGCTGGCGAGGGCCGAAGCCACCCATGGCCTCATCCCTGCCGAAGCCGCAAGGCGGATCGCCGAAATCTGCGCCGGCTTTTCTCCCGACCTGCCCCGTTTGCGAGCGGCCACGGCACGCGACGGCGTCGTCGTTCCCGAGCTCATCAAGCAGCTGCGCACCGACGTCGGCGAGGAAGCGGCGAAAAGCCTGCATCTCGGCGCCACCAGCCAGGATGTCATCGACACCAGTCTGATGATCCGGCTGAAGGCCGTCGTCTTCCTGTTTGCCGGCCGGCTTTCCGCCATCGTCGCAGAGCTCGATGGGCTCGATCGCCAGTTCGGCCGCAACCGGCTGATGGGTCATACCCGCATGCAGGCGGCGATCCCGATCAGCGTCTCCGACCGTCTCACTGCGTGGCGCGCGCCGCTGACGACCTATCGCGACCGCCTGACCGAGCAGAGTTTTCCCGTCCAGCTCGGTGGGGCCGCCGGCACGCTCGACAAGCTCGGGCCGCACGCCGCAACCGTCCGTGCCTCGCTCGCCCAGGAACTCGGCCTCACCGACACCACGCAATGGCAGAGCGGCCGTCTGCCGATCGCCGATATTGCCGGCCTGTTTGCGTCGATCTCGGGCAGCCTCGGCAAAATCGGCCAGGATATCGCCCTGCTCGCCCAGTCAGGCCAGGAGATAGAAATATCAGGCGGCGGCACTTCGTCGGCGATGGCCCACAAACAGAACCCCGTTGCCGCCGAGGTGCTGGTCTCGCTTGCCCGCTTCAACGCCACGGCGCTGTCGGGCATTCACCAATCCCTCGTCCATGAACAGGAACGCTCCGGCGCCGCCTGGACGCTCGAATGGCTGCTGCTGCCGCAAATGGCGATGGCAACCGCCGCCAGCTTGCGGCTGGCGGGGGAGTTAGTGGGGAATATCAGGCGGCTTGGGGTGGTCTAAAGCCCGTCGCGATCTTTTACCTCAGGCGAAACGAGCATCAAACGAGCCTGGCTATGGCCCGCAGATTGTCGGCCGTCGTTGTTGGGAATTCGAAGAATTCGAGATAGGCGGGGATTTGTTCGAACAGCATATCCGTGCCGACTTGAAAGGCGCAGCCCCGAGCCCGTGCTGCCTCCAGCAACGGGGTGATCTCCTTGCTCAGCACCACCTCGCCGACGAAGGTCGATGGGGAGATGCGGTCGACATCGATCGGCAGAGGGTCACCCCGCCGCATTCCAAGCGGTGTCGCGTTCACGACGATATCGAACCCTGCCGGATCGAGAGAGCCGGTCGTGACGTGCAGATGCGGATAATATGTCTTCAACCGGCCGAGCAGCGCGGTCGCGGCTGTCTCGCTGGCGTCGAAGATTGCGAGATGGCCCACACCTGCCTGCGCCAGCGACGCCGCGATCGCCGAGCCGACGCCGCCGGCGCCGACGACGAGCGCATGGGCGCCGTCGACCTTTCTGCCTTTGCGCAGAACGCCCCGCACGAAGCCCTCGCCATCGAACATGTCACCAATCAGCCTGCCATCGGCATCGAGACGCACCGCATTACACGAGCCCGCGACTTTGGCGTTGGTCGAGGCTTCGTCGAGCAGTGCCATCGTCGCAATCTTGTGCGGCATCGTGATCAGCGCACCGTGGATATTGGAGAGCCGGAAGACAAGCTTCAGGAACGCCGGATAGTCCTCCGGCCGGCAGCCCATCGGCACGACGACCGCATCGATGCCGGTCTTTTCGAAATACGGATTGTAGATCAGAGGCGCCTTGAACGACTCGGTGGGATAACCGAGGTGAGCGATGAGTTTGGTCGTGCCGGTGATCATGTGGCTAGACTTTCTGGGGATCGGCAGAGGCAACGGCGTCAGAGAGGCGGACCATCTGCCCCGAGCACGCCGATCTCTTGATCGCTTCGACGACCCTGAGGGTGGCGAGTCCCTCGCGCCCGCTTACGAGGGGCGCGGCATCGCCACGTATCACATCGCAAAAATGGCGGAGCTGACGGCAAAGCGGATCGGCTGCTTCAAAGGGTACGCGCTCCTCGGCAAGCGGCTCCAGCCAATTCGGCTTCGACGTCGCTGTCCAAAGCGTCAGATCGGGAATTGCGAGCGAACCCTTGGTGCCGCCGATCTGGTAACAATGGCTGCTGTAGCGTGGAAATGCCGGGTTCTCGCCGGTGGTCGCCTCCCAGCTCCAGGGCGCCGCCACCGCATCGCTGCCGTTAAGCGTGGCGAGAACGCCGTTTGCAAACCGCAACGAGACAACGGCCGTATCCTCGACGGCGTGGTGGCGCACGGCGTGCGATTCCATCGCCTGCACGGCTTCGACCTCGCCGAACAGAAATCGGAAGAGGTCGACATCATGGATCAGGTTGACGAAGATTGGGCCGGCGCCGGCTTCCCGCCGCCAGGAGATGTCGAAATAGTCGTCGGGCTTGGCGACCCAGAAGGTGCCATGCACCGCGATGATCCGGCCAAGCCGGCCGCCGTCGACGATTTGTTTGGCCGCCTGGATCATCGGGTTGTAACGCCGGTGATGGCCGACCAGGATCGGGATCCCGGCCTTCTCGCCGGCCGCAACCAGCGCCGCGGCGGCATCGACATCGTCGGCGATCGGTTTTTCGACCAGAACCGGGATGCCAGCGGCGATGATCTCCATAGCGTTCTCGACGTGGAGCTGGTTCGGTGTTGCCACGATGACGCCGTAAGGCCTGTCTTCCTCACTGATATCCCGGAAGTTCGCATACCATCGGGCGCCGGCATTGCGGGCAAAGTCGTGACCGGCCGAAGACGGATCGATCACGGCGGAGAGAAGCGTTCCGGGCTCGGATATGATGCGCTCGGCATGGCGTCTGCCGATCAGGCCGGCTCCCATGACTGCAATCTTCAATGGCTTCATGATCGGCTCCCAGAATTTGGCGAGGTATCGGCCCTGCCCCCTACTTCCGCAGGATTTCTCCGAGAAATTTCCGGGTGCGCTCGTGCTGCGGGTTAGTGAAGAATTCGGCGGGCGGGGCTTCCTCGACGATCGCGCCGCTGGCCATGAAGATCACCCGGTCGGCGACCTGGCGGGCAAAGCCCATCTCATGGGTGACACAGATCATCGTCATGCCCTCGTCGGCCAATGCGATCATCGTATCCAGCACCTCCTTGACCATCTCCGGGTCGAGCGCCGACGTCGGCTCGTCGAACAGCATCACTTTCGGCCGCATGCAAAGCGCGCGGGCAATGGCGACGCGCTGCTGCTGGCCGCCTGAGAGCTGGACCGGGTATTTGTCGGCCTGCTCCAGGATCTTGACCCGCTCAAGCAGCCCGCGTGCCCGTTCCTCGGCTTCCGCCCTGCCGACGCCGATCGCCTTCATCGGCGCCAGCATGCAGTTCTGCAGCACGGTCAGGTGCGGAAACAGATTGAACTGCTGGAAGACCATGCCGACCTCCCGGCGGATCGCATCGACGGTCTTGGCCTGGTCACTCAGAACGATGCCGCCAACCCGGATTTCACCTTTCTGGTAGGTCTCGAGATGGTTGATACAGCGAATGAGCGTCGACTTGCCGCTGCCGGAAGGCCCGCACAGGACGATCCTCTCGCCGCTGCGGACCGTCATGTTGATATCGTGAAGGGCTTGAAACGAGCCGTACCACTTTTCCACCTGCGCCATGGAGATCATGGTTTCTGCGGCCTGGGCGGGAATGGGACTGGTCATCGGTAGAACTCCGGGATTGGCGGGCAGGGCCGCATCGAGGAACAGGGGACGCGGATCAGCGCGCGGAGGCGGCGAACCTTCGCTCGAGACGCGCCCCGAGAATCGTCAACGGGCAGCACATCAGGAAGTACAGGATGCCGACGACGCCGAAGACCGTCAGCGGTTGGAAGATCTGATTGGAGATGATGTTGCCGGCGCGGGTCAGCTCGGTGAAGCCGACGATCGAGGCAAGAGAGGTGCCTTTGATCAACTGCACGAGGAAGCCGACCGTGGCAGGCAGCGAGATGCGCAGCGCCTGCGGCAGGATGACATCCTTCATGCGGGAGATATAACGAAGGCTCAAAGCCTTCGCCGCTTCCGTCTGGCCGCGCGGAACCGCCTCGATCGATCCGCGCCAGATCTCGCCGAGATAGGCGCTGGCATGAAGCGTCAGTCCGATGGCGACGGCCACCCAGGCATCGAGCATCAGCCCGACCAGAGCGAGACCGTAATAGGTCACGAAAAGCTGCATCAGAAGCGGCGTTCCCTGGAAGACGGCGATGTAGCCGGCGGTCAGGCGTTCCAACAGCGGGATGCCCGAGACGCGGGCGAGAGCGACACCGAGCCCGGCAATGCAGCCGCAGACAAAGCCGACTGCGGAGAGGACGACGGTCCATTTCAGGCCGATCAGGAGGAAGACGAACTCGTCGTGACCCATGGAATTCCTCCTACTTGACGGGATATTTGAAGTAGCGGGCCGAAAACAGCGCAAACAGGCGCATCATCAGCCAGGAAATCACGAAATAGAAAACCGTGACGGTGAAGTAGACTTCGAAGCTCCGAAAGCTCTCCGATTCGATCCGCTGGGAAACGGAGGTCAGCTCGTAGGCCGAGATCGCCGAGGCAATGCTGGTGGTCAGTGTCAACAGCACGAACTGGCTGGTCAGAGACGGGTAGATCGCCCGCAACGCCGGCTTGAGGATGATCAGCCGGAAGACCTGCGCCTTGTGCAGGCCAAGCGCCAGGCCGGCTTCCATCTGCCCCTTCGGGATCGACTGGACGCCGCCGCGAATGATCTCGATTGCATAGGCGCCACCATTGATGCCGAGCGCGATGATCGCCGTCGGCGTTGGATCCAGCCTGATGCCGGTGAGCGGAAGCGCGAAGTAGATGAAAAAGATCTGGACCAGGAACGGCGTGTTGCGGATCAACTCGACGAAGGCGATGACCAGCCACCGCACCGGCTTCAGCGGAGAATCGCGCAGGGCAACTCCGCCAATTCCGATGACGATCGCCAGCAGCATTCCACAAATGGCAAGCAGGAATGTCCCGAGACAGCCGAGCAGCAGACTTGGCAGCCCATCGATAACCGGGGTGAAATCCAACTTATAATTCATGCCTTCGCTGCTCCCGCCATGTCGGCCATAGCTTCTATCGCGAGCTCATAACCGCGGGCGCCAAAGCCGATCATGATCGCCGTGGCGACGCGCGAGATCAGCGAATTGTGGTAGATGCTTTCGCGCGCATGAACATTCGAGATGTGCAGCTCGATCTTCGGCGGATCGAACATCTTCAGCGCATCGAGAAGCGCGATTGAGGTGAAGGTATAGCCGGCCGGATTGATGATGATACCGCAGGCCCCTTTGCGGGCCTGGTGCACGCTTTCGACCAACTCGCCCTCGAAATTGGTCTGGCGGAAGTCGATGGCAAAGCCGAGACTCCCAGCCTTTGCGAGGCACTTGTCCTTGATATCTGCCAGCGTCGTCGACCCGTAGATGGCAGGCTCGCGCTCACCCAGCAGGTTCAGGTTCGGTCCGTTGAGCACAAAGATGGTTCTGGTCATGTCGCGCACCTCGGGGCCTTGGGCATGGCGGTTGCGTTGATGGGCAGGGCATGCCCGCCGTCCTAAATAAGGACTTCACTTCTCTCTGGACGTCATCCTCGACCTTGTGCCGAGGATCTGCCGCCGAAGATGCTCGGGACGAGCCCGAGCATGACGGAGGAGTGGTTAGCGGGCCTTATCATCAGCCGGAAGGCCCGGGCCTCGTCCCGCCTTTAGCGTTGGCTCAGTTCACCGCAAACGGAATGCCTTCCAGCGTTTCCGGGAATTGCGGGACCGGGACCTTCATCCACTTGTCGTAGACGGTCTTGAGCTCGCCGTTTGCCTTGATCTTGTCGATGAAGGTGTTCAGCGCCGCGTTGATTTCCTTCTCGCCGAGACGCGTGCAAGCGCCGTTGTAGAGTTTCTGGAATTCAAGCTTGTTTTCGAATTCGCCCGGACGGGCCTTCTCGACGCGGTCCATATAGAAGATGTTGCCGCCCAGCGTATCGACCTGGCCGGAAACGAGGGATTGGACGCTCGCAGCGTCTCCGTCATAGCGCCGGATCGTCGTGCCCTCAGGCGCGTTCTTCGTCACCTGCGTGTCCTGCGCTGCACCCTTGGCGACGCCGACGCTGAATTTGGCCATGTCGGCATTCGTCTTGATCTCTGCCGATTTGGGACCGATCAGAACGATGGCATTGGCCACATAGGGCTTGCTGAACTGCACGGCCTTTGCGCGATCCGGCAGCATCGCCATGGTTGCAAACAGAACGTCGACGCGGCCGGCCGTGAGGGCCGGAATGCGGTTGTTGACTTCAAGCGGCACGAACTCGACGGTAACACCCAATTCCTTGGCAAACAGCGTCGCGATGTCGGCGTCGAGGCCGTCCTGTTTGCCGCCGCTGGTCACAAAACCCCAAGGCGGGTTGTCACCCTGAATTCCGACGATGATCTTACCGCGAGCCTTGATTTCATCAGGCGTAATCGCGGCGGCCGGTTGCGCCAAGGTGACGGCAGCCACAAAGGCTGCGGCTCCGAGCATGGCGTTTCGGCGCGTCAGCATAGACTTGAACATTATGTTTCCTCCTCTTTGACGGTCATTCGACCGGACAGCCACCTCACCTTTTGACTGTGGGAGGAATGATTGCCAGAGACGGACGGCTAAATCAACAGAGTTTTTCAAAATCATATGAGATTTTATAATGCCTCTATCTATTTTAATTCCTCACGAGATTTGCAATAATAGGTGAGAGCGAGTTTTCGCGGCTGGCGGTGGATGCCGAAAGGGCTTTGATATGAAGACCTCGATTGCGACTGTGACGATCAGCGGCGAACTGCCGGAAAAGCTCGAGGCAATCGCCCGAGCGGGCTTCGACGGCGTCGAGATTTTCGAAAATGATTTCCTGGCATTCGACGGAAGCCCGGCCGATGTCGGAAAACTCGTGCGCGACCATGGCCTGGAGATCACGCTGTTTCAGCCGTTTCGAGATTTCGAGGGCATGCCGGAGCCGCTGCGAAGCCGCACCTTCGATCGCGCCGAACGGAAGTTCGACGTGATGCAGCAGCTTGGAACAGATTTGGTGCTGGTCTGCTCGAACGTCTCGCCGGCGGCCATCGGCGGCATCGACCGTGCGGCTGAGGATTTCCGGGAACTCGGCGAGCGTGCCGCCCGGCGTGGACTGAGAGTGGGCTACGAGGCGCTCGCCTGGGGTCGCCATATCAGCGACCACCGCGACGCCTGGGAAATCGTGCGACGCGCCGATCATCCGAATGTCGGCCTCATCCTCGACAGCTTCCACACCTTGTCGCGCAAGATCGACGTCAATTCCATCCGCTCGCTTCCCAAAGAGAAGATCTTTATCGTCCAGCTTGCCGATGCGCCGCTGATCGACATGGACCTGCTCTATTGGAGCCGTCACTTCCGAAATATGCCTGGAGAAGGCGATCTTCCCGTCACGGCGTTCACCGAAGCCGTCGCTGCCACAGGTTATGACGGGTATTTCTCGCTGGAGATTTTCAACGACCAGTTTCGAGGCGGCCTGTCGCGGGCAATCGCCGCCGACGGCCACCGCTCACTGATCTATCTCGGCGACCAGGTGCGGCGCCATCTCGGCGCCGACAGCATGACCGGGGCGGCGATGCCGCAAAGGGCTGCCGTGAAAGGTGTCGGCTTCGTGGAGTTTGCCACGGACGAACAAGATGAAGTCGAGCTGGTGGCTTTGCTGCGCACCCTCGGGTTCAAGCAGACTGCCGTCCACCGCACCAAGAAAGTCTCTCTGTTCGAGCAGGGCGAGATCCGGATCCTCGTCAATGTCGATCAGGCGGGATTCGCCAATGCGGCCTACGCCGTTCATGGCACGTTTGCCTATGCGATCGCCTTGGTCGTCGACGATGCCGCAAAGGCGTATGCGCGCGCCCTTGCCCTGGATGCGGAGGCATTCAGCCAGCCGGTCGCGGCGGGCGAGCTTGAACTGCCGGCCATTCGGGGTGTGGGCGGCGGCATCGTCTATCTGATCGACGACAAGAGCGCCTTGGGGCGCTTTTCCGAAATCGACTTTCGGCCGGTCACCGACGACGCCCAGACGGCGGACGGCGGCCTTTTTCGCGTCGATCACGTCGCCCAGACGGTCGGCTATGATGAAATGCTCACCTGGCTTCTGTTCTACACGTCGATCTTCGAGACCCATAAGACCCCGATGGTCGACATCATCGATCCAGCCGGGGTGGTGCGCAGCCAAGTCGTCGAGAACCAGTCGGGCGAGTTGCGCATTACCATGAACGGAGCCGAAAATCGCCGCACCCTGGCCGGACATTTCATTGCGGAGAAGTTCGGGTCCGGCATCCAGCATCTGGCATTTTCAACCGACGACATCTTTGCAACCGCCGAAAAACTTCGTGGCTGCGGCTTCAGGTCCCTGCACATTTCGCCGAACTATTACGACGACGTCGAAGCCCGCTTCGGGCTCGATCCTGTCATGACCGAGCGGCTGAAAGCAGAGAACATCCTCTATGACCGAGACGAGCATGGCGAATATTTCCAGCTCTATAGCGGAACCTATGGCGAGGGTTTCTTTTTCGAGATCGTCGAGCGCCGCGGCTATCGCGGATATGGCGCGCCAAATGCAATTTTCCGGATCGCCGCGCTGAAAAGGCAGATGCGTCCGGAAGGAATTCCGAAAGACGCTTATTAAATCAGAGAATGCGGCCGCTCTTCAGCACATGCTCTACGCCGCTTTGTACATGCCGTCTGACCACCTCGGTCGCGCCGGCGACGTCACGTTGAATGGACAGTTCGAACAAAAGCCTGTGGTCATCGACAACAGGCTTTCCGCGAAAGCTTTCGGCCAGCATATGGTAACGAAGGAAGCGGTCGAACACCGACGACAATGTCGCCATCAGCGTCGCTGAATTGCAGGCCGAGACGATCGCCTGATGGAACTCCCAATCGTATCGGACCCAGTCGACCGTGCGCGAGACGTCGCCCGCCAGCAGCTTGCGCTCAGCGGCAGCCAGCCGGTGATGGGCAGCGACGATGCGCCCTTCCCATTCGAGATTTCCGGCTGCGAATGCAGGGCCGATCGCATGCGTTTCAAGAACGATCCTCAGGTCGGCAAGCTCCAGCAACTCCCGCCGCGAAGCAGGGCTCACTTCAAAACCACGCTGCCCCTCGGCGACGACGAGGTTCTCCGTGGTCAGGCGGCTCAGAATTTCGCGCAGCGACGAAATGCCGATCGAGTAGCGCTCCTTTGCCTGCTCCAGTTTGATCTTGGCCCCCGGCGCCAATATGCCTGATATGATATCCTCGCGGATCTGCCGGAAGACGACATCGCTTACTGTTTCAGCCGGGTCGTGGACTTGCTTGAGCATGGCTTTTCCTGGTTTCGCCGAGAAGTGTGATGGCCTTAAATCTTGAAAAGACCTCCGTTGTTATTTCAATGTCCCTTTGGCCAGCGCATGTTCCACCCCGCCCTGGATATGAAACGCAAGCACTCGCTTGGCCGTCTCTGCATCCCGTCGCAGGGCCGCATCCAGAAGCTGCTGGTGTTCATCGGCGGCGACGTCACCCCGGTAGGACAAAGCGACCATCTGATACCTTAGATATTTGTCGAAGATCCCCGAGTGGGTCTGCATCAGCAGTTTCGACCCGCATGCGGAAATCAAGGCCTGGTGGAATTCCCAATCATAGCGCTTCCAGTCCTCGGCCCTGCTGGTGTCGCCGGTTGCCATCACCTGCTCCATCCGCGCCAGTTTGTAGTGGGCCGATACCAGCGGCGCCTCCCATTCCACGTCTCCATGCGCGAATGACTGCTCCAAGGCATGCGTCTCGAGCAGAAGCCGCATTGCCGCCGTCTCCTTGAGGTCGGAGACGGATACCGGAGAAACTTCAAACCCCTTCTGTCCCTCGGCAACGACCAGACCCTCGGAGGAGAGCCGGTTCAGCACCTCTCTGAGCGTACTGATGCTGGTATCGTAGGCCTCCTTCAGGCTTTCCAGTCTCAATTTTTGCCCGGGCGCCAGCCGCCCGAAAATGATGTCGGCCCGAATGCGCCGGTAGCTGCTCTCGGCGATGGTCTCGTTTACAACAGGCTGGAGCATCACGAGTCTCTTATATTTCTCATATCATCTGATATATCGCTTTTCGGCAATGCCAAGCAAGGAAGCATTCACGCAATACCGAACCCAATTTTCTCATACGATGGAGGTTTCCGCGGACACTGAATGTGCGCGGATCCACATACCCCTTTAGTTTGGTCAGGCTTGCGCTCTCTATTCGGTCACAGATGCGAGTCACACCGACCTCGGCGGAGATGCCTGTCGTGTCCAGCCTCAGGAATTGCGGCGGCAGAAATCAACGCCCGCTGGATGATCCAACAATTGTCGGCGGTTTATGCACTTTCTGGCAAATGCACAGGAAGATAGCTCAGGGGAACAAGCTGGGTATCGAGATCGGGACCTTCCCATTGGCCTGGGTCATAGAAAATGCCGTTATCAGCGTCATACAGGATAAAGTGGTCTCCTTCGACATGGACGACCGCCACCCCGATGACGTCACTCCAGCTCTCCACCTTGCGTACCTCGCCAATACGCCACCCCAACTCGCTTAGGACACAGCTTAGTTCTTTCCACGTGGTGTAATGATTGGTCTGTGCTCCCCAATCGATCATGCCGGCAAGTTGGCCGTAGGGTCTGCCGGTGAGCATCTGCAAGACAAAAACGCCGCAACCATCATCCCGCGGGCGTTGCGTTACAAATTGAAAGCGGACCTTGGCGGGGTTGGGTTGCGCCAATGCTCAGTTCTCCAATTCATTCGGTAGTGCCCGCTCAACCGGGCGATGAGCGCGGGACGACTGGCAAAAACAGCTTCCATTGCGCGGGGTGCTTGATTTCTCGGGCGTGGAATTCGTGATGCTGGCAGGCTGAATTCTGGCGCGAGGTGACAGCAATTGTTTTTTCAATCGTGCGCAACCATCTAATAGGCATGACTTACGGGAAAATGTCCCCGCCCAGCAGCCCGTTTACCGAAAACCAACCATACTGGCTTGCTTTCCGGCGCAAAAGCCGATTGCTTAGGAAAATCTACTCCTTCTTCCGCTAGCGGTTAGGAGAATGAGAGGGGCACAGGCAAACCCGTGGAATTCTACTGCTTCGCATCGGGATAAACTATGATTACGATGGCGATGCGGGAAGGCCGGTTTGAAGAACGATGACGACAGAACTGTTTCAGGTAAAATTTTGGGGCGTCCGGGGCAGTATTCCCGTATCGGGCCCCGAGTTCGACCGCTACGGCGGTAATACGTCCTGCATCGAAATTCGCTGCGGAAAACATCGGATGATCTTCGACGCGGGCTCCGGCCTGCGCGAGGCGGGGCTGTCATTGCTCGCCGACGGCGTCAGCGACGTCGATCTGTTCTTCAGCCATTGCCATTACGACCACATCATCGGCCTGCCGTTTTTCAAGGCGATCTATTATCCCTCGATCAACGTCAACATCTGGTCCGGCCATCTCGACGGCAAGATGAGCACGCGGGAAATGGTCGAGCAGTTCATCAGCCCGCCCTGGTTTCCGGTCAAGACCGACATCTGTCAGGCGACGATGAACTTCCGAGATTTCCATTCCGGACAGGTGCTGACGCCTCACGAGGGCATCGAGATCAAGACCTTCATGCTCAACCACCCGGGCGGCGCCATCGGCTACCGCATCGAATGGCAGGGCCGTTCGGTCGCACTGATCTATGATATCGAGCATATTCCAGGCGCTTACGACCCGGTCTCGCTGGAGATGATGAAGGGTGCCGATCTCGTCGTCTACGACTGCACCTACAATGAAGACGAGATGCAGCGTTTCAAGGGCTTCGGCCATTCGACCTGGGAGCATGGCACCGAGCTTGCAAAGATAGCCGGCGCCAAACGTTTCGCCCTGTTCCACCACGCCCCCTCCCGCACCGACGAACAGCTGGCGCAGATGGAAACGCAGGCGCAGGCCGCATTCCCTGAATCCTTTGCCGCCCGCGACAACCAGATCGTGGTGATCTAGGTGCGCAAGAACACCCCTTCCGCTTCAGCAGCCAGAAGGTGACTTGCTAGCAGCCGGGGCGCCGGATGTGGCTTAGTGTGTACGGCGCGTGACGTGCCCAATCGGAGCCGCAAGACCCTCAAGCGCGCCGCACGCGCCAACCCACGCATGTTCATCGACTGCAAGTGCCGTCTGAAGCCAGGCGAGGGTCAAACGTTTCGTGGCTTCCAGTACATCTGGAGCCTCGGTTTCGGTCTCGCGCGCGTCAAGGCCGGCAATCCCGCCAAGCCCGTGTCCAACCTCGCGCAACATCAACAGTGCCTCCGCGCCCGGGCCATCCTGAAAAGCATCCGCATGCCATTCGGGACCGCGCGGGGTGAAATGCGGATCATCCTGATCACCACAGACAACAAGGCTGAGGGTTGTCAGACTGGAAAAATCCACATCGAAGAAGGGAAACCGGCTTGCGTTCTCCTCGGTCATGTCCTTTCCGCCGCGCCCAGGAGCAGCCAGCAGAATTCCCGCCGAAATTCGAGGATCGGAAAAATCCTCACCGTCCACGCGCGCGCCCAACAGAAGCCCAACGGTGTGGCCGCCAAAGGAATGACCGGCCGCCGCGATTCGGGAATGATCCAGCCGCCCGGAGACAGCGGGCGCCTGATGTTCCACCTCAACCAATTGCTCGATGACCGCCTTCAGCTCCTCCACGCGCTCGCGCCAGAAGAAAGGCGCGCCAGGTGCGCCTGCAGGCAAACCGCCGACGCGCGAGCTTGCATGCGTTGGCTGAATGACAGCGAAACCGCGTTCCGCCCAAAACTGAGCCAATGGAGCGTAGCCGTCCTTCGATGGAAGGTAATTTGAGGGGCCGAAACCGTGCGAAACGAGCACGATGGGCAGGTGGCTGCCCGTTGCAGGTGCGGTTAAACGCAGTTCAAGCGGCTGGCGGCCTTCCATTGGCAAACGGATTGGGGTGTAGGCTACAGTGAGAGTGGCATCAGGCGTGGGAATGTGGCTGGCGAGATTGATCAGATTGTTCATGGTCGAATATCCTGAGCTTGGGTTTCCGAGTAGTCGCCTTCACGCCACAGGATGACCTGTCTCGCGGAACCAGGTCTGCGCATCCGCCCCGGCAGGGCTCCGCATCGGCGCGTCCGGCTCCGTTACGGCACGCCAGACGGCCTGGGCCACATCTTCCGGCGTCGTCACCTCGGTCCCCGTGCGCAAGGCCGTGAGATAGTCGTGAACGAATGCGCTGTAAGGTTGGGGGATCTCCATTCCCATGCGTGCCACTGCATTCTTCCCGAAGGCGGTCGTCGGAGCCGAGCCGGGCAGCACCAGCCGCGTGCGCACGCCGAAGAGCGCGGCCTCAAGGGCAAGGCTTTCGGTGAAAGCGTTCAAAGCCGCCTTACTGGCGCTATAAATGGATAGTGCAGGCAGCGGCTTGATGGTGACGCTGGAACTGACATTCACGATGACGCCCGCACCTCGTACCCGCATCTGCGGAAGGACCGCTTTGGTCAGTGCGATCGCGCCGAAGACATTTGTTTCGAAGAGGTCGCGGACATTCGACATCTCAGCGCCTTCCAGCACGTTCAGCATGCCAACACCGGCATTGTTGACCAGAGCATCGATCGGCCCGGCGGTTTCGACAGCCCTTATGATGCTTTCCGCATTGGTAACATCCAACGCAATCACTCTAAGGCTTTCAGTATCCGGTAGCAGGTCGGTCCGCGGGGTGCGCATGGTCGCGGCCACGTCCCATCCAGCCTGCAGGAAGGTGTGCGCGATGGCGAGCCCGAATCCGGAAGAGCAACCGGTGACGAGGATCTTTGGCATGTGTCTGTCTCCTGACGATTACGCTGCCAAGAGATGGACTACTTGTACCGGACTATCTATATTCGTTTGTCCGAATTCGTTTAGCACAAGTCCAATTCATGACCGACCCAATTGCAGAAGTCGTTTCCCTGCTGAAGCCAATCCCGTCGATATCCAAATTGGTGACAGGCGGCGGCCGCTGGCTCGTCGAGCGCACTGAGCTCGGAAGCCCCTTCTATTGCGCCGTGGTCGAAGGGTGTTGTCGGATGACCATCACAGGTGGTGAGCCGATGCTGCTGACGGCCGGTGACTTCGTGCTGGTTCCGGAAGTCTTCTCGTTCACAATGAGCAGCTTGGAACCACCGCATCGCGGAGCGCTTGCGCAGCGTCTTGAGACTAGTCCGGGTGTATTCCGGTTGGGAGACCCTGATGCGCCGGCCGAGATCAAGGCAATGGTTGGACATTGTGCTTTCGGCTCGGATGACAAGGCTCTTCTCGTCTCGCTATTGCCGGAGGTCATTCATGTCCGCGGTGAAGACCGCCTAACCATGCTGGTCCGGATGATAAACGACGAAACGCGACACGACCGGACTGCCCGAGAAATGGTGCTTCGCCGGTTGTTGGAGGTGATGTTGATTGAGGCGTTACGCTCAACGAGCGGTGCGGCTGCGCCACCGGGCCTCTTGCGCGGCATGGCCGATCCGCAGCTGGCGCCCACATTGCGCCGGATTCACGAACATCCAGGTCGCAGTATAACCGTGGAAGCGCTGGCGCAGGATTCAGCCATGTCACGTTCAACTTTCTTTGAGCGGTTCCGGAGAGAGGTTGGTGTAGCCCCCATGGAATACGCAACTGGCTGGCGGATGGCACTGGCAAAGCAACTCCTTCGCAGTGATGTTGCAACCGCAGAGATTGCACAACGCGTTGGCTATGGCTCGGCAAGCGCGTTTAGCGTGGCATTTAGCCGGCACGTGGGAACATCGCCCGGGGCCTATGCGCGATCAAATCCTCTTGGGTAACGGGTAGCTCGATCGCGAAGGCGCGGGCAGACCGGTTTTGGACTTCCCCTGCCGATATAAAGGTCGGAACTGTTCCTGGTGACACGCGGCTTTATCAACCAAAGACAGCGAGTGCTGATTTGACGATAATCCCACCATCCGGACGTCTTTGACGGCCGGTAGCTGCGCGAAAAACTTGCTGCGATGCCGCCCACAAACTCAAACGCGCCTTCCACAAGCGTGGCGAAATCCGTGACCGGTCCTTCGGCAGCCAGGCATTCTGCGCCTCGGCCCTCAAATCTGGTCGTCAGCGCCCATCGTCCACTGGAACGCGGTCTATCTCAGCCGGGCGACAGCCCATCTGCGCCAGCAGGGCCGAACATCCCCGACGATCTGCTCAAACACGTCTCGCCGCTCAGTTGGGCGCATATAACCTCACCGGCATCTACTTCAGGCCATTGCCGCCTCCAGGCAGAATCCTCCGGGCTGCGTGATGTTCACAATACGTTCGATCTTAGCGCCGGATTTTGAACTGCTCTTGTCCTGCCCCCAAGCGCGCTGCAGGCCGCTTTCGCGCTAACGGAACAGATGCCGGTCCTGACCGTTTCCTCGGCATCGCAAGATCGATGAAGCGGATATCCCTATGACCAACCTTTCCGGAAAGTGCCTTTGCGGGCAGGTGCACATCTCTGTTCGCGGCGAACCCATTCGCGTTGGAATCTGTCATTGCATGGACTGCAGGAAGGAAAGCGGTTCGGCCTTTACCTTCTACGGGATCTGGCCCGCCGGCCAGTTTGAGCATTCTGGGGAAACCGGCGAATTCCAAGGCCGGCATTTCTGCAGCGGCTGTGGTTCGCGGCTATTTTCCGTCGATGACGAGGAGGCAGAAATCAAGCTCGGCATTCTGTCCGAAGCCCCGACGCCCCTGGTGCCCGGCTACGAACTCTGGATCAAGCGCCGCGAACCGTGGCTGCGGCCGGTGGAGGACGCCGAGCAGTTCGAGGAAGACCGTAGATGAGCGGGGCCATCGGAGGCCTTCCGATGGCCAGCCTCGTCCGGCATCGCCGGATCATCGTCGCAGGCGTCGAGACTCTCACCGCTTGAGAAGCGCCAATGCCGCCGACCAGTGGACGGCAGGATGTCGGCCTGTCGCCGCGAATAAGGCTGACAGAAAGTTCCATGCGGCCGCGTCGTGCACCAGATGGTGGGTGAGCACGCCGATCGGCTCGTCGCTGCCGGCAAACCGGTCGTCAAGCTCGGCCACCAGCTCGGCCACCAATTCCGCCTCGCTGCGTCCGCCGCGCGTGCCGTGCCAATCGATGATGTCGACATGGGTGTTGAGAAGCGGCACCGGGCCGTCCTGCTGTGCCCGCCCATAAACCGAAAGTGCCGTAAACCCAAGCGCGGGCAATGCCGGGATGAGGGCGGCATCGATCCGGTTCCACGGCGGCACCAGCACCGGCAGGAAACGGGTGGGATGGAGCCGCTGCAGCAACCGCAGCCCTTCGCCCAATTCGCCGAGCACGACGTCTGCCGGCCGATCGCCGCCGAGTTCCTGCTTCTTGCCCTCCGGCCTCGCATGGTTCGTATGCGACCAGCCATGCACGGCGACAGTGACGCCTGCTTCCCCCGCCAGCCGCGCGGCCAATGCCCCGCCGGTCAGGCCGGGAATGACGGCAAGCGTCAGCGGCACCGCGCTCTCGCCCGTCAGCGCCAGCTGCATCTCCAACGCCAGCGTCGGCTCGACGGCATCGTCATCCCGCAGCCAGAAGCGGGCTACGCGGCCGGCGGCTTGCCAGCGGTCAAGCTCGCGGCGCAGCGGCTCCCAGATCGTCTTGTCGGTCATCGCCTTACTCCTGTTGCAGCATTGTCCTGCAAAATTCCGTCCAATATCTCAGCCGCCCTCGCCAGCGAGCGTTGCCCGAGCACGAAGCGCCGCGCCGCCTTCCCCACGGCGTCGCGCCTCTCCCCGTCGTCGAGCAGGGCAGCGATGGCCGCGGCATAGGCGGCGAGGTCGCCATCCGGCGTCAGCAGGCCGGTCACCCCGGCCTCGACCACATCAGGCACCCCCGCCGTTTCCTGCGCCACGACCGGCAGGCCGGCGGCCTGGGCTTCCAGATAGGCAAGACCATAGGCCTCGCCGCAGCCGGGCCAGACATAGATACCGCCGCGTCCAAGCAATTCGGCGATATCGGCCGCGTCCCGCTCGCCCAGCCATTCGATGCGGTCCGTGGAAAAACCGGCAAACAGCGCCTGAACCGCGTGGCGCATCGGCCCATCGCCGATGACGGCAAGCGTCCACGGCCGGTCTTCGATCAGCAGCAGCGCTTTTGCAAGCATCGTATAACTCTCCATCTTGTCACCCGCACGCATCATCGCCACCACCATCAGCCGCAGCGGATCGGGCGCCGGTGAGACCCTCTCGAACAGCCCCGTGTCGATGAAGGGTTGGAGACCGGCAAGACGCGCCTGCGGAAAGGCGGCCGAAAGCCCGGCCCGGTCACGCGCGGTGAAGCTGATATTGACTGCTGCCTGCAGGATCGCCTCGCCGACTGACTTCTGTACGCCTGCCCAGCCGGTCCTGTCGCGTTTGCCCGCATAGGAGGCTTCGACGGTGACATAGGGGATGACCAATTCGGCTGAAATCACCGGCCCGAACGGGTCGGGCGATTTGTAATAGGGGTGGTAGCAGAACCACAGCTCGGGTCGCGGCGCCGAAGTCCATTTTTCCCGCAGCCGCTGCAGTTCGGTACGGATCGCCGGTTCGAGCGCCGCTGCCGCCTCGGGTGTCGCGGCATAGGTGCGGAATTCTGAAATGATCTCGACTTCATGGCCGGCGTGCTCCAGCGCCCGGATCAACAGCCGCGCCATCAGCCGGTCGCCTGACGGCACCGGATGGTTCGGCGATTTCATCGGCGCGTAGAAAGCCACCCGCATGCACAACCCTCACGTAAGGACACACTGTTTCCAACCGGCATGCCCGGTGGCGAAACTCCGCTATTGTCCATTTCTCTAAAACTTGCGCATAAGCATATGGAATGTGATGGCGATGGAAGCAATTCCGCCTCTTTCTCAATTTCTATGGGCCTGCGGTTGCATCGACAAGAACGGGAATGCATGACGACGGTCTCGGCCACAGGGATTTTTTCGGAGCGTACGATCAGAAGGGCGAGACTTGGTTCCGGCCTCGTCATGTTCATTTTCGTCCTGCTGCATTTGTCGAACCATGCGATCGGTTTGATTTCAGTCTCCGCCGCCGATAAAGCCGCCCGCCTGTTCATGGCGATCTGGCGCAATCCCGTCGGGACGACCATCTTCTATTCGTCGGTTCTGATCCACATCGCGCTGGTGCTGCGCGCCATCTATATGCGCCGCAGCCTGGTGATGCCAAAGGGCGAAATGGCGCAGATTGTGCTCGGCCTTCTGATCCCGCTGCTGCTCATCGATCACGTCATCGGCACGCGCATCGCCCATGAGCTCTATGGCTATATCGATGATTACGAGACGGTCGTCGGGTCGCTGTGGATCAGGGCTCCGGGGAATGGTCTGCGGCAGGCGCTCGGTGTCGTCGCAGTCTGGATCCATGGCTGCATCGGCCTGCATTTCTGGCTGCGCTACCGCCCCTGGTACCCGAGTTTCGCGCCGCTGCTGCTGGCGCTGGCGATCCTCGTGCCCGTGCTCTCGCTGCTCGGCTTCGTCGAAATGGGCCGGACGCTCGCCGACCCCTCCTATCAGCAGGCGATTGCCAACAGCCCCTACAAAGCGACCGTCAACACCCGTTACGCCTCGAACCCGGAGGTTATCCGTCAGGTCTCGACGATCCGCGCCGGCCTCTACGGCGCTTTCTCGGCCTCGCTGCTGATCGTCGTCGCCGCCCGCGCCCGGCGCAAGCTGAAGGAGCGCCTCGACCAGGTGGCCGTGCATTATCCGGGCGGCGAGGTGATCCGGGTGCCGCGCGGCTTCTCGGTGCTGGAAGCAAGCCGGCTCGGCGGCCTGCCGCATTATTCCGTCTGCGGCGGCAAGGGCCAGTGCTCCACCTGCCGCGTGCAGATCCTCGGCGATTACGGGAACCTGCCGGTCCCCGACAAGATGGAACAGACGACGCTGAGGCGTATCAATGCCGGCCCGGATGTGCGGCTCGCCTGCCAGCTTCGCCCGAACCGCGATGTCGCGGTGGCGCCGCTGCTCGTGCCGGCGCTCGAAGCGGCCCTTCCCGCCAACAGCCAGGAGACGAGCCCCGGCCGCGAACGCGAGATCGCCGTGCTCTTCGTCGATATCCGCCATTTCACCACGCTGACGGAAACGCGCCTGCCCTTCGACGTCGTCTTCCTGCTGAACCGTTATTTCGCCATCATCGGCAAGGCGGTGGAGCAGGCGGGCGGGCGCCTCGACAAGTTCATCGGCGATGGCGCCATGGCGCTCTTCGGCCTCAACACCGCGCCGGAGGAAGCTTGCCGCCAGGCGCTCAGCGCTGCCGCGGCGATCGTCGCCGAGATCGAGAAACTCGCCGCAGAGCTCGCCGACGAACTGGCGCTGCCGCTGCGCATCGCGATCGGCATTCACACCGGCCCGGCCGTCGTCGGCACGATGGGCTATGGCCGGGTGCGCAGCCTGACGGCGATCGGCGATACCGTCAATGTGGCGAGCCGGCTGGAAAGTGCTGCCAAAGAGTTCGAAGCGGCGATCGTCATCTCCGAACCGGTGGCGGCCCTCTCCGGCGCCGATCTCGCCGGCATCGAAAGCCGTGAAATCAGCGTGCGCGGCCGGGCTCTGCCCTTGAAAGTCTACGTCATTCCGAGAGAGAAAGCGGCAGAACCGCTCGAAGGAAGAGACTGATGCCCGGCAAACCGTGGCTCACCGCCAAATATTGGAGCCGCCGACTGCGCAAGGCGCGCAATGCCGCCGCCTCGCGCCTCTTCGACACCCGCTTCGGCCGCCGCCTGCTGATCGAGACTATCGGCCCGCGCGTCGTCTCGATGACGGTCGATGCCGGCGACCATCTGATGACTTTTTCGCCGTCGGACTATATCGGCCGCAAGGTCTTCCGGAAGGGCCATTTCGAGCGCGACGCCGTCGACCGGCTGATCGTCATCCTGCGCGAGCGCGGCCTCTTGCGAAAGGATGCGACGCTGCTCGAGATCGGCGGCAATATCGGCACCCAGACCGTCTACTTTGCCTTGAGCGGCACTTACGCCCATATCGTCAGCATCGAGCCCGATCCGCGCAATTTCCCGCTGCTTGCCCTCAACATCCGCCAGAACCGGCTGGAGGAAAAGGTCCGCCTCGTCAACTGCGCCGCCGGCGAGAGTGAAGGCGAGATCGACTTTTTTCTCAACCGCAACAATCACGGCAAGAGCAGCGCCATCCGCCAAAGCTCGACGGACAAGAAGATCATCGTGCCGGTGAAACCGGTTCCCGAGATCCTCGCCGGCCTTTCGATCGACCCAGCCGAAATTGGCCTCGTTTGGATGGATATCGAGGGTTACGAACCGGTCGCCTGCCGCTCAATGCAGCCACTGCTTGCCCGCCGGGTGCCGCTCTATATGGAGTTCACCCCGCTCTTCTACGGAGCGGAGGGAACCAAAGCCTTCACAACGATGCTGTCCGGCTTCTATGAGGATTGCGTCGTCATCTTCGAGGACCGCGAGCAAGAGATGAAGGTTTGCGACCTGCCGGGCGATTACGATCAGTACAACGTGCTGTTTCTGCCGACCACGTGACTTCCTGCACGACGTGGAGCACTGAAAGAGTGCAAGTCGGAGGCGAGCGGACGGTCGCTCGCCTGGCGAAGACAGCTAACCGGAAAAATCTCGTCAACGATGAGAGAGGTGAGTGCTTAATACCCGGTCATTTCGAGATATCCGACACCTGACGTGGTGCCCGTGAAGTTTACCGGCCCTTCCCAATAAGGCGTCGAAGTCGCCATCCAGGACTGGTCGTTCAACGGTTTGGTCGTGATATCGAGTGACTTACCCGGCACGCGGATACGCCACTCTACCGGCATCTGGTGCCCATTGACCGTTGCCTCTCGTGTTGGCTCCAACTGAACGTCGTCTTGCGACAGAGGTGTGGTTTGCCCATCCGCGGATATCCAGTTTGCGGAGATGAACCCGTCCATGTTGTCACGCAGGCGAAAAGCCATCAGCTTATCGCCGGATTCCATATGCAGTGAGAACCAGTCCCAGCCTGTCTGATTGGACGCAAGCGGCTGCGACGACCACTCTCGATCCAGCCAAGCCTCACCCGTGACATCAACCGGCGCCCCGGAGATCGAAATAGCGCCTGAGACCTCATAGAAAGGCTGCGAGTAGTAATAACTCGCCTGCCCGTCAGCCGACTTCACGGAAAAGCCGTTGTCGCCCTGCAGCACCAGCGGGCCGTCAGCCTTGAGGTGCAAGCCATAGCTGAAATCCGGCCCGTTTGCGGAGAGCGAAAGGTTGCCAAGAGCAAGCGAGCCTGCTCCATCAGCAGCTGTCGTCTGCCAGTCGTCGATCCACGCCCGAAACGGCATTGACTCAACGCCCGCTTGTCCAACTCCTCCCCGGCCAAAGCGCTCCGCGACATACTGGTGGGTTTGAGTGGTGATAGCCGCATGTCCGATCCAGACCTGCGGATCCGCGAAGCCTTCTTTGTTTCCCGGGGCCAGTGCGGATCGGAAGAGCGTCCATTGCGCGCCGTACTGCTTTTTATCCTCGCCTGTGAGGTTGGCAGTCACATACCACCATTCAATCCGGTAATCAGGATGAGCGCCGTGATCGGCGGGAAACGAGAGAGTGCCGCCATGTTTCGGGATCGCAAATCCCTGCGCATCTGACCCCAGCCCGGCAAAGCCCTGTGCGAAGGCATGTGCGCTTGCGCAGCTCATAACAACAGCCATCAGGACAACTGCCTGCATTCTAACGTTCATTGGCAAAGATCCTCAACAGATCGACCGGATTGACCGAGGCCAGACGCCGAACGGGAACCAACACCGACAGCAATGATGCCAGGAGGGCGATTGCTCCCAGCCGAAGCCAGTCCATTGGAAACACCATCATTGGCAACCGCCATCCAAAGGCCTCGACGTTCACAATCGCCAGCAGCACCCAGGCCAGGGCGAGACCAACCGGGATCGCCGCCAGAAATGTTGCAAGCCAGAGCGCAAGTGTTCGCGCCACTTCATAGAGCGCCAAGTTTCGTCGCCGCACGCCCATTGCCCATAACGGCGCGAGCTGAGGAAGCCGAATACCTGACAGCGTCAAAAGACTTGAGAACATGGCAAATCCTGCCACAGCTAGCGTGAGGACGTTCAGCGCACCCGTCACCTTGAATGTCTGGTCGAAGATGGCTCTCGATTGTCGCTTGAGGGAGGCCTGGTCAACGATCGCGGTATCCGGCAGACCGAAATCTTCTACCAGCTGACGCTTAAGATCCGAGGCTCGCTCGGGAGGCACTCGGACGCCGTAACGAAGTTTGGGTACATCGGGATAGTGATCGACCAGGCCATTGATCCCCACGATCACTTGACCATTTGGATTGCCATAGTCCGAATACACGCCGACGACAGTCGCGCTCCAGCCACCAGGCATCACCAATGGCTGGCCGATCTTAGCTTCGCCGCGACGCCACATCTGCTCATTGATCAGAGCGCCCTGCCCCGCGGCGACCTTTTCCCAGACCTCCTTGTCTGAAGCAATCAAGGGCCAATGCTCACGATAGGTGGGATCATCCGCAACGCCGAAAATCTGGATCTGCTCACCGAAGACTTCACCGTCGACGCTCCAGATTGGAAGGACTGCTGTCGCGCGCTGCGGAAGCCACGCCCGTAGCCGGGCAGCTTGATCCTCATCCTTGGCAGTCACGTAAAGTTCTGCGGCCAGGCGTTGATCCAGCCACCCGATAAACGTCAACCGGAAACTGGCAACCATCGTGCCGACGCCGATGTTCGCCGACAATGCGAGCAGCAGAGCAATCAAAGCCAGCGACAAGCCAGGGAGTTGCATGCGGGTGTCTGCCCAGAACCATTCTACCAGGGCGCTTCCTGCCAATCGATGAGATGCGGTCAGGATGAGGGCAAGAAGTCCAGGTAACATAAGAGCTGTTCCGAGCAGCAGGCAGCCCAGCACCGCAAAGCCCGCCACGAGGCCGGATGCCGTGATCGCAACGACGACGGCCAGGACAAGCAAAACTCCGCCAGCTCCGGCCTGATAAGCCAGTGATCTGGCCGACTCTCTTGCCCACGCCCGCGGTTGAGCGGCAGCCAAGATCGGCAGCTTCCAAACCCGCCAAAGGCTCTGCGCTGACGAGACAGCGGTTCCGCCAAGGGCAATCGCCAGTCCCGCCAACCACCACTCCGGCCGAATGGAAAGCGAACCCGATACATTGGCACCATACAAGCCCCGGAGCGTGGCAGCCACACCCGGCATTAGCAGCGAAGCGATCATGTATCCAAGGATGACGCCGATCAAACCCGATACCAGCGCGAGCACCGAGAGTTCGGCCACAAGCATGAGGGACAGCGCCCGAAGAGAGACACCAAGGGACCGCAGCGTTCGGAAGGTGCCACGACGCTGCTCGAAGGTCAGGCCTGTGGCCGAATAAACGATGAAAAGCCCAACGACGAATGAGAGAAAGCCGAAAGCAGTCAGGTTGAGATGGAAACTATCGGTAATGCGGGCAACGTCTGGCTGGTCAGCCGGTTCGCGAATCGTCAGTCCGGGTGCAATCCGGTCGAGAGCTTGGGCTTTGAGCTCTTGATTGGCAGCAACCACCAGGCGGTCAATCCTCCCGTACTTTTCGAGCAACCTGTCGGCGACGGATATATCGACGAAGGCGGCGCCATCGGGGACATTGTCGTCGACTTTGACAGGCATGTCCGGGCCCCCGCGCAGCCGTTCGGCGGTCGCGCTCGATACCAGAAGCTGTCCGCCGGCTGAAAAGAAGCCCGAGAGATCCGAGCCGCTGACGATCGCCGCACCCGGAGTGTCCCTTGGCATCGTCAGAGGTTCGATGCCAACCAGCCTTATTCGCGTGGTTCCAAGACGGTAAATTCCCTCAATGACCGGCGAAACCTGCAAACCCGCTCGACGCAGGTTTCCATAGATTTCGGTCGTGATACCGCCACCGTTGTTGGCGACGATCTGTCGAAGACTGCCCTGCTCCAAAACGGATGACGCCCGTGCGTAACTTGCCCTGGCCTCGGCGTTGATTGCCTGGACACCAGACCAAAGAGCCGTAGCGAGCGCAATTCCCATTACCAGGGTGAGCAACTGAAGCGGTTTTCGGCGCCAATGAGAAAGAAGCGCTGCGAACGCGACAACCTTCATCCGACAATCTTCCCGCCGCGAAGGACCACTGTTCGGTCCAGACGCTCTGCAAGCCTCGCAGAGTGAGTGACAAGCAGGAGAGCCGATCCCGCTGTCCGCGCCAGACTGACCATCAGGTCAAGGACGACATCCCCGGACTGCTCATCTAGATTGCCCGTTGGTTCGTCGGCGAGAATGAGTGGCGGTCGAGCGGCCAAGGTTCGTCCGATTGCGACGCGCTGCTGTTGCCCTCCAGAAAGCTGCTCGGGGTATCTTGCGGTGTAATCGCCCAGCCCCAATCTATCGACCAACTCTTTTTCCCAAGCGCGGTCGTACCGGTTCGCGAGTTTGGCGTGGAATGAGATATTGGCCGCGACAGCCAGTGACGGAATGAGATTGAACTGTTGGAAGATGAGTCCGACCTTGGTCCTGCGGTAATGTGCGCGTTCGTTTTCACTGAATTGCTTAAGATCTCGGCCGTTCATGACGACGGAGCCACCATCTGCATGGTCCAGCCCTCCCGCCAGATGCAGCAGCGTACTTTTGCCACTGCCGGACTCTCCCGTCAGGGCGACGCTTTCGGCAGCCGCTACGTCCAGATCGACGCCCCTCAGTATCTCAATCGGGCCTTCGGCGGTCGAATAGGATTTTTTGACGCCGGACAGCGTTAGGATCATCATGAACTCTGGAAGCGGCATTGATCGGCGCGTTATCCTCAACTAGGTGAGGTTCTCCTTCACGACAAGGTCCGAAAACCGGCTGATCGATGATAGTTCCTCGCCGCCAGAGCCCTCCAAAGTTCTCGAAGAATGGATCGCAGCGGTCTTCGCTGGCACCGTCGTCCTTCAAGCTCTCGTATCGCCCATAAATTCGGGCACGAGCATGGTAGCTCTACGGCGATTTCATTGGCCAACTTCAATGGAAACGAAGCCTTCTTCGGTATCGCCATCAGTCGTCGGTGTGCTCCACCTGAGCGTATAATTGCCTGGCCGCAGCCTGTCGCGAGTAGAAACAATGACCTCTCCTTGAGCAGGGCCTTCCTTGGCGCCTGCGCAGGCGACCAGATGGTTCCGTTCATCGCGCAGCTCGAAGACAGAGCGGGACAAATCGATCTGATAGGAAAAGGACAGTGAGACGCCAGAGCCTGTTGCAGGCAAGATCTGGGCAACACCTGCAAAGGCGGCATGCGGCACCAGCGAGACACCGGCAATGATTGCCCAGATCGTAATTCTCCGCAGCATGGGCGATATCCTCAGAGCTAAGAGATTGAATGCGCAACCAGCCACCGGGTTCCAGGCGGCAAAGGTCGCGCACGGCCGACACGCTATCGAGGGCGTGATTCGACAATGGCATCAGGTCACCAACGCGCGTCACATTTGTCGACCGGAGGAGGACTGTCTGCCGCGAAATCCACAACTTACGAACTCGTTGAGCGCGCCCCAAAGACAGCCTGCGCGTCTTCGAACAGCGCCCTGATCAACTCGCCCGATGGCAGATGCTGCGTCAGGCGAGTGCCTGTCCCGACGACAGGTTGGTGAAGTCGTCCTGCCCTTTTGCTTCCACTGCACCTGCTGATCCATATGGACCGGCATGAGCAGTCGGCGACCTCCGACATGATTGCGAAGATGCTCAACACGAATCCCGTCGTCGTCCGCCGCACCATGGCCGGCCTTCGCGAACAGGGCTATGTCCGCTCCGAAAAGGGCCACGGCGGCGGCTGGACGCTGCTGCGTCCGTTGTCGGAAATCACGCTGCTTAATGTCTACAACGCGCTCGGCGAGCCACATCTCTTCGCTATCGGCCCCGCCGATGATCGGCCGAAATGCCTTATGGAACAGGCGGTGAATACCGTCCTCCGAGATGCGATGAAGGAGGCGGAGGCCCTGCTCCTGCGGCGGTTGGGCAGCGTAACCCTGGAAGAAATCGCCGCCGACTTCGAAGCAAAACTGACCTCGCGCTCAGCGACGTCCTATTCCTGCGCCTCATGAGGGTTATGTTCCGCAGCAGAGGACATAACGGCTTTCCTTGCATGGCGAAGCCGCTTCAAACCAGCCTCTTCGCCTCTGTCCTCGTATGCTCATGGTACTTGTTTTCGCGCAGCGTTCCGAAAAGCTTCAGGCTCTCCAGATGCTCGCGCTGGGCGCGGTAGAATTCGTTGAGAAAGAACAGTTCCTGGCCGGGCTTCACGGTCTCGGGATACTGGATCCTTCGGGTAATGGTGCGGACGATCTGAGCGATCTCCACGCTGTTGCGGCTCTTCGTCGTGTCGCGGAGCACATCTTCCAGCGTCTGCAGCTCATATTTGCCGTAGATATCGAGATGCTCGGGTGAAAATTCGAATGCCGGCTGCGAGTCGGCGGCGGCAATCGCAGACAGTGCGAGGTCGGACAGCAGCACCGAGCGCGGATTGTCGACCACCAGCGTGCCGGCGATGATGTCGCCGAGCCGTTGCCGGCGCCGGTTGGCGAGCGGAACGATCACGACCACCAGAAGCCAGGCGCACGTTAAAGCGTTTTCCAATCCCGACTTGGTGGCAATCGATGCCAAAAGGGTCATGGGAGCGAAGATCTCCACCTCTTTCATCAGGTTGCGCGCGGTAACCTGATGGGGCGTCAGCCGTCGTCCGTTGGCGTTGATGACGCGGATGCCGGTTATCTTTTTCCCGAGTGTGCGTCCGTTCCAGATCAGCTCCGATAAAATGTAATAGGGGGTCCGCACCAAGAAACCCAGCAAGATGATCAGCATCATCTCGACGTTCGAAGGCAGTATCCCTGTGAAGGCGATAACGAAGGAGCAGATGACGATGAGGATACCGGTGAAGATGATGTCGAGGATTTGCGCGCCGAGGCGGCTGCCGATAGAGCCGATCGCGAAACTGATCGGAACACCCTCCGGCGGGATGAACTGTTCGACGCGGCTGCCGTCCTGAACTGACTGGTTCATCGCACAGACTCACGCGAAACTTTGCTGTCGCGGCCGCCAAACAGCAGCCAGCCCACCCAGAAGAGGCCCATCCCCCAGCCGATGGTGAGGCGCCAGATCGGATCCTGTATCAGCTGGCGAAGGAAACCTTCGATGAAGGCGGCCACGATCAGCATCAGCGCCGCAAGAATCGCGAGCTTGACGGCGTCACGTCCCTGGTGGCGCAACGCCTCCCGGCGGGTTCGTGCCCCCGGCAGAAGAACGGCAAGTCCGAGCCTTGCTCCCCCCGCGCAAGCAATGGCGATCGCCGCAAGCTCGGTTACGCCGTGGATCGAGAGCCAGCCGAAGACGTCGTATCCCAAGCCCTTGCGCGCAAACATCGCGAAGAACGCGCCCAGGATCAGGCCATTGTAAAAGGTCAGGATGAAGCTCGGCACCGACACGAAAATGCCGAGTGTGAAAATCAGCACGACGATGGTGGTGTTGTGGGAAAAGAGAAATGCGGAAAAGGCGGAGAGCCGGTCGCTGTCATGCCCTTCACCGCCATAGATCGTCGAGCGGAGATAATCGGCCGATGCATCCGGGGTGCGCTGGTCGGCCAGTCCCGGCGGCACCAAAGTATAGAACCAGCTGGGGTCGCTGGTGCAGAGCTTATAGCCCGCAAGCGCCCCCAGCACGAGCGCCAGGAAACCGATGAACAGAGGCAAAGCCGATCGGCGCACCGCCTGCGGAATGCCCTGCACCAGCAGGCGGGTGAACAGGCCGCCGAGGCTTTCCTGCGGCGCATAGACCACCAGATAGGCCCGGGCGCAGAGGCTCTCCAGATAGGCGATCAGCGCACGATCGAGGGAAATGTCGCGGGCCACGCTCAGCGAGTTCATCGCCTGCCTGTAGCCGGCGGTAAGATTGCGGACCTCATCATAACCGAGGGCGGCTGCGCCACCTTTCTCGGCCCGCGTCACGAGGTCGTCCAGCTGACGCCAGTGCATTTCGCGCTCCACCCGGAAGCGCGCCGAGCGAAGCATATCGGTCTGGATGGCGCCGACGTTGACCTTGCCGCCCGTATCTCTCCTGTCGCCGATACCGATATCCATCATATCATCTCACGGGATTTGATTTCGACGTAACGCGCAATAAGATCCGAGGTCAGTGCCTCCGGTGTGCTGTCGAGGCAGAGTACGCCGAGACGCGCCAGCTTTTCCATCACCGTGCGCCTCTCCTGAAGGATCTGGCGCGCTGCGACGGAGCGGGCGATAGCGTCCAGCGTCACCTCCTCGGGTTCCACCAGCTTTGCCAGCATCGGATCGCGCAAGGCGACGTAGACAATGAAATGATGCCGGGCGAGCACCTGAATGTTCTCGATCATCAGCTCCGCCGTGATACTGTCGACGAAATCGGAGAATATCACGATCAGCGAACGTCGTTTCAGGCGCCCCGACAGATGCGTTAATCCCAGCGTATGGTTGCTCTCCTGGGTTTCATAACGCAGCTCGGCGCACATCGTCTGCAGTCGCGGAAAGGCTGCTCTTCCAGGCAAGGCCGGCACGAACAGGCGCGGGCGGCTGTCGAAACTGTAGAAACCCACGAGATCGCCGGCAAGGCCACCGGCCCAGCACATTGCCAATGCCGCGTTGATGGCGCGATCGAGCTTGGTGAAGCCGCCGAGCTGTTCGGCCATGAGCCGTCCGGAATCGATGCACAAGATGATCTGGTGGTTTCGTTCGGCCCGCATCTCGCGCACCACTAGATTGCGCATCCGGGCGGACCGCTTCCAATCGATGCTGCGCGGATCCATGCCGCTTACAAATTCACGCAGCTGATGGAACTCCGATCCTTCGCCACGCAGCCGCAGATCTTTCTGACCGGCTTCCAGCGGCAGGATCTGCGTCCTTATCGCACCTGACAGCACCGGCGATATGTCGGGCAGAACGGCGATCTCTTTTCCCACCGGCATGCGCGCGATCATCTCGAGCAGCTTCAGCCGCGACGGCCACTTCAGCCACAGGTCATGGATGGCGTATCGTCCCCGTCGTGTCAGGTGAAGATCCAAAGAGGCCCCGGCAGATTTCTCTCCAGAGACTGACAAGGCGCTCGCCAATCTGCTTTCGCCGACGACAAGCTGGGGAGCGCAATCGAGCCGGATCTCGGTATCGTCAGGCACTGCGCCCTTCCGCGGCCGGATAGTGGCCATAAACGTGGCGGTGTGGCCGACAAAACCTTGCGGTGGGAGATCGAATTCCACCGTCATCCGGCCCGACAAGGCCGACATGACCAGATCGCCTGCCGTCAACGCCGCAAGCGCGACCCAAAGGCCGAGTAACAGGTAGCCCATATCGCGCCACCACACGCTGACGAAAACCGTCACCGCCGCCAAAATCAGAACAAGTGCGATCAGATACCGGGATGGCCGCATTTAACGGGGCGCATCCACGCGGTTCATGATGTTGCGGAGCACCTCGTCCGGTGTGCGGCCGTCGATTTCCGCCGAAGGCGAGAGAATGATGCGGTGGCGAAGCGCCGGCACCAGCAATGCTTGAACATCATCCGGCAAGCCGTAATCCCGGCCCTCGAATGCCGCACGCACACGCACGGCCGAGGCCAGAGCGTCGGCGGCGCGCGTCGATGCGCCGTAGAGAATATCGGCATCGGAGCGCGTGGCGCGCACCAGGTCGACGACATAGGTCAGGATCGTGCTGTCCAGATGGATCGCATCGATCAGCGCCCGTCCCTCGGCGAGCGTCGCACTGGTGACGAGCGGGCGGATGCCGGCATTGCGCATATCCGATTGCAGCGCCTGCTTGGCGTGTTTGGAAAGGATGGCAATTTCCGTATCTCGGTCGGGAAATTCGACGACGAGCTTGAACAGGAAGCGGTCGAGCTGGGCTTCGGGCAGGGGATAGGTGCCCTGCTGCTCGATCGGGTTCTGGGTGGCAAGCACGAAGAAATCCGGTCCCAGGGAATAATCGGTTCCGTCGAGCGTGACCATCCGCTCGTTCATCGCCTGGAGGAGCGCGGATTGCGTCTTCGGCGGAGCGCGATTGATCTCGTCGGCGAGAAGGATATCGGTAAAGACCGGACCCTTGGTCAGGTGGAACTGATTGGTCTGGAAGTTGAAGAGATTAACACCCAGGACATCACCGGGCATCAGGTCGGGCGTGAACTGGATGCGACGATAGACCAGTGCCATAGCGGCGGAAACCGAGCGCGCAAGCAGGGTTTTGGCCGTACCGGGAGGGCCCTCGACGAGACAGTGGCCGCCGGCAAAGATCGAGATCAGGACGAGATCGATGATCGCATCCTGCCCCTGCACCACTTTGCCGATTTCGCCACGAACCGTGGCGATAAGATTGCGAAATTCACCTAGATCCAAGCTCAATGCTCCCTAGCAATTTTCTGAATATCTCGAGATGGCGGTGGAGGTCCGCCCGCGTCATCACATGTCCGCGTTCGATCAGCGCCTCGGCTGTAGCGTGCAAGGCGTGCGCCCCTGCCTTGTCGCTGCGCGCCAGACGTTGAAACAGCCGCGTAATACCTGCCTGATTGCCGGCTCCAGAGCCGAAGAGCAGCTGCGCTTTATCGGCCAGCAGATGCAGCGCGAACTGGCCGGCCATCCGCCCGTCATTGCCCGACAAACGAAGCAGCCGCGCCGTAGCTTCGATCGCAGCGGTCTTCGACAGCTCGATGTTTGCAGATGCCTCACGCAAAGGCGGCCCGAAGCGATACGCGCCGCGCCAGAAGCAGATCGCTGCGACGACGAGCAGTGTTCCCCAGATGACCGACAGCGGATAGGCGAAAAACCGCTTGAGATCGGAGGCAGAGCGCTCATAGGACTTGCCCTCGTCCACCGGTTTCTCGCTGTCCAGAGGCAGGCCGACCGTATCCAGATAGACCGGCCGCGTCTCGCCGGCGCCGCGCAGCAGCGCGACGAGCGACGCGGCGAAGGAGGCGTTATCGGCCAGGGCCATCCCATGATTGTTCAACAGGTCGGGATCCGACAGAAGATAAGCGTGATGATAGTTCTCGCAATGGATGAGCAGCGCACCGGTCAGCGTGCCCGCAAGCTCCCTGCACGAGGACGGCAGGCTCGCCAGATCGAAGGTTTGCGCTCGATACAAGGCAATGCTGATTGGCTGGTCCGGCTTGAGGCGCGGATGTGCCTCTTCAAGTCCCTTCCCGCTGCGATCGAGACCCAAATCTGAATAACCGATCCTGTCGAGTTCGCCGCGGATGTCGGCGAGATCAACCAGTCCCGCTGCGCTGGCGACACCATCGGTCGACACGCTGCCACGCCATTTCGGCAAAATGATCAGCGTCGGCAGCGCGTAGCGACTTGATTCCTGGACTGAGCTTTCCGGACCCGCCTCATCCGTTTCTTCGCCCGCCTGAGGGGCAACAGTCTCGCCTCGGCGTATCGACAGGGGAACGATGCGCAGCGAGATTTCCGAACTCGCTCGGGCGACATGCGGGTCGGATCGGATGACAGGGATTCCCTTGGCCTGCAGCCACAATTCCAATCCCTTGTTGCCGAGCGGCGAGCGGTCGAAATCGCTGCCCCGCGGCAGCCAGAAGAGTGCCAGCGCTACCAGCACAAGCACCATAACCAGGATTAAAACGGGGGCCGACTTACGCATGGGTCAATCTACCGATCGACAGAAGGTCGCGCGCCGCGGCGAGAAGGGTGCTGAAATGGTTTTCCGCAACGCTGCGACCGCCGTAATGAACGAGTTCCACCGCAGTCAGGAAATTTGCAAGCCGCTCGCGGTCGGGCATATTTTTCGGCAGGCGGGCGAAAACGGCGCGTTCCGTATCGGCACGGAAAAGACGGGTTCCGGTAATATCCGCCGCGTGCAGCAGGCAATGCCTGAGCAGCAGGACAAGCGCCTGCCGTCGATCCGCCATGGCCGCAATGCGCTGCAGGAAATCGCTCGGCTTCTCCTCAGCCTCCGCGGCCGATGTGCGCCAGCTTTCCGGCGCCTCCCCCTGCCGCTTCATTTCGCGAGGAGCAGAGGAGAGCAAGACACCGCCATTTCCGAAGCGGATCCACAAGCCGATGACCGCGATGAGACCGACAAGCACGACGGCAACCGCCAGAGGACCGCTGACGACCGACTCCCGCGGGACAAACAACGGCTTGCGTTGCGGTGGCGATGTCGTCGTATTCGATGCCGGTGCGCCTTTTGCGGAGGCGTCGCCATAGACCAGCGTACAGCGCAATCCGTTCTGCAAGCACTGCGAGGCATATTCGGCTCCGGCGGCGCTCCTTTGATGAGCATCGCCCTCGGCCTGCGGACTGCTGCTGTCCTGCGCTTGCGCAGGCGGAAAGGGAGCCGAGGTGGCCAGGATCAAAGCCACCAGCAGGCCGGCGTTGCGGATGGTCATGCTCTAGGCAAAGACCTCTGCTCGCGCTTCAGGACGCAACGGATCCGGACCGAACTTGTTCGGACCTTCGGTGCCCTTCATCACGGAAATAATGGTAATCGCGAGCCCGGTAACAGTACCGACATAGGGAACCATGCCCAAGACGATCACCGCGAGATACCACCAACCGGAAATGTTGCGATCATGGAAGCGGCGAACCTGAAGGGATAGGATGGGCAAAACGAGGGCAAGCGCCAACAATCCGCCAATAATCATAAGGACGACCACCAGTGAAGATGTTCCGCCCTGCTGACCGGAAAAAGCGCCTGCCGCGAAGGCCAAAATTACTATTGCGAGAGCCAACAATGCATAGAACAGCTGAAACCACCAATATTCCGACCGGGGGGCCCTGCCGGAAAAGGTTGCGTATTTCTGCGTCAGAACAGTCCGAACAGCTTCAGTAAACCCCATTTGAAACGCTCTCATTGTGCCTGCTGCAAGCAAGGCGCCTACAGTCTTATCAACGTCCTGCTTAATAGTCGTTTTTCGGATAAAACAGCTACAATTCAAACGCAGAAATTGCAATAAGCCGGTTGCTTCAAAACAGGCGCTAACTCATGTGGAAACTAACCGCAGAAACGGAGCTACCAGCAGGCTGCGGATGCCCATGCTGTTAGGCAAAGACTTCTGCGCGCGCTTCAGGACGCAGCGGATCGCGTCCGAACTTGTTCGGACCTTCGGTGCCCGGAAGCACGTTGATCACCAGGATCGCAATAACTGCAATGAGACCATGTAGGGAACGAAATTAGCAACGCACAGCGCGAGATACCACCAGCCGGAAATGTTGCGATCATGGAAGCGGCGAACTTGAACTGCTATCGCTGGCAAAAACATCGCCAGCCAAATCAATCCGCCGAGGAAGAAGAGAAGGCCGAGCGGTGGCGGAACTCCGTCCCGGAAGTCGGAAAAGCCGGCGACCAAACTGCACAGGATGCCCATCGCAAGCAGCACTAGAACATAGAATAAGACATACCACCAATATTCGGCGCGGGACGCCCTGCCGGAGAAAGTTGCATATTTCTGCACCAGAACCGTGCCGGCAGCTTCAGTAAACCCCACTTCGATGCCCCATCTGTGCTAGCGGCGAGTCTGGTGATCGCTCGCCTTTCGGCTCGGACCTACAGCCCGACGAAAAACAGCTACAATTCAAACGCATAAATTGCAATGAGGCAGCTGCATCGCGTCAGCATCCAAACGCGATGCTTGGGCGGAAAGATTTTTTAACTTCGTTGCCCGGGGAATTCGATCGTATAATGTGGTGGTTTACACGCCTCCCCGTGCCGCGTAGCCCCCTCATCCGCCTGCCGGCACCTTTTCCCTGCGGCTGAGAAGAGAATCGTGGCAACGCCTCGCTTCTGTTGAAACCTCGGTCGCCACAGTCGCCGCTACCACGGCTTATGTCCTCCGATAAAGAAAATACCGCCCTTCCTTGATTCCCTCCGGCAGCGGCAGCGCCGCCAGTTCGGCATGCTCCAGCGGCAGGCCGCTGACGGCGATGCCGTTTGGGGCGATGACGCCGGCCATCAGCTGCGGCAGCCAGGTCAGCGTCACCGCGTCGATCTCGTCATGGCCGGTGCCGATGTCGGCATGGGCAAGGGCCGCGCCGATGCCGAGGAAGGCCTGGCCGGATTCGCGGATATTGCCGGTCACCATATCTTCCGCCGCGGGTGTCGAGGCTGAATAGGAGCGGACCTCCCAGTCGAAGGCGACGATGCGGCGGCCGGGGAAATTCTCGCGCAGGTGATCATAGGTGCGGCCATTGCCGAGGCCGAATTCCAGCACCGGACCCTCTGTTTCGCCGACCAGATCGATGATCGCGTTCAAAATGTCGCGTTGGGCCGTCAACCGGCGAATGAAGCTGTCGAGGCGGCTCATCTAATCCGTATCCGTCATGAAAAATCGTGCTCGGGTGCTAACACATGAAACCTTGCCAAGTCGATTGCCGTAAATGGGAAATGGCGTTGCAGTGGCAACATGGGTCTGTGCTAAGCTGGATGACATGAAAACCGTGACCGACGAAGAATTCTTTGCCGCCGTGCCGCTGTTCAGCGTCTTCGAGGGCGTGACCGATGCCGCCAATTATCGGCCGCTGCCGGACGGATGGGTGCTGGCGCTCGCCGACATCGTCGGCTCGACGCAGGCAATCGCCGGCGGCCGTTACAAGGACGTCAACATGGCGGGCGCCAGCGTCATTTCGGCGGTGTTGAATGCCGTCGGCAAGGGCGATTATCCCTTCGTCTTCGGCGGCGACGGTGCGCTGATCGCGCTTCCGGGTTCGCTGGAGCAGGCGGCGCGCGATGCCCTTGCCGCGGTGCAGGTCTGGGTCGAGGAAGATCTCAGCCTGATGCTGCGCATCGCCATCGTTCCCGTCGCCGACACCCGCGCCGAGGGTCTCGACGTCCGCGTCGCACGTTACTCGGCAAGCCCGCACGTCACCTATGCGATGTTCTGGGGCGGTGGCACCAGCTGGGCGGAAAGACAGATGAAGCTCGGCCGTTACGCCGTCGACCGCGCCGCCCCGGAAACCCGCCCAGATCTCACCGGCCTCTCCTGCCGCTGGAGCCCGATCGATGCGCAAAACGGCGAGATCGTCTCGATCATCGCGGTTCCCGGCGAAGGCCGCCCGGGCGAAGAATTCCGCGAGCTCGTCAACGGTATCGTCGCCATCACCACCGAACAGAACCGCGATAGCCATCCGGTGCCGGCCGGCGGCCCAAACTTCGCCTTTTCGCTGCACGGCATCAATCGCGAGGCCAAGGCCACCGCGCCGGCCGGTCGGCGGTTGCGGCAGAAGCTCTTCATCTTCCTGCAGCTCGCCGTTACCGTATTGTTCTACAGGCTCGGCATTCCGCTCGGCCGCTTCGACGCGCGCCGCTACAAAAGCGACGTCGCCGGCAATTCCGATTTCCGCAAGTTCGACGACGGGCTGAAGATGACGGTCGACGTCGATGCCGAACATCTGAAACGGATCGAGACGTTGCTGGAAGCGGCGCGGGCCAGGGGCATTGCCCGCTACGGCCTGCATCGGCAGGCCTCGGCGCTGATGACCTGCTTCGTGCCGACGCCGATTTCGCGCGACCACATGCATTTCATCGACGGTGCATCAGGCGGTTATGCGGTGGCCGCCAGCCGGATGACCGGCAAGTCGCTTTCTGCAACGCCGCCCGTCATCTGAGACGCGCACCGAAGAAAGGCAACCCGCCGCTTTGACGGCGACGGGCTGATCTCATCCTGGTTTACGCAACGACTTAGCGGGAACGGCAACGACCGGTTCGGGTAGTTTCCTTGTCGCCGTCATCGTAGGCAATGCCGACGGGTGCCATCGAGCCTCCCTTCTTAGCTGTGGCCGTCACGCCTTGATGATGTGACCGGCAGAAAGCCCGAGCCGGTTGAAGACGTTGCGCGTGTCGATGATCAGCGCAGCACTTTTTGCGAGCGTCGCATAATCCACGCTGTCATGGTCGGTCGCGACCAGCACCGCATCGTAACCGGCGACCGCTTCCGGCGTCAGCGCCACCGATTGGCGGCCCTTCAGCGCCTGGTATTCGCGTGTCGGCGGGATCTCGGTGACGAAGGGATCGTGATAATCGGCCCGTCCGCCGCGTTCCTCAATGATCTCGATCAGCCGCAGCGATGGGCTCTCGCGGATATCGGCAACGTTCTTCTTGTAGGCGAGCCCGATCACCAGCACCTTGCTGCGGCTCAGCGCCTTGCCGGCGCGGATGTCGAGGGCTTCGGCAAGCTTGCCGACGACATAACGCGGCATTGCCGAATTGATCTCGCCGGCGAGCTCGATGAAGCGGGTGGGCAGCTCGTATTCGCGCGATTTCCAGGTGAGGTAGAAGGGATCGATCGGGATGCAATGGCCGCCGAGGCCGGGGCCAGGATAGAAGGGCATATAGCCGAAGGGCTTGGTCTTGGCCGCGTCGATCACTTCCCAGACATCGATGCCCATCGCCGCATAGACGGTCTTCAGCTCGTTGACGAGGGCGATGTTGACCGAGCGGAAGATGTTTTCGGTAAGCTTCACCGCCTCGGCCGTCGCGTTCGAGGAGACCGGAACGACGGTCGAGACCGCCGCACCGTAGAAGGCCTTCATCAAGGACAGCGCCTCAGTGCCGTCGCCGGCGACGACCTTCGGGATGGTGGCGGTATGATAATTCTGGTTGCCGGGATCCTCCCGCTCCGGCGAGAAGCCGACGAAGAAGTCCGAACCGGACTTCAGCCCGGTGCCTTCGAGAATGACCTTGACGATATCATCGGTCGTGCCGGGATAGGTGGTCGATTCCAGCACGACGAGCTGGCCGGGGCGCAGATGCGCGGCGATCGAGCGCGACGTCGCCTCGACGAAGGAAAGGTCGGGATCGCGGTGTTTGGTCAGCGGCGTCGGCACGCAGATGATGATGACGTCGCAGGCGGCAAGCCCGGCGAAATCGGTCGTCGCCTCGAAGCGTCCTGCTTTGATCTCGGTGGCAAGCGCTGCGTCGCTGACCGCGTCGATATAGGAGCGGCGGGCATCGAGCGCCACCATCTTGGAGGGATCGATGTCGAAGCCGGTGACCGCAAAGCCGCTGCGCGCCACCGCCATCGCCAGCGGCAGGCCGACATAACCGAGCCCGATGATGCCGGCACGCGCCGCGCGGGTGTCGATCTTCTGCAAAAGCGTATCGAAGGTGGAGAGAGCCAAGGCGGGATCTTTCAAACGGGGAAATTCAGGAAGCTGATCTAATGCATGATTGCGGTGAATTAAACCCGGGGGCGGATGTTCCTCTTTTCCCGGCGGCATGCCGTCCTGTCGATGCCAGTGGCTTCCCCTCACCCTAGCCCTCTCCCCGTAAAAACGGGGAGAGGGGACGTGCCCTGCGCGAGGTGGGTGGGAACGGAGAGGTCGCGGCTCGGCAGGCGGATGAGGGGCAGGTCTCGCCGACATATTTGAAAACCCCTTAGCCGGGGTGTGGCCAAAATGCCCCGCCGCCATCCTTTGCTGCAACTTCAGGGCACAAAAAATGCCGATCCCATTGTTTCGCATTTGCAGCATCCCTATTTTGACTTTTGATAATGAACCGCCGTGAAAGGACCGCCCCTCCGATCCCCCGATAGGGAGCAAAGGGGTGCCGCTGCCGGGCTCTCGGCAGATCGTTGACAAATAATACCGCTCGTACATCCTGATTTCCTTGTGACCTGCGCATGAAAATGTGCCGGCCGGGGGATTTTTGGCTCTTGAGGATGGCGTGGCTTATGAGGATCATACCGAGAATGAGCACGATCGAATCCAGCGTCTCCTCCATCCTGTTGGACCGGGTCGCCGAATGGCTGACGAACTCTTCGCTGGCCGGAGACGAGCTGGAAAACATTGTGCGCGGTTTCTGCGAACGGCTCGCCTCCGCCGGCCTGCCGATTGCGCGCGTGCATCTGACCTTTTCGATGCTGCATCCGCTCTACGACGCGCTGAGCTTCACCTGGCGGCGCGCCAGTGGCGTCACCATCGAGGGCTTCCGCATGCCGGCCGGGCAGAAGCCGGACCGCTTCCTGCAGAGCCCTTATTATTACCTGCTCGACAACAATCTGCAGCACATCCGCCGCCGGCTGATGCAGGAAGGGCCGGCCGAATTCCCGATCTTCGAGGACCTGCGCAAGGACGCTATCACCGATTACCTGGCCTTCGTGCAGCCCTTCGGCGACGGTTCGGTGCAGGGCATGATGGGCTCCTGGTCGACCGACCACCATAACGGCTTTTCCGACGACATGATCGATGCGCTGCTGAGAATGCAGAACCATCTGGCCGTCGCCGCCAAGATGGCCGTGCTCGGCAAGCTCGCCAACAACATGCTGACCACCTATCTCGGCGGCGATGCCGGTAAGCGGGTGCTGAACGGCCAGATCCGCCGCGGCGACGGCGAGACGATCCGCGCCGCCCTGGTCATGGGCGACATGCGCGAATCCACCGTGTATGCCGAAAAGGAAGGCCGCCAGGCCTATATCGACACGCTGAACCAGTTCTTCGACGCGATCGCCGCGCCGTTCAACCGCAATGGCGGCGAGATACTGAGTTTCCTCGGCGACGGCTTCCTCGCCGTCTACCCCTGCGGGCGCCACAAGGACCCGTCGAAAATCGCCTGCGAGGCAGCACTTTCCGCCGTCCATCAAGCGCAGGCGCGGGTTGCCGAACTCAACAGGGATCGCGAGCAGAAAGGCCTCAGCAAGGTCGGCTACGGCATCGGCCTGCACGTCGGCAACGTCATGTTCGGCAATGTCGGCCTCAAGGATCGGCTGACCTTCTCGGCCTTCGGCTCGGCGGTCAACGAGGTGCAGCGCCTGCAGATCCTGACGAAGAAATACGGCCGCGAGGTCGTCGCCAGCCAGGCCTTCGCCGGTTATTGCGGCGGCGAATGGACGACGCTCGGCGAAGAAAAGCTGCGCGGCATCCGCCAGAAGGTGACGGTGCTGCAGCCGCGTGCGCCCACCCCCGAGATCAACGTCGACGAGAGCTTCCGCGAGGCCGTCCAGAACGGACTTTCAGAAGCCGAGCAGGTCATTCTCCTGCACCGTGACGCGAAGAAACAAGTCGAGCGCACAACCATGGAGAAGTTCATCCAGTAAAGCCACGAAACTCCTGCCATAAATCTGCGCATCCCGCCTGGGGAACTTCGGCGGGACGTGGCAGTTTTCCCTTGATTGTCATCTGCTAGACACCCCGTTTGCGGTACGATAGTGTTGCCTCAACGGGAACATAGAAGACTGGGGAATTTCATTGGTATGGCGTCTGCAGCCGATTTGTTGCGTATTGAAAATCTCGACGTTTCCTTCTCGGTTTTCGGCGACCGGCTGCGCGTCGTAAAGGAAGCCAATCTTCGCATCCTTCCGGGCAAGGTCACCGCTCTCGTCGGCGAATCCGGCTCCGGCAAATCGGTGATCAGCCAGTCGGTCATGGGCATTCTGCCCAACCCGGCCAGCGCCTCCGGCCGCATCCTCTTCACCGATCCGCTCGACGGCACCGCGACCGATATTCTGTCGCTCTCGCGCGACAGCGAGGAAATGCGCGACCTGCGCGGCCGGCGCATGGCGACGATTTTCCAGGAGCCGATGACCTCGCTCTCGCCGCTGCACACCGTCGGCAACCAGATCGGCGAAGCGCTGCTGATCCATACCGAAGCCGACAAGCAGGAAGCACGGGAGAAGACCGAGGAAATGCTCGGCCTCGTCGGCTTTTCCAATCCCCACCGCACCTACGACATGTATCCGTTCGAACTGTCCGGCGGCATGCGCCAGCGCGCGATGATCGCCATGGCGCTGATCTGCAAGCCGGCGCTGCTGATCGCCGACGAGCCGACAACGGCGCTCGACGTGACGATCCAGGCGCAGATCCTCGAGCTGCTGCGCGATCTGCAGGCCAAGCTCGGCATGGCGATGCTGCTCATCACCCACGATCTCGGCATCGTCGCCAATATGGCCGACGAGGTGGTCGTCATCTATCACGGCGAGATCATGGAGGCCGGGCCGGTAGAGGCAATCTTCCGCAATCCGCAGCATCCCTATCTCAAGGCGCTGATGGCCGCCGTTCCGCATTTCGACATGAAACCCGGCGAGCGGCTGAAGGCGCTGCGCGACGTGCCGGTCAATCTCGAGACCCTCGTCGGCAAGAAGAAGCCGTTGCAGGCGGAGGCGCCGGGCACACTGCTTTCGGTCGCCAACCTCTCGAAAACCTATAAGACGCGCAAGCGCAGTTTCCTCGGCAAGCACGAAGCCGCCGTCGTGCACGCCGTCGACGACGTCAGCTTCGACATCCGCCGCGGTGAATGCCTCGGCCTGGTCGGCGAATCCGGTTGCGGCAAGACGACGCTCAGCAAGATCCTGATGCGCGCCATCACACCCGACAGCGGCGCGGTGGTGTTCAACGACGGCAAGGACGTAATCGACGTGCTTTCGGTGCGCGGCGAAGCGTTGCAGGATATGCGCACCAAGATCCAGATGGTGTTCCAGGATCCGGTCTCCTCGCTCTCGCCGCGCATGACGGTGCGCAACATCCTCAGCGAACCGCTGGAGATCCACGACCGCGGCGACAGTGACGAGCGCAAGCGCAAGGTCGAAGGCTTGATGGCGGCGATCGGCCTCGACAAGCGTTATCTCAGCCGCTACCCGCATAGTTTTTCGGGCGGCCAGCGCCAGCGCATCGGCATCGCCCGCGCCCTGGCGCTCGGCCCGAAGCTCGTCATCCTCGACGAGCCGGTCTCGGCTCTCGACGTTTCCGTCCAGGCGCAGATCCTCAATCTGCTGAAGGATCTGCAAAAAGAGCTGGGGCTGACCTATCTCTTCATCTCGCATAATCTCGCCGTCGTCGATTACATGGCCGACCGCATCGCGGTGATGTGCAAGGGCCGCATCGTCGAGATCGCGCCGCGCGAGATCATCCTGCGCGACCCGGTGCACCCCTATACGAAATCGCTGCTCGCCGCCGTCCCCTTCCCCGATCTCGACCGGCCGCTCGATTTCAAGGCGCTCCGGGAAAACGGCGCTGCCGACAAGCAGAACTGGGGCGCGACCTTCACCGCCGCGCATGACGACGCCTCCGAGCTTGCCTATGCCGATCTCGGCGACGGCCATCTGGTGCGCGCCCGCAAAGGCGCCGATGCCAAGGAGTTGCGCGGATGGTGACGCGTCGCATTTTTCTGGGCGGCCTTGTCGGCGCAGCGATCGCGCCGGCGGTGCTTCGGGCGCAACAGGCCGGCGAGCCGGAATTCCTCAAGGACCAGCTCACATCCGGCAGCCTGCCGCCGATGGCCGAGCGCATTCCCGCTCGCCCTCGCATCGTCAACCTGAAGGAAATGGGGCTTGCACCCGGCAGCTACGGCGGCACGGTGCGCACCATCATCGGCAGCCAGCGCGACATCCGCTTCATGACGATCTACGGCTATGCCCGCATGGTCGGCTACAACAAGCACCTGCAGTTCCAGCCGGATATCCTCGCCGATTTCCGCTCGGAGGACGACACCGTCTTCACCTTCACGCTGCGCGAGGGCCATAAATGGTCAGACGGCCAGCCGTTCACGGCCGACGATTTCCGCTACTGGTGGGAAGACGTCATCCTGAACGACAAGCTGACGCCCGGCGGCGGTGCGCTGGAGCTTCGCCCTCATGGCAGCCTGCCGCGCTTCGAGATGCTCGATCCGCTGACGGTGCGCTACACCTGGGATAAACCCAACCCGATGTTCCTGCCGACGCTGGCCGGCCCCATCCCGCTGGTCATCGTCGGGCCTGCGCATTATCTCAAGCAGTTCCATAAGAAGTTCCAGCCTGACCAGGCGAAGATGGACCAGATGATGCAGGCCAACCGCGTCAAGAAGTGGCAGGACCTGCACATCAAGATGGCCCGCTCCTACCGGCCTGAGAATCCCAACCTGCCGACGCTCGATCCCTGGCGCAATACGACGCCGCTGCCGGCCGAACAATTCGTCTTCGATCGCAATCCGTTCTTCCACCGCGTCGACGAGACCGGCAGGCAGCTTCCCTATCTCGACCGGTTCATTCTCAACGTCTCCTCCTCGTCGATCATCGCCGCCAAGGCGGGTGCCGGCGAGGCCGACCTGCAGGCGACCGGCATCGATTTCAACGACTACACCTTCCTGAAGGAGGCCGAGAAGCGCTTCCCGGTGAAGGTCAATCTCTGGAAGGTGGCGCGCGGCTCGCGCATCACGCTGTTGCCGAACCTCAACTGCGCCGACGAGGTGTGGCGCGGCCTTTTCCGCGACGTGCGCCTGCGCCGCGCCTTGTCGCTGGCGATCGACCGGCACGAGATCAACATGGTCGCCTTCTACGGCCTCGGCACGCCGAGTGCCGATACCGTCCTACCCGACAGTCCGCTGTTCAAACAGGAATATGCCGATGCCTTCGTGAAGTTCGATGTCGACGAGGCCAACCGCCTGCTCGATGAGCTCGGCCTGACCCAGCGCGGCGATGACGGCATCCGGCTGTTGCCGGACGGGCGGCGCGCCGAGATCACCGTCGAAACCGCCGGCGAGAGCAATCTCGATACCGACGTGCTGGAGCTGGTCCACGATCACTGGGCCAATATCGGCCTTGCGCTCTATACCCGCACCTCGCAGCGCGACGTCTTCCGCAACCGCGCCATGAGCGGCTCGATCATGATGTCGATCTGGTACGGGCTCGACAATGGCGTGCCGACGGCCGACATGTCGCCCTCAGGGCTGGCGCCGACGCTCGACGATCAGCTGCAATGGCCGCTCTGGGGCATGCATTACCTCTCCGCCGGCCAGGAGGGCGCCGCACCGGACTTGCCGGAAGCAGCCGAACTGGTCGACCTGCTCGGCCAATGGGGCTCGACGGCGAAATTCGAGGAGCGCCAGGTGATCTGGCACAAGATGCTGTCGCTCTATACGCAGCAGGTGTTCTCGATCGGGCTGATCAACAGCACGCTGCAGCCGGTCCTTTGCGCCGCCAAGCTGCAGAACCTGCCGGAGAAAGCCCTCTACGGCTTCGATCCCACCTCCTATCTCGGCATCTACATGCCGGATACATTCTGGTACAAGGAGGCCTGAGGCGTGCTCAGATACATTCTCTGGCGCATCGCCGCCATGGTGCCGACGCTCTTCGTCATTTCAGCGCTGGTTTTCACCATCATCGAGCTGCCGCCGGGCGACTTCTTCGAAAGCCAGATCGCCGAACTGCGCGCCTCCGGCGAGACCGCCAACCTCCAGGAAATCGAGGAGATGCGCCAGCAATACGGCTTCGACAAGCCGGAGATCGTGCGCTATTTCTACTGGGTCGGCGGCATGCTGCACGGCGATTTCGGCTATTCCTTCGAATACCAGCTGCCGGTCTCCGACGTCGTCGGCGAGCGCCTGTGGCTGACGATCCTCGTCTCCTTCACCACTATCCTGCTTACCTGGCTGATCGCCTTTCCAATCGGCATCTATTCGGCCACGCACCAGTATAGCTGGAGCGATTACGGGCTGACCTTCTTCGGCCTGCTCGGCATCGCCATACCGAACTTCATGCTGGCGCTGATCCTGATGTATTTCGCCAATATCTGGTTCGGCATCTCGATCGGCCATCTGATGGACCAGCAATATATCTCGGCGCCGATGAGCTGGGAGAAGGCGCGGTCGATCCTCTCCCATCTCTGGATCCCCGTCATCATCGTCGGCACGGCCGGCACCGCCGGCATGATCCGCCGCTTGCGCGCCAACCTGCTCGACGAGATGCAGAAGCAATATGTGACGACAGCGCGCGCCAAGGGTCTGCATCCGATGCGGGCGCTGCTCAAATATCCGCTGCGCATGGCGCTCAACTTCTTCGTCGCCGACATCGGCTCGATCCTGCCGTCGATCATCTCGGGCGCCGAGATCGTTGCAATCGTCCTGTCGCTGGAGACGACGGGACCGATGCTCATCAAGGCGCTGCAGAGCCAGGACATGTATCTCGCCGGCTCGTTCCTGATGTTTTTGGCCTTCCTCAACGTCATCGGCGTTTTGATCTCCGACATCGCCCTCGGCTTTCTCGATCCCCGCATCCGTCTGCAAGGCAGGAGCACCAAATAATGTCGCCCCTTCCCGCACCCGGCGCGCCGCTTCCGCATTATGTCTCGACCGCGCCTTTCGACCCCTTGGCGACCGAGACCATGACGGCGGCGCAATCGCGCATCCATCTCGCCTCGCAAAAGCAGCTGATGTGGTGGAAGTTCAAGCAGCACAAGCTGGCCTTGATCTCCGGCATCTTTCTCGCCCTCGTCTACCTGATGATCCTGATCGTCGAATTCCTGGCGCCCTACGGTCTGCACACGCGCAACGTCGATTTCATCCATGCGCCGCCGCAAAGCATCCATTTCTTCGACAAGGGCAGCTTCGTCGGTCCGTTCGTCTACGGCCGCAGCATGACGCTCGATCTCGACACTCTGCACCGCGTCTATGCCGACAAGACGAACGACGTGCAGCCGATCCGTTTCTTCTGCCGCGGCGATGCCTATAAATTCTGGGGAATTGCCGCCTCGAACTATCATCTGGTCTGCCCGGCAATCGGCGGGCAGATGTTCCTGCTCGGCACTGACCGGCTCGGCCGTGACGTGCTGTCGCGCATTCTCTACGGCGCACGGATATCGCTGACGATCGGTCTGATCGGCATTTCGATCAGCTTCGTGCTCGGCATCGTCATCGGCGGCCTTGCCGGTTATCGCGGCGGCATTTTCGATCTCATCGTCCAGCGCCTGATCGAAGTGCTGCAATCGCTGCCGAGCCTGCCGCTGTGGATGGCGCTGGCGGCGATCATGCCGGTGACCTGGAGCCCGATCGTCATCTATTTCGGCATCACCGTCATCCTCGGCATCATCGACTGGACGGGGCTTGCCCGCGCGGTGCGCTCCAAGCTGCTGGCGTTGCGCGAGGAGGACTACGTCCAGGCGGCACAGCTGATGGGCGCCAGCACGCCGCGCATCATCGGCCGGCATCTGGTGCCGGGTTTCATGTCGCATCTCATTGCCTCGGCGACGATTTCAATCCCCGGCATGATCCTCGGCGAGACCGCACTCTCCTTCTTGGGCCTCGGTCTTCGCCCGCCGATCACCAGCTGGGGTATTCTGCTGACCGAGGCAAAAAGCGTCAGCGTCATCGCCTTTTATCCTTGGTTGCTCTATCCGATCATTCCTGTTGTTCTTGTCATTTTGGCGTTCAACTTTCTGGGAGACGGCTTGCGTGATGCGGCAGATCCCTACAAATAGCAGGAAGTTCCGCGGCGCCTCACGGCACCGCCCCCATCTCCTGGCCTCCGGACGGTGGGGGTACTAACCATGTTGCTCAGCCCAGAAGGGATGCCCATGTCCAGACGACTCGAAGATGCGCGCATCCTCATGTACAGCCACGACACCTTCGGTCTCGGCCACCTGCGCCGCTGTCGCGCCATCGCCCATGCGCTGGTCGAGGATTATCGCGGCCTCAACATCCTGATCATTTCAGGGGCGACGATCGCCGGCGCCTTCGATTACCGCGCCCGCGTCGACTTCGTGAAGATCCCGAGCGTCATCAAGCTCCGCAACGGCGAATATACGTCGCTCGCCAGCCATATCGACCTGCACGAGACGCTGAAAATGCGCGAATCGAGCATCCGCCATACGGCCGAGACCTTCCAGCCCGATATTTTCATCGTCGACAAGGAGCCGATGGGACTGAAAGGGGAGGTCGAGGATACTCTGGCCTATCTCAAGGCCCGCGGCACCGTGCTGGTGCTCGGCCTGCGCGAAGTCATGGACGCGCCGCATCTGCTCGACGCCGAGTGGAAGAGGAACGGCATCATGCAGAAGATCGACCAATATTACGACAGCGTCTGGGTCTATGGCCCGCCTGATTTCTACGATCCGCTTGTTGGTCTCGACGTGCCGGCCAGCCTGCGCCGGAAGATGGATTTCGTCGGTTTTCTGCAGCGCAGCGTCTCCAAGGGCAAGACCTCGGTCAACGCCCGCAAGGACAATTACCTCCTGGTCACCACAGGCGGCGGCGGCGACGGCTCCGATCTCGTCCACGACGTCATGAACGCCTACGAGGCCGATCCGACGCTGACGCAGAAGGCGCTCGTCGTGCTCGGACCCTATATGCCGGCCGCCGAGCGCGCCAAGCTGGTGCAGAAGGGCGAAGCCATCCCGTATATCGAGGTGATCGAGTTCGACAACCACATGGAAGAGCTGATCGACGGCGCCACCGGCGTCGTCGCGATGGGCGGCTACAACACCTATTGCGAGATCCTCTCCTTCGACAAGCCGGCCCTCATTGTGCCGCGCGTCAAGCCGCGCGAGGAACAGTTGCTGCGCGCCCAGCGGGCAAGCGAGCTCGGACTCGTCGACATGCTGCTGCCGGAACAATCGGTCGATCCGACCATCATGGCCGAGGCTCTGAAGCGTCTTCCCTCCCGGCTGCCGCCATCAAAGAGCGGCAGCAATATGCATCTCGAGGGGCTGGACCACATCTCGCAGACCGTCGGCCGATGGATCGACGGCCGCGGCAGCCACCTTTCCCTCGTCGGCGCGGAATAGGGAACAGCCTTGCCGCCACGCCGCAAGATCCTCGTCGTGCTGAAAGGCTATCCCCGCCTTTCGGAAACCTTCATCGCCCAGGAGCTGCTCGGCCTCGAAAAGGCCGGCTTCGACCTCACGCTGATTTCGATGCGCCGGCCGACCGACAAGAAGCGCCATCCCGTGCATGACGAGATCAGGGCGCGGGTCGTCTACCTGCCGGAATATCTGCATGAAGAGCCGATCCGCGTGCTGAAGGGCCTGGTCGCCGGTTTTTCCAAACCGGGCTTCAAGGCGCTGATCAAACGCTTCCTCGCCGACCTCACGCGCGACCTCTCCCGCAACCGCTTCCGCCGTCTTGGCCAGGCACTGGTGCTGGGACGAGAATGGCCGGACGGCGGGCAATGGCTGCATGCCCATTTCATCCACACACCGGCTTCGGTGACGGAATATGCGAGCATCCTCACCGGCACGCCCTGGACCTGTTCGGCGCATGCCAAGGACATATGGACGTCACCCGACTGGGAGTTGCACGAGAAACTCGGCAGTGCCCGCTGGGCCGTCACCTGCACCAGGACGGGCTATGAGCACATGCGCGCACTGACGTCCCGCAAGGATGCGGTGCACCTAAGTTACCACGGGCTCGATCTTGCCCGTTTCGGCCATTTTGCCGGCGAGCGTTCGGACAGGACCGGCAGCGACCCCGCCGATCCCGCCTTCATCCTTAGCGTCGGCCGCGCCGTCGAAAAGAAGGGCTACGACGTGCTGCTGCGCGCGCTGGCCCTGTTGCCCGCCGACCTCCACTGGCGCATGGAGCATATCGGCGGCGGCGAGGAGCTTGCGAGGCTGAAGGCGCTGGCAGCCGAACTCGGCCTTGCCGACCGCATCGTCTGGAAGGGCGCCATGGCGCAGGAAGACGTGCTCGATCATTATCGCCGCGCCGACCTCTTCGCGCTTGCCTGCCGGATCGCCGCCAACGGCGACCGCGACGGCCTGCCGAACGTGCTTGTGGAAGCCGCGAGCCAGCGGCTCGCCTGCCTCTCGACCGACGTATCCGGCGTGCCGGAGCTGCTGACGGACGGTGAAAACGGCCTGGTGGTGCCGCCAGAGGATCCGGCGCTGCTTGCCAAAGCGCTGGAGGCGGCAATCCGCGACCCGGCCCTGCGCAAGCGCCTCGGCGACGCCGCCGAAAAGCGGGTGCGCGAAGATTTCGACTATCACTCCAGCATCAGACAGCTCACCGGCCTGTTCGAGGCCGAATGGCAGAAGGCGTCATGACGGCACCGCGCATCTTCTTCTACGTCCAGCACCTGCTCGGCATCGGCCACATAGCCCGCGCCAGCCGCATCGCCAGTGCGCTTGCCAAGGATGGTTTCGACGTCACCGTCATCACCGGCGGCCTGCCGGTTCCGGGTTTTCCGGGCGAGGGTGTGAAGACCGTGGCCTTGCCGGCGGTCGTTGCCAGCAATGCCGGTTTCTCCGGTCTCGCCGATGCCGATGGCCGGCCAGCGGGCGAGGATTTCCTCCATGCCCGCCGCGATCTGCTACTTAACGCCTTTCATGCAGCAAGGCCCGATGTCGTCATCATCGAAGCCTTTCCCTTCGGCCGCCGGCAGATGCGCTTCGAACTGCTGCCTTTGCTTGCCGCAATCGACAAGGCCGAGCCCCGACCGAAACTCTTGAGCTCGGTGCGCGACATCCTGCAGGAAAACCGCAAGGCCGGCCGCGACGCGGAAACCGCCGCCCTGGTCAAAGCGCATTTCGATGCCGTGCTGGTCCACGGCGATCCGAGCTTCGTCAGGCTCGAAGACACGTTCCCGCTGACAGGGGAGATCGCCGACAGGCTGCGTTATACCGGCCTCGTCGCAGCGCCGCCGGCGCCGGAACCGACCGAGATATTCGATATCATCGCATCGGCGGGCGGCGGCGCGGTCGGCGCCGCGCTGATCGGTGCGGCGAAAGAGGCGGCGGCGATGCTGCCCGCCGATCTCCGCTGGCTGCTGATATCGGGTCCCAACCTGCCGGAAGCCGATTTCGCCGCGCTGTCGCAGGACGCGCCTGCGAATGTGACGCTGGTGCGCTTCCGCAAGGATTTTCCCTCGCTACTGCGCGGCGCCAAGGTTTCGATCTCGCAGGCCGGCTATAACACGGTCGGCGACCTCCTGCGCACCGAATGCCGGGCGATCCTCATCCCCTTCGTTGTCGGCGGCGAGACCGAGCAGACGGTGCGCGCCGAGCGGCTGCAGGCGCTTGATCTGGCCGATATCCTGCCGGAAACCGGACTGACGGCTGGCCATGTGAAAGAGGCCGTCGAAAAGGCGCTCGCCACGGCGCGCCGCGAGCCGGTATTGCTCGATCTCGACGGCGCCGAGAAAACCGCTGGCATCATTCGCTCCATGCTGGCCGAATCGCTCGCCTAATCCAAAATTCCTGTGATATAAGCAATGTTCCGGCGAGAATCGGCGTTTCTGCAGCCGGTCGCTTCGCCTTGTTTTCATTGCGATATCGGCGGTCCGGCTGCATGGTCCTGTTCTCAACATTCCTCCCCATCCCGGCCCCCGGAATTTCCCAGCAAGCTGACGGTTAGCCATGGAAAAAAGCCTCGCCCGCTACATCTGGAAAAACACGCGGCTGCAGCAGCTGTGGATTCTGGCTGTCGTCGCCGCCTCGATGGTGCCCTACTTCCTGTCCTTCGACCTGCCGAAGCAGATCGTCAACGGACCGATCCAGGGTGACGGCTTCGAAGGTCCGGGCGCACGGCAGACCTTCATGCACATTGCCTACGACATCCCGCTGATCGGCCATGTCGAGTTCTTTCAAGGCTTGCAGCTCAACCGCTTCCAGATGCTGATGGCCCTTAGCCTGGTGTTCCTGGCGCTGGTGGTGCTGAACGGCCTCTTCAAGTTCTATATCAACACCTATAAGGGCCGGCTTGGCGAGCGCATGCTGCGCCGTATCCGCTTCGAGCTGGTCGACCGGGTGCTGCGTTTTCCGCCCATTCATTTCAAGCGGGTAAAATCCGCCGAGATCGCCACCATGATCAAGGACGAGGTGGAGCCGATGGGCGGTTTCACCGGCGATGCCTTCGTCTCGCCTGCCCTTCTCGGCGGCCAGGCGATCACCGCACTCGCCTTCATCATCGTCCAGAATTTCTGGCTCGGCATGATCGCCGCCGGCATCGTCGGCGTCCAGGCCATCATCATCCCTCGCATGCGCAAGCGGCTGCTGGAGCTCGGCCGCCAGCGGCAGCTGACGGCACGCGAGCTTTCCGGCCGCGTCGGCGAAATCGTCGACGGCATTGGCACGATCCACGGCAACGACACCTCCAACCTCGAACGCGCCGACATCGCCTCGCGGCTTGGCCGGATCTTTTCGATCCGCTACGACCTTTACCAGTGGAAGTTCCTGGTGAAGTTCATCAACAACTTCCTCGCCCAGGTCACGCCTTTCCTGTTCTACGCGATCGGCGGCTACCTGGCGCTGCAGGGCAGGCTCGATATCGGCCAGCTCGTCGCCGTCATATCAGCCTATAAGGACCTGCCCGGGCCGCTGAAGGAACTGATCGACTGGGACCAGATGCGCCAGGACGTGCAGGTGAAGTACCAGCAGGTCTATGAGCAGTTCAATGTCGAGCCGCTGATCGACAGCCGCATCCAGGAGCTCGCCACTGCCCCGGTGGGTCCGCTGACGCATGCGTTCGTTGTCACCAACCTCTCACTCTCCGATGACAGCGGCGCCCGCCTGGTCGACCACGTCTCCGTCGAGATCAAGCCGAACGAGACAGTTGCGATCGTCGGCCCGAACGGCAGCGGCGCGGAAGCCTTCGCCGAAGCGCTCGGACGCATGGTCTGGCCGGATTCCGGCCGCATCACCATCGACGGGCAGGACCTGTTGGCTATGCCGGAATCGATCACCGGCCGGCGCATCTCCTACGCCTCGGCCGACACCTTCTTCTTCCATGGCACGCTTGCCAGCAATCTGCTCTACGGCCTCAAGCACGCGCCGATGACCGATCCGGTCTACGACGAGCAGGAAGCGCTGGAATACAAATGGCATTCCATCGAGGCGGTGAAGGCCGGCAATCCGACGCTCGACCTCAACAGCGACTGGGTGGACTATAAGGCAGCCGGCGCCAGCGGGCCGGAAGACCTTTTGAAAGCGATCCGCCCGGTGCTCGACGCCGTGATGATCTCGCAGGACATTCTGGATCTGGCGCTGCGATCGACCGTCAACACCGACGTGCATGTGGCCGTCAGCGATCACGTCGTCGCACTGCGTGCCTCGCTCCGGGACCGGCTGCGCGACGAAGGGCTCGACACGATCGTCGTGCCTTTCGATTTCGACGCCTATAACGGCCAGGCGACGGTTGGCGAGAACCTGCTCTTCGGCACGATGAAGCGGCCGCTGATGACCAATCGCAGGCTGGCCGCGCATCCCTATTTCCAGCAGCTGTTCCGCGAAACCGGCCTCAGCACCGATCTCTATGCCATGGGCCTGGAGATCGCCGAGAATGCGGTGGAACTCTTCCATGATCTGCCGCCGGACCATCCGTTCTTCCAGCAGCTGACCTTCATGACGGCGGATGACATTCCGACCTATCAGGCGCTGCTGCAGAAACTGCAAAGCCGCCGCTTCGAAGACGCGACGCCCGAGGAACGTTCGGCCATCATCCGGCTGAGTTTTGCCTATATCGAGCCGCGCCACCGCTTCGGCTTGCTGACGGACGAGCTGATGGGCAAGATCGTCAACGCCCGCAAGCAGTTTCACGAGCATATTCCGGCCGATCTCGCCGAGCTGATCGAGCGCTACGACGCCGAGCGTTTCACCCCGTCTGCAAGCCTGATGGACAATGTGCTCTTCGGCCGCATCGCCTATCAGCAGGCCGACGCCTCCGATCGCATCCGCGGCATCATGGGCGAGCTCTTCGACGCGCTCGACCTTTATGACGATGTTCTGTCGATCGGCCTCGAATTCGACGTCGGCTCCGGCGGCAAGCGGCTGACTATGGTGCAGCGGCAGAAGCTGAACCTTGCCCGCGCGCTGTTGAAACGCTCGGACTATTTCATCTTCAATCGGCCGCTATCGGCGCTAGACCAGCGCGTTCAGGATCAGATCACCCGCAACATCGTCGAAGACCTTCACGAAGAAGGCCAGCGGCCGGCAATCATCTGGGTGCTTTCCAATGCCCGGATGGCAGAGGTGTTCGACCGGATCCTGCTCTTCGACCGCGGCGGACTGGCGGAAGCCGGAAACTATCCGGAACTTTCCGAGAAAAACGGGATGTTCAAGGAACTGTTATCGTAATATTCTATAGGGGCGGCGATGGTAGGTGTTCCCGATGGGACGCCCGGAATTGAAGACATCTGGTTCGAAGAACCCGGCGTCAGGGGATTGAAACGCTCATGCTGTTGAGAGACGAAGTCGAAATGCTGCGACGGGTGCCGATCTTTTCGAGGATTGCGCCAGCAAAGCTCAAGCTTTTGGCCTTCACCTCCGACCGCATGACCTACAAGGCCGGTCAGAACCTCTTCCATCAGGGCGATGTCGGCGACGCCGCCTATGTGATTCTTTCCGGCACCGCCGACATCATCGTCTCCTCACCGGCCGGCGAGATCAAGGTTGCCGATGTCGAGCTCAATTCCATCGTCGGCGAAATCGCCATCCTCTGCGATGTCTCGCGCACGGCAACGGTGCGCGCCACCTCCCCGCTCGAAGTGCTGCGCATCAGCAAGGAGCACTTCCTGAAGCTGCTCAGCGACTTCCCCGAAATGGCCGTGGAAATCATGCGCGTTCTCGCCGACCGCCTGAACCACACGACGGCGGAATTGACCGCGGCCCGCGCGGCAAAGCAGCCGCAGATGGCGCAGTAAAATGCGCATTCAGCCTTTCGGCGGCCATTGCTGGGCGCCATGAAGAAGGCGCAGTATTTCCACCCTCTGGACTTTTCTGTCGATGCGATAGATCAGCAGAAATGCAGTGCGCGGGATGACCAATTCCCGCGTTCCATCGAGACGGCCGCCGCGTCCTGCTTCGGGGTGATCGGCGAGCATTTTGGCCTGATGTCGGATAACATCATCCAACGCAATTGCAGCCTGCGGATTTTGAGCGAAGATGTGCCGAATCTGGCCTTCCCGATTCAGGAGAGCCTGCTGCAGCCATTTGACGATCAAGCCTTATCTCCGGATTCCAGCTGCGCCAGCAGTTCGGCCCGAAGCTTGTCCATTCGCTCTTCGGCGTCCTGCGCACTAATCCAGACGGCGTTCGGATCATCGGCTTCCCGGATCGCTTCCTCGACCTGTTCGCGGAACCACTTGTCGTATTCGGCCGCCTCATGGGTCCGACGCAGAGCCGCGGCCCGATCCGGCCGCGACGCCGTCTGAGGGGCGTAATCGGCCGCATCGACATCGAACTGCGAGATGCCGACATCCTTGAGATAGGAGACCAAGGTGTCCATGCGCTTGAACACACGCACCTGCCGGCTGCGTTGAGCCGCGAGCGGGCGCTCTGCCTTGCCGTAGCGGATAACGACGGACCAGCCGCCGGTTTTGCCGACCACATGCGCGCCATCGACCGCTCCTGCGTCGACAAGGCGGGAAAGGGTCGAATGATCGATGGTTTCCGCAGCCATGGCATATCCTCTTTCAGGCCGATAAGGATATGCATTTAATTATAGATTGCAATGCATTCAATAATTGAAATTGCGCAATTCGAAAACGCGGCCTGCATGATTCCCGTGGATGCTCGGACGACTGACAAAGCCGGCCACCTCTCTTTCTCGGGCTTGTCCCTAGCATCTGCAGCCGGTTCATATGTAGCACATCCTCGGCACAAGGCCGAGGATGACGACGAGTGAACAGCGAAGTTTGAAATTTATCAGCAAACCGAGCCTGCACGGTTTCCCATGCAGGCCGTGTCTTCAGGCCCGCCTATTCGCGCTGTTCCAGCGCCCTGCTGAAGGCAAGTGCGGCAAGCGTGCAGATGGCGCCGGACAGCAGATAGTAGCCGACGAAGGTCAAGCCGAAGCGGCTGGAGAGGCTGAGCGCCACCAGCGGCGCGAAACCGGCGCCGATCAGCCAGGCAAGGTCCGAGGTGAAGGCGGCGCCGGTGTAGCGATAGCCGCGGCCGAAGCGCGACGAGATCGAGCCGGTCGCCTGGCCGAAGGACAGGCCAAGCACGCCGAAGCCGATGATGACGAAGGCATCGTGGCCGCTGTTGCCGGAGGCGATCAGGATCGGCCCGACGAAGCTGAAGACGGCGATCAAGACAGCGCAGATGGCAAGCTGGGCGCGCCGGCCGATGCGATCGGCAATCAGGCCCGAGGCGATGATCGTGACGATGCCGACCATGGCGCCGACCACCTGCACTACCATGAAGGCGCCGATCGGCTGGTTGCCGTAAAGGCTCATCCAGCCGAGCGGGAAGATGGTGACGAGGTGGAACATGGCGAAACTGGCGAGCGGCACGAAGGCGCCGATCAAGATATCGCGGCCGTGAACGCGCAGCACGTCGAAGATTGGTGCTGCCTCCAGCTCGTGCTGCTCCAGCAGCGTGCCGAATTCCTTGGTCATCACCAGCCGCAGGCGCGCAAAGAGCGCCACGACATTGATCGCGAAGGCGACGAAGAACGGATAACGCCAGCCCCATGAGAGGAAATCCTCACTGGAAAGATTGGCGACGAAATAACCGAACAGCGTGCTTGCCAGCGCAAAGCCGATCGGCGCGCCGAGCTGCGGGATCATCGCATACCAGCCGCGGTGATTGGCCGGCGCATTGAGCGCGAGCAGCGAGGCAAGCCCGTCCCAGGCGCCGCCAAGCGCAAAACCCTGGCCGAGACGGAAAAGCGCCAGCAGCGCGATCGACCAGACGCCGATCTCGTCGTACCCCGGCAGGAAGGCGATCGAAGCCGTAGAGCCGCCGAGCAGGAAGAGCGCGATCGTCAGCTTGGTGCCGCGCCCGTACATCCGGTCGATGGTCATGAAGACGACGGATCCGACGGGGCGGGCGAGGAAGGCGAGCGAAAAAATGGCGAAGGAATAGAGGGTGCCCGTCAGCCTGTCCGGCGCGAAGGGGAAGACGAGCTGTGGAAACACCAGCACGGAGGCGAGACCGTAGACGAAGAAATCGAAGAATTCCGACATGCGGCCAATGACCACGCCGACGGCGATGCTGCCTGGCGAAACCGGTTTGTCGTCGTGAATGCGCCGCGCGTCGCGTTCCAGCGACGACGATGACGGTCCGTAATGCGATGTTGTTGCCATAAACGCCTCCTCGTTAAGGCGCTTCCGGCAAGGCGCCCCACGCGTGATCTTGATCAAACCCGCAGGCTTATCAAGTCCGTAAGACTGAAATAGTTCATCATCACCGCTCAAATGAAGCCTGGATGAAAAAAACTGCGTGATCGGGACGGTGATATTTCTCCTGCAAACGCTGGCCCGGCCGGTTCTTGCGGATATATTGGAGCTGAAACATGCGCTGGCGAAAAAATCCTTCTGGATTTCATCAGGATTTCGAAGCTATAGAGCAGCATGATTTACGCCGCAGCGCGGCATGCTTGCTGCACTGCGACCAAACACCTCATGTCGCGATCGGGTTCAGTGCTTTAGTCGCGGAACAAACGAAACAACAAGAGCTTAGAGACGTGCAAAAACTCACGAAGTTTTCCCGCCTTCTATCCGTCTTGCCGCTGTTTTTTCTGGCAGGATGCAACATGGTAGTCATGGCGCCCTCCGGCGACATCGCCGTGCAACAGCGCGATCTCATCATCATCTCGACGGTGCTGATGCTTTTGATCATCATACCGGTGATCTTCCTGACGCTGCTCTTCGCCTGGCGCTACCGCCACTCCAATACGGCTGCGACTTATGCGCCGGAATGGCACCATTCGACCCGCCTCGAAATCATCATCTGGGCAGCGCCGCTGGCGATCATCATTGCGCTCGGCGCCGTCACCTGGATTTCCACCCATAAGCTCGACCCCTACCGGCCACTCGACCGCCTCGATGCGGAGCGCGCCATTCCGGCTGATACCAAACCGCTAACCGTCGAGGTCGTGGCGCTCGACTGGAAGTGGCTGTTCTTCTATCCCGAGCTCGGCATTGCGACGGTCAACGAGCTCGCTGCCCCGGTGGATATGCCGATCAGTTTCAAAATCACCGCCTCCTCGGTTATGAACTCCTTCTACATTCCCGCCCTTGCCGGCCAGATCTACGCCATGCCGGGCATGGAGACGAAGCTGCACGCCGTTATCAACAAGGAAGGCGAGTATGAGGGCTTCTCTGCCAATTACAGCGGCTCAGGCTTCTCGCATATGCGCTTCAAGTTCCACGGTCTCAACCGCGAAGGCTTCGATGCCTGGGTGGCTAACGTCAAGCAGCAGGGCACGATGCTCAACCGCGACGCCTATCTGAAGCTCGAGAAGCCGAGCGAGAAGGAACCGGTGCGTTATTATGCCGGCGCCGATGCCGATCTCTACAACGCCGTCCTCAACATGTGCGCCAAGCCGGGCAAGATGTGCATGAACGAGATGATGCACATCGACATGAAGGGCGGCGGCGGCAAGGAAAGTGCGGAAAACCGCGACAAGCTGCAATACGACAATCGCCATGCCGACGAAGGCATCGTCGCGCCTGCGGCCACCGTGCCGGCAACGGGCGCTCCGGCGCGCAGCGAACCGGCCAACACCAGCGACGGCAACAGCATGCAGCACGACATGCCCGGCATGGACAGCACGCCCGGCATGGACATGCAGCATGACGGCCATTCCATGCCGGGCATGAGCAATGGCGCCGATCCTGCGCCGGCGCAGCTCAACAACAACAATTAACCTGGCGCTTTGCGTCGCAAGACATAATGAACGGGTTGTTCCATGTTTTCCAATCCTGACCTCCTGAAGTTCGTCTTCGGCCGGTTGACCCTCGATGCCATCCCCTATCACGAGCCGATCCTGGTCGTGACCTTCATCGGCGTCGTCATCGGCGCCATCGCAGTGCTTGGCCTCATCACCTATTTCAAGTTCTGGGGTCCGCTCTGGAACGACTGGATCTGCAGTGTCGATCACAAGAAGATCGGCATCATGTATGTGATCTTGGCGGTCATTATGCTGCTGCGCGGTTTTTCCGACGCGATCCTGATGCGCGTGCAGCAGGCGATCGCCTTCAATGGTTCGGAGGGTTATCTGCCGCCGCACCATTACGACCAGGTGTTCACCGCCCACGGCGTCATCATGATCTTCTTCGTGGCGATGCCCTTCGTCACCGGCCTGATGAACTTCGTGGTGCCGTTGCAGATCGGCGCGCGCGACGTCTCCTTCCCCTTCTTGAACAATTTCTCCTTCTGGATGACCACCGCCGGCGCGATCATCATCATGCTGTCGCTGTTCATCGGCGAATTCGCCCAGACCGGCTGGCTCGCCTACCCGCCACTGTCGGGGGCCGCCTACAGTCCGGGCGTCGGCGTCGACTATTATATCTGGGGCCTGCAGGTGGCCGGCGTCGGGACGACGCTGTCGGGCATCAACCTGATCGCCACCATCGTCAAGATGCGCGCGCCGGGCATGACCTTCATGAAGATGCCGGTCTTCACCTGGACGGCGCTCTGCACCAACGTGCTGATCGTCGCCTCCTTCCCGATCCTGACGGCAACGCTCGCTTTGCTGTCGCTCGACCGCTATGCGGGGACGAACTTCTTCACCAATGACCTCGGCGGCAATCCGATGATGTATATCAACCTCATCTGGATCTGGGGCCATCCGGAGGTCTACATTCTGGTGCTGCCGGCCTTCGGCATCTTCTCGGAGGTCGTCGCCACCTTCTCCGGCAAGCGCCTCTTCGGTTACGCCTCGATGGTCTACGCGACTTGCGTGATCATGATCCTGTCCTACATCGTCTGGCTGCACCACTTCTTCACGATGGGCTCGGGCGCCAGCGTCAATTCCTTCTTCGGCATCACCACGATGATCATCTCGATCCCGACCGGGGCGAAGATCTTCAACTGGCTGTTCACCATGTATCGCGGCCGCATCCGCTTTGAGGTGCCGATGCTATGGACGGTCGGCTTCATGGTGACCTTCGTCATCGGCGGCATGACCGGCGTCATGCTCGCCGTGCCGCCGGCCGACTTCGTGCTGCACAATTCGCTGTTCCTCATCGCCCACTTCCACAACGTCATCATCGGCGGCGTTCTCTTCGGCATGTTCGCTGGCGTGAACTACTGGTTCCCGAAAGCCTTCGGCTTCAAGCTCGATCCCTTCTGGGGCAAGATGAGCTTCTGGTTCTGGCAGATCGGCTTCTGGTTCGCCTTCATGCCGCTCTATGTGCTCGGCCTGATGGGCGTTACCCGCCGCATGAACCAGTTCGACGACCCGTCGCTGCAGATCTGGTTCATCATCGCGGCCTTCGGCGTCGGCCTGATCGCGCTTGGGATTGCCGCCTTCCTGATCCAGATCGTCGTCAGCTTCATGAAACGCGAGGAATTGCGCGACGACAGCGGCGATCCGTGGGATGGCCGTACATTGGAATGGTCGACCTCTTCGCCGCCGCCGGATTACAACTTCGCCTTCACGCCCGTCGTCCACGACCATGACAGCTGGTACGACATGAAGAACCGTGGTTATGGGCGTCCGCTGGAAGGCTTCCGGCCGATCCACATGCCGAAGAACACCGGCACCGGCGCCATCCTCTCAGGCATCAGCGTCGCCCTCGCCTTCGGCCTGATCTGGTACATGTGGTGGCTGGTCGTCGTCTCCTTCGTCGGTCTGCTGGTCGTGGCGATCGGTCATACCTTCAACTACCGGCGCGACTTCCACATCTCCGCCGACGAGGTGACCGAAACGGAAGGCAAGCGCACCGCGCTGCTTGCCGAGCAGGTGTAGTGACCATGAGCGATCAGACCATCGACACGGCCGAAAAGCCTGAATTCTACCTGACTGAAGACCATCATCCGGAAAACAGCACCAATCTCGGCTTCTGGCTCTACCTGATGAGCGACTGCCTGATCTTCGCGGTGCTGTTTGCCACGCACGGCGTGCTCGGCCGCAACTATGCCGCCGGTCCGTCGCCGGCCGATCTCTTCGATCTGCCGATCGTTGCCCTCAACACCTCGATGCTGCTGCTCTCGTCGATCACCTACGGCTTCGCCATGCTGCAGATGGAGCGCAACGCCAAGGCGGAAATGCTTTTCTGGCTCGCCGTCACCGGCCTGTTCGGCGCCGCCTTCATCGGGCTCGAGCTTTATGAATTCATCCACCTGATCCATGAAGGCGCCGGGCCGACGCGCAGCGCCTTCCTCTCCTCCTTCTTCACCCTGGTCGGCACGCACGGCCTGCACGTCACCTTCGGCATCATCTGGCTGATCACGCTGATGGTGCAAGTGTCGATGCACGGGCTGGTCGAGGCCAACCGCCGCCGCCTGATGTGCCTTTCGATGTTCTGGCACTTCCTCGACGTCGTCTGGATCGGCGTCTTTTCCTTCGTCTATCTGCTGGGAGTCCTCGGATGAGTTCGCAAGTACCCGCACACGAGGACGCGCACGAGGCGCATCACGGCCACAGCCACGGCCATCAGGCCGGCCACGGCACCTTCCGGAGCTACATGACGGGCTTCGTGCTGTCCGTCATCCTCACCGCCATTCCCTTCTGGCTGGTCATGTCAGGCGTGTTCGATAGCCCGGCGGTGACGGCGGTGCTGGTGATGGGCCTCGCCGCCATCCAGATCGTCGTGCATATGGTCTTCTTCCTGCACATGAACCCTCGTAGCGAGGGCGGCTGGACGATGATGGCGCTGATCTTCACCATCATCATCGTCGCCATCGCGCTCTCCGGTTCGCTCTGGGTCATGCATCATCTCAACGCCAACATGATGCCGATGAGCCCCGAGATGATGAAGAACATGCCGTGATCGGCAGGAAAGGCCGGCGGCAGCGCCGCCGGCATCGACCCGGCCGATGAGCAAGGCTCCCTCGGACAAATCGGAACGACCGCCTTCTCGAGCAAAACGCGCGATTTTCTGCGTCTGCCTGGTGCTGCTTGCCGCAGGTCTCGCAGCCCTCGGCACCTGGCAGGTGCAGCGGCTCGCCTGGAAGCGTGATCTCATCGCCCAGGTCGATCAGCGTGTGCATGCCGCCCCCCTGCCCGCCCCGACCCAAGCCGACTGGGCCAAGGTCAATGCCGCCGATGACGAATATCGGCGGGTGAGCGCAGCTGGGACGCTGGCGAACGACAAGGAGACGCTGGTCTATGCGTCGACGGCGCTCGGCCCCGGCTATTGGGTGATGACGCCGCTAACGCTTGCCGACGGCACCGCCGTTCTCGTCAATCGCGGCTTCGTTCCGACAGACCGGCGCGATCCGGCCACGCGCCGCGACGGCGAATTGTCGGGCATCGTTGAGATCACCGGGCTGATGCGGATGAGCGAGCCGAAGGGATCGCTGCTGCAATCCAATGACCTCGCCGCCGACCGATGGTATTCCCGCGATGTCGCGGCGATCGCGCAAAAGCGCGGTCTCAGTGCGGTCGCGCCCTATTTCATCGATGCGGATGCCGCCGCCAATCCGGGCGGCCTGCCTGTCGGCGGCCTGACGATCATCCATTTCCCCAATAACCATCTCGTCTATGCAATCACCTGGTACGGGCTGGCGGCGATGGTGCTGGCCTTGCTGGTGTTCATCCTTCGCGGCGAGACCGGCAGAGGCCGCCGGGAGTAGCCCGGGCTCACTGTCGCTTGCGGTACGAGCTCCGGCAGCGGTTGCGCCCGGTGGCCTGAGCGCAACCGGATTAATACCGTGTAAAGTGATGTCCGATAGTTCTTACGAGAACAGAACATATAAAGCTGCACATGAACCGGCCGGATTACATTCCCAGTCTCGATGGCCTGCGCGGTGTCGCCGCGCTGCTGGTCGTTCAAGCCCATGTCGGACTTATCTTTCCGGGTGCATCCGTGCATGTAACGACCATGGGCAGCGAAGCCGTCGGCTTGTTCTTTGCCCTCAGCGGCTTTCTGATGGCCCATCTCTACGGTTCCCGGCCGGTGACCAAAGAAAACGTCCTGGATTTTCTGGTGAGCCGCTTTGCCCGCATCTATCCGGTTTATCTGGCTGCCGTTCTGCTCGTGGCGATGTTATCTGGCATACCAAATCTGGACTTCGTTCAGCCGATCATGGGCGGGATGGACTTTGTGCGCCATGTGTTTCTGCTGGGCTCGAGTGGCGTTTTCTGGTCGATTCCACCCGAAATTCAATTCTATCTGCTCTTCCCAATCCTATGGCTTTGCTTAGCCCGGCCGCACCGCTATAGCGGCGTGATCGTCGGCTTCGCAGTGGTCATCGTCGTGGATGGCCTGCTTGAATTGCCAGGGCCTGGAATCATGCTCGTTTCCAAGCTCCCGTACTTTCTTTTCGGCGCACTTGCCGGGGCGATGCATTCTTACTGGGATCGATGGACGCCTTCCGCCCTCACGGGAATTTTCACGCTGTTCCTTCTGGCGGTGTTCTTCGCTTACAGGCATCTCGCGCCTGGTTTTTCGCCCGAATTCTGGAGCCTGCAAAGTGCGGTCGCCGCGGCCGTCATCGTGGCACTCGTCGCACGACAACCTCCCATCGCAGCAAATGTCCTGGCAGCTGCACCGATAAGGTTTCTGGGGACGATCAGCTTCTCCCTCTATCTTTTCCACGTCCCCATAATGTTCCTGGTGCATCGGACTTTTGAGACTGTGATGCCGGAACCGGCGCTCATCGCGGTAGCGCTGTTCGTTGCGGTGGGGGGAGCGTGGTTCCTTCATGAGACGATCGAAGTCCCGAGCCGACGCCTGCTCGTCGGCTTGTGGCAGCAGCACCGGTGGCGCGTAACCGCACGCGATTCTTCGGCTGAGCGGATCGAACGCGCGATCCTTGACCTGCAAGAGACCGAAAAGCGCCTCCTCAGCGGCGCAACTTCAGCCACGGCCGGGGCCGACCGCGCCGTCATCCAAGATAATGGCGACGAGACGCGTAGCGCGTAGCGCCGCCGGTCACGCTTTTTGTTTTTGCGCAATTCCGGGCGGAAAACCGCTTCACACTTTTCCTGGAATTGCTCTAAGAAGCGACCCGGCTGATCGCATCGGCGAGCTGGGTCTGCGAGAAGGGCTTGCCGAGGCGGGGCAGATTGGCGATGCCGGTTCCTTCGGGGAGTTCGGCGTAACCGGTTGCGAGAATGATCGGCATCTCAGGCCATTCCTCGCGGATCGCCTCGGCGAGTTCAGCCCCCGTCATGCGCGGCATGGCATGGTCGCAAATCACCAGATCGACCGGCTGCCTGCGCAGGATCTCAAGCGCATCGGGGCCGGCCATGGCCTCGAACACGGTGTGACCGAGATCCTCCAGCATCAGCGTCGTATTCATCAGCACCAGACCATCGTCATCAACGGCGACGATGCGCAGCCGGCGCGACGCATTTTCAGCGCGTTGCGTCAGGCCTAAAGCGACCTCGGCTGTCCGCTCGACAGTGACGACCGGGAACCACAATTCAGCCGTGGTGCCTTCGCCAAGACTGCTCTTCAGCATGAGGCGGCCGCCGGACTGGGACGCAAGGCCTTGCACCATGGAAAGCCCGAGACCGGTACCCTTGCCGACGCCCTTGGTGGTGAAGAACGGCGTCGTTGCCTGCTCCACCGTCTTTGCATCCATGCCCTCGCCTTCATCGATCACCGCTATTCTTATATAGCGGCCAGGCGGCAGCGGAGCCTTGCCTGATGGCGCGGATTCCTCGGACGCGCGAAGCACGATCCGGCCGCCGGACGGCATGGCGTCGCGGGCGTTGACGACGAGGTTGAGGATCGCCATCTCCAGCTGGTTCGGATCGGTCAGGATCGTCGGCAGCCTGACGGGGAAAGAGGTCTCGATCCTGGTAAGCGGGCCGAGCGAACGGCTCAGCATGTCCATCATGCCGCGCATCAGGCCGGAGACGTCGATCGGCTCCATGTGCAGTTCCTGCCGGCGGGAAAAAGCCAGCATGCGCTGCGTCAATGCCGCGCCGCGCTGGGCACCCTGCATCGCATTATCAACAAGCGATGTCAGCGACAGATCCTGCGGCATGCGCTTCTTCAGGATTTCGAGACTGCCGAGCACAGCCATCAGCAGATTGTTGAAATCATGGGCGATACCGCCGGTCAATTGGCCGATCGCCTCCATTTTCTGCGATTGGAAAAGTTCTTCGCGGGCCTGCTCCAGCGCGCGCTGGGTTTCCATCTTTTCGGTGATATCGCGGGTGATCTTGGCAAAACCGATCACATCGCCTTCATCATCCCGGATGGCGTCGATGACAACGCTGGCCCAGAAGCGGGTGCCGTCCTTGCGGACGCGCCAGCCTTCCCTCTCGAACCGGCCTTCGCCGCGCGCAACGCCGAGCGCGGTCTCCGGCACGCCGGCGGCTCGGTCCTCGGGGGTATAGAAGGTCGAGAAATGCCGGCCGATGATTTCTTTCGGGCGATAACCCTTGATCCGCTCGGCGCCGAAATTCCAGCTGCTGACATTGCCGTCGGGATCGAGCATATAGATCGCATAATCCGAGACGCCCTGGACGAGCCGGCGGAACTGTTCCTCGCTCTGGCGGATCGCCTTTTCGGCGGCTCTGCGTTCGGTCAGGTCCCGGGTGATCTTGGCATAGCCGATGAGCTCGCCGGAGGGACGGCGGATCGGATCGATGATCACATGCGCCCAGAAGCGGCTGCCATCCTTGCGCTGGCGCCAGCCTTCCCCCTCGAACCGGCCGTGTTCCTTGGCGGTCGCAAGCGCCCGCTCCGGAACTCCCGCGGCGCGGTCCTCTTCCAGATAGAAACGGGAAAAATGCTCGCCGAGGATTTCGGACGGCTTGTAACCTTTGAAGCGCTGAGCGCCAGTATTCCAGCTGGTGACGATGCCTTCGGGGCTGAGCATATAGATGGCGTAGTCGGTGATGGCATCGACCAGAAGACGAAAGCGCCCCTCGTCGTCAAGAGACGTATCATGTCGATTCAGCACTTCCATCGGCCCCTCTGAGTCACCAGCGCTTTATAACGCAAACGCAGACGGATGGTTCCGAAGCAGCCTCAATTTTCAGACGGCCTTAACCTGTGGGTAGAACCGCTCGCCGACCCGTTCGGCAGCGGCATAAGCCTGCGAGACGATCTCCGGCACCAGATCGATGTCGGGCAGGCTGCCGAGGCCGAGCGGGCCGACGGCAAAGAGCCCGGCGACGGTCGAACCGTCCTCCAGGAATGGCTCGCCGCGCGCATTGACCGCCAGCCCGAGCGACAGTTCGTCGGGCATGGCGAGGCCGGCGGAAAACAGGCTCTCAATCAGCGGCGCCGAAAGATCCGGCGCCTGACAGCGGCAATCGATGATGCGCTCGGCATGGATGACCTCTTCCGCAGAGGAACCGGCCGGCGTGAAGAACAGGCCGCTCAGGCCCCGGCGACCGGCCCGCCCGCGGCGCAGCACCGTGCGGCCTTCGGCCAGCTCGCGTTTCAGGCGCAGGTGCATGGCTTCCGGCAGGCGGTTGCGGTGGCTGTCGTAGATTGCCCGGAGGTGCCGGTTGAACTGATGTTTGTCGCGTGCCGGCAGCGAGCGCCAGAGCGAGCGGGCATGTTTCCTGAGGCCGTTCATCACCGATTGCCAGCTTCGGCCCTCTTCTTCAGCCTCGCGACAGGCCTGGCGGATGAAGCGCACGATCTCCGGCAGGCTCTCAGGCAGCGCTTCGGCCGGGAACAGCGGATCGGCGGAATTCGGCGTATGGCTCTGGGGCAGGAAACCGCGGCGGGAAATGATCGTCACCTGGCCGGCATAACCGGCATCGCGCAGCTGCAGCAGCTGGTCGACGACGCGAATGCCGCTGCCGAGCAACACCGCATGTGGCCGTGCCACGAGGCGCTGCGCCCTGACCGGCGAAACCTCCTCACCGCCGGTATCCTGATCGTTCAGGCCGTAGCCGGTGGCCAGCATCACGGTATCGAACAGCGGATTGGCGGGATTGGCGCTTTCGAGCAGGAAACGGTTGCCGTGGCTCCTGCGGATCGCCACCACCGGATCGTTGCAGACCTGGACGGTAATGTCTCGGCGCGCGGCGAGCGCTTCCGAAAACCGCTGGTAGACATAATCGCTGAAGATTTCCTTCGGCACGAAGATCTGCCGGAAACCGGGAATGGCGGCCGGCACGGCGGCGCGAAAGGCGGCATTGCTGCAGAGCCAATCGTTGAAATCGTCACTGTCGCCGACAGACACCGAGAGATCGCGCACGCGGGTGTTGAGGATCGTCGAGGCGCGCACTGACGCCAGCGCCTGCCCGCCGCTGACCGACGAATTCGGATCGAACAGTTGCAGGTGGAAGGGCGCGCGCAGCGTCTTCATCAGCGCGATCGCCGTCATCATCCCGGAAAAGCCGCGCCCGACGATGGCAATACGCGGCACCGCCGATATCAGCGCCGCCGCATTGGCGCGCGCCGAAAAAAGTCCCTGAACCGTCATCGCAACTCCTTTGCGGTTTCATCCGCACCGTGGGTCGATCGAGGTTTCAACGCATAAAACAGCGGATCATGCGTTAATGAGGTTCATGCGGCCATTCACGACAGCTGCCGCAGGATCGAGGTCCGAGCCGGAAGCCCCGGAAATGCACAAGCGGACCAATCACGCTCGCCTATAGTCTATTAAACTAGTAGTGTATGAAAGCGCGAAATGGCGCATATGGCAAGAGGTTTATTGCCACGGCAATTCAAGCCATTGAAAGATAACTTGGTTTAGAACGTCGATGCGGCGCGCTTCAGTCACCCTCGCCCGGATATTGCTTCGCCTTCAGCAGGCCGGCCAGATGCGCGGTATTGCGCGCCAGCGTGTCGACGGCTGTCGTCACCACCTTCGGAACCTTGTCGAGGTCGACGAAATTGGTGGAACCCAACGCCTCGCCCACCCAATAGGCGACGGCGCTGGCCGGAATGGTGAAGCCGACATCGTTCAGCGCCTGGAAAAGCTCGGCCGACACATGATGGGCGCCGTCCTCATTGCCGACGACGGCGACGGCCGCGACCCTGCCATAGGAAACCATGCGGCCCTGATCGTCGGTCTCATCGAGGAAGGCGTCCATACGCTCCAGCGCCCGCTTGCAGACGCTGGAGGGCTGACCGAGCCAGATCGGCGTCGCCATCAGCAGGATATCGGCGGCGAGCACCTTGGTGCGAATATCAGGCCAGTCATCGCCTGCGCCTTCATCCGATGTGACGCCCGGCTTGACGTTGAAATCGGCAAGCCGGAGCACTTCGGTCTTGACGTCATAGGTCGACAACGCCTTGTCGATGAGAGCGATCATCCGGTCGGTCGAGGACGCCTCCTTGGCATCGCTGGTCTTCAGTGTGGCGTTAAGAGCGAGGGCTTTCAGCGGCATGGTCTCTCTCCGGTAATGATTGCCTGACAGGGTTTGCCTGCTGCAACCAACCCACAATGCGATTGTTCCCGCCAGCTCGCGAGGAGACCTCACGTAAAAATAACCAGTTGGTGAATTCTTTACTTGAACCCCCAAATGGAATCGGCAAAAGTGAAGGCGCAATCAATCCCTTCATGGATTTGCCGTCTTTTCGGGCCAGCGTCCGACCACACATCTATTGGAAAAAATACCGTGAGCAGCGATGCGTTAACACGCGCGACGAAGCCTTCGGCTTCGATGGCGCTTGCAACTGCGGCAGGCTGGGGCCGAGGCCTCTTCACATTGGTGCGTATCACCATGATGGCCTTCCGCCACCCCTGGCAATCGGGCTTTGCGATCGGCGCCACGCTGGTCGCTTCCACCTTCCAGCTGATGATCCCCCGCCTTCTCGGCCAGGCGGTCGACCACACACAGATGGCGATGAGCGGCGGCGCGGCGGGCCAGGCGGCGCAGGACGCGCTTTTGACCACGGCGCTGCTCCTGCTCGGCGCCAGCGTGTTGCGCGGCCTCTTCACCATGGTCCAGAACTATTACAGCGAAGCCGTCGGCCATCACATCGGCTACGAGTTGCGGCTGGCCTGCTATGAGAAGATCCAGCGGCTGTCTTTCAGCTTTCACGACACGGTGCATTCCGGCGATCTGATCACCATCGGCCTGCTCGATCTCGAAGGCGTGCGGATGTATTTTTCCACGGCGCTCGTCCGAATGATCCTGCTGTCGATCCTGATCGGCATCGGCGCCTATATGCTGCTGTCGACCGATATCGTGCTCGGCCTCCTGGCGCTCTCTTTCGTGCCCTTCGTCGGCTGGCGCTCCTCGGCGACGCAGCTCAGGCTGCGGGCCACCTGGCTCGATCTGCAGGAGCGGCTTTCGGTGCTGACCCGCATCATGGAGGAGAATCTCGGCGGCATCCGCGTCGTGCGCGCCTTTGCCGCACAGGATCATGAGCTGTCGAAATTCGAGGCGGCCTCGAAGAATGCTCTGGCGCTCGCGCATCAACGCGTCGGCATCCGCGTCCTCAATACCAGCGCCATGACCTTCTCCTTCTTCCTGGCGATGGGCCTGGTGCTCTTCGTCGGCGGCGGCAAGGTGACGTCGGGCGAGATCACCGTCGGCACGCTCGCCTCCTTCCTGACCTTCATGACCATTTTGCAGATGCCGGTGCGCCAGCTCGGCCTGATGGTCAATGCCTTTGCCCGCGCCTCCACCTGCGGCTCGCGCCTCTTCAGCCTGCTCGACCTCGACATCGCGATCAAGGACGCACCGGATGCCAAGGAATTGGCGGTGACCGACGGCGTGCTGCGCTTCGAGAATGTCAGCTTCGCCTATCCCGGTTCGGAAAAGCGCACCGTGCTCCACGATGTCTCCTTCGAAGCCAGACGCGGCCAGACGATCGGCATCGTCGGCCCTCCCGGCAGCGGCAAGTCGACGATCGCCCATCTCATTCCCCGCTTCTACGACGTTAGCGGCGGCAAGATCACCATTGATGGCCAGGACATCCGCAAGGCAACGCTGCAATCGCTGCGCCGGGCGGTTGCCGTCGTGCAGCAGGATTCCTTCCTGTTCACGACGACGATCGAAAACAACATCGCCTATGGCGACCCCTGGGCAAAGGAAGGTCGCATCGAACGCGCCAGTGAAAGCGCCCAGCTGCATAATTACGTGCTCGGCCTGCCCACCGGTTACGACACCGTCGTCGGCGAGCGCGGCGTTTCACTGTCCGGCGGCCAGCGGCAGCGTCTTTCGATCGCCCGGGCGCTGATGCTGAAGCCGGCGGTGATGGTGTTCGACGATTCGACGGCGGCAATCGACGCGGCCACCGAGCAGCGCATCCGCAGCGCCATGCGCCGCTATGCCGCCGACCGGGTGACGATCATCGTCGCCCATCGCCTCAGCTCGCTGATGCATGCCGACCAGATACTGTTCGTCGAAGACGGCCGGATCGTCGAGCGCGGAACACATCAGGCGCTGCTGTCGCTCGGCGGCCGCTACAAGGCGCTCTACGACCTGCAGGTTCGGCCAGGCGACGAGGTGCTGAGCGCCTAACTCGCCTCTCCCCCGCTGGGGGAAGAGCAAACAAGCAGTGAATATTGCGGGCCATCCCATGTAATGGCCGCAGGAGGAACGAGATGGCCGAGGAACTGGAAACCGAGCGTCCCGACGTTCGCGAGGATGGGCGCCGCCCGCCGCGGGCGGTGGTCGGTTCGCATCGCGTCGAGGAGGAGATGTTCGGCAAGGCCTTCGACGGCAATATCGTCAAGCGCATCTGGGTTTTCGTTCGTCCCTATCGCCGCCAGGTCCTCTGGTCGGTCGTTGCCGTCCTGACCTTCACGATGATGCAGCTGCTGATCCCGCTGATCATCCGTTATGCCATCGACCACGGCATGTCGCCGGGCGGCAACTCTTCGGCACTGGTCTGGTCGATCGCCGCTTTCGCCATCGCCATATCAATCAACTATGCGGCAAGCTACGCGCAGGAGACTCTGGTCGGTGGCGTGGCGGAAGACGTGCTCTTCGATATCCGCCGGGCGATGTTTTCGCATCTCCAGCGCGTCTCGCTCTCCTTCATGGACAAGACCGAGGTGGGCCGGCTGATGTCGCGCCTGCAGGGCGACGTCAACTCGATGCAGGAATTCCTCGAAACCTCGGTTCTCTCGGTCGGCGACATCGTGCTGCTCTTCGGCATCGTCGTCGTCATGCTTTATCTCGATTTCAAGCTGGGGCTGCTGACGCTCTCGGTGCTGCCAGTGCTGTTCATCGTCCGCTTGTTCTGGCTGCCGCTCGCCCGCAAATCCTTCATGGCCGCGCACGAGACCAATTCGGTTGCCAACGGTGCCCTTGCCGAAGCCATCCACGGCGTGCGCGCCGTCCAGAGCATGGACCGGCAGGGCGTCAACTTCACGCTTTATGACGACAAGGCGCATGCGAACTTGCGGACGCATCTGACGGCGGCACGTTATGCGCAGGTGATGGTGCCGATCGTCGATAGCCTGACCGGCGTGGCGATGGCGCTGGTCATCGTCGTCGGCGGCGCCCGCGTTCTCAACCAGGCGCTCGATGTCGGCGTTCTCGTCGCCTTCCTGTTTTACATCCAGCGCTTCTTCGACCCGATCCGTTCGCTGACGCTGCAATATTCGGTGATGCAGCGCGCCATGGCCTCCGGCCAGCGGCTGACCGAAGTGCTCGATGTGCCGGTCGACATCAAGGACGCGCCGAATGCCAAAGCGCTATCGCGCGACATGGACGGCTCGGTCGAATTCAACGACGTCGTCTTCGGCTACAATCCGAAACATCCAGTGCTGAAACATGTAAGTTTCAAGGTCAATCCCGGCGAGACGGTGGCGCTGGTCGGGCCGACCGGGTCCGGCAAATCCAGCTGCATGTCGCTGATCCACCGCTTTTACGATGTGCAGCAAGGCCAGGTGCTAGTCGGCGGCCACGATGTGCGTGACCTGACGCAGGATTCGCTCGGGGCACAGATCGCCATGGTGCTGCAGGAGCCTTTTCTCTTCACCGGTACCGTCTTCGAAAACATCCGCTACCACAAGGCGGAAGCGACACGCGAACAGGTGATCGAGGCGGCAAAGGCCGTCGGCGCGCATGAATTCGTCATGCGCCTGGCCGATGGCTACGACAGCATTCTCGGCGAGCGCGGCGGCAATCTTTCGCTCGGCCAGCGCCAGCTTTTGAGCTTTGCCCGCGCATTGGTGGCAGATGCGAAGATCCTCGTGCTCGACGAGGCAACCGCCAACATCGACAGCTATACCGAGATGCTGATTCAGAAGGCGCTGGTGAAGCTGCTCGAAAATCGCACCGGCCTCGTCATCGCCCATCGCTTGGCGACGATCCGCGAGGCCGACCGCATCATCGTGCTGCAGAACGGCGAAATTATCGAGAGCGGCAACCACCGCCAGCTGATGAAAAACGGCAAGCTCTATTCCAAGCTCTATAACCTCAACTACTCGTCTTTCGACGATATTCCCGAAGACGTGCTGGAGGAGACGACGGCGACGCAGTCGGCGACCTGACCGCGACCCCCATGGCGACCCCGCTGAGAAAATGACATGAATTAACGCCTGTCGCAAAGTTTGATCGAACAAACGATTTGCTGCCGCATTTCCCTTTTATCGGGGGACGAGTGCCACTGAGGAGAATGACATGAAGAGAATCATTAGCAGCCTGTTGATCGCGACGGCCCTTGTTGGATCGGCTATTCAGCCTGCTGCCGCGCGTGACCACCATCATCACGACAATACCGGCCGCATCATCGCCGGCGGCGTTGCCGCAGGTGTCGTCGGCGGCCTTATCGGCGGCGCACTCGTCAATGGCGGTGGCCCTCGCTACGTTGATGAAGGCCCTCGTTATGTCGAGAGCCCCCGTTATGTCGAACCCCAGCCGAGATGCTGGTATGAGGACCGGGACGTGCGCAACCGCTATGACGGCGGCTACCACGCCGAAACCGTCCGGGTCTGCGAATAGGCCTGAGCATTTGCAGCGGCTTTGACCTCGTCATCGCCGCTCGACCCCTCAGCCGAGGTTGTGTTTCGCAGCCTCGGTTTTGGTTTATATCAGCGACATCCCAAGAATCGGCCCCTCATCCGGCTGCCGCCACCTTCTCCCCGTCAACGGGGCGAAGGGTATGTGCAGCGACCTCTCCGTCCCCACTAACCTCTCGCGGGGCACGTCCCCTCTGCCTGTTTTTTACGGGGAGAGGTTAGGAGGGGCAGCCTTCACCGAAGGGCGGTACCAACGCACAGTCTGAACTTCGCTCAAGCGAGTCATCCCGAACTGGTCATGCGCCGGAGCTTCCAGCCGTAACCTCTACCCACGGCTTTTCGCAGGCGCTGTCCTGTGGCAAGAAGGGCCACTGACGCGTGGCGCTTTCAGAGAGGAAGATCGACAAAGATGAAGGGAATTCGCCAGCTCGCCGAGCATCTCGACATTTCGATCGGGACGGTGTCCCGTGCGCTGAACGGCAAGCCCGACGTCAACGAAGAAACGCGCCGGCGCGTGCTCGCCGCCGCCGAGGAGCTTGGTTACGTCGCCAACCAATCGGGCCGCAGCCTCCGCCAGGGCATGACCAACGTCATCGGGCTGATGCTCGAGGTCAGCCGCGAGACAGTCGAAAACAGCGACGACTTCTTCCTGGGCGTCACCGACGGGCTGCAGAGCGTCTTTTCCCGTCACAAGCTCGATCTGGTCATGCTGCCCTGCCCCGATGACGAGGATCCGCACGAATATCTGAAGCGCATGGTGGCGCGCCGCCTGGTCGATGCGATGATCATCTCGGCGACCCGACGCACCGACCGACGCATTGAGCTGTTGGAAAAGGTCCGAATCCCGTTTGTGGCGCTCGGCCGCAGCGCGTCCGGCGGCAGCTATACCTGGATGGATCTCGATTTCGAAGGCGTGGCGGCGCGCGGCGTCGACCGGCTGGTCGCAAAAGGCCACCGGCGGATCGCGGTGGCGGCCCCCTCCTCCGACATCAATCTCGGCTATATCTTCCTCGAGAGTTACCGCCAGGCGCTGAAACGCCACGGTATTGCCTTCGACCCGGCCCTCGTTATCCGTGTCAAGTCGAGCGAACAGGGCGGTTATCAGGCTGGCCACGAACTGCTGATGATCGAAGAACGGCCGACGGCGATCATCCTGATCCACGAACTGATGGCGATCGGGCTTTACCGGCGGCTTGCCGAGGCCGGCATCGTTCCCGGCCGAGACCTCGCCGTCGTCGGTTTCCGCGAGGAGCCGCGCACGCATTTCCTGCAGCCGTCACTGACCTCCTTCCGCATGTCGCTGCGCGATCTCGGCGCCCAGCTCGGCGAAACCCTGCTTGCCACCATGCCGGCCTATGCCGATCATTATCCGCAGGGAGCCCGCAGCCGGATCTGGCCGCTGGAACTCGTTCCTGGCGAAAGCGACGCGTTCACGCTGACGGGCTGAGTTCCCCTCACACCCGGCTCGGCGCCGCCGGAGGCTCCCGGCTCGACAGTTGCCGCGTGACGAAGAAGACCAGCAGAGCGCCGACAGCAAGGCAGGCGGCGAGGAAGAACATCGGCGCAGTCGTGCTGCCGCTCGCCTCCTTGATCCAGGGCACGACGTTCTGGGCGACGAAACCGCCGAGATTTCCGACCGAATTGATGGCGGCAAGCCCCGCAGCGGCACCCGCCCCTTTGAGGAAACGCGAGGGCAGGCTCCAGAACACCGGCTGCGGCGCGAAGATGCCGGCAGCGGCGACGCAGAGGAAGGCGAATTGCAAGGCGTGGTTCGGGATCAGCGCCGACAGCAGCAGGCAGGCGGCGCCGATCAAGGCCGGAACGACGATATAGGGCGTCTTCGATTGGGCCTTGTCGGCCATCGTGGGAACGGCATAGAGCGCGACCGCAACCAGCAGCCAGGGAATGATGTTGAGGAAACCGTTCACCGTATTGCTGACGCCGAAGGCCTGGACGATGGTCGGCAGCCAATAGCTCAGGCCATAGGCCGAGAGCGGAAAGGCGATATAGCAAAGCGCCATCAGCAGGACGCGCGGGTCGATCAGCGCCTTGAAGCCGTTTCCGGCATTTTCGCCCATGCCGGCATTTTCCGATGCGAGCCTCCGTTCAAGCCAGTCCTTCTCCTCGCCAGTCAGGAAACTTGCGTTTTCAGGCCGGCCGGGAAGATAGAAGAAGGTGACGATGCCGGCGATGACGGCTGGAATACCGGTCGCCAGGAAGACCCACTCCCAGCCGGCAAGGCCGTAAAGACCATCGAGATCGAGCAGCACGCCGCCGAGCGGTGCGCCGACGGCATTGGCGATGGCGCTGAAGATCATGAACAGCCCGACCATCCGGCCGCGATAGGCAGAGGGGAACCATAGCGTCAGCAGATAGAGCACGCCTGGAAAGAAGCCGGCTTCGCAGACGCCGAGCAGGAAGCGCAGGATATAGAACATCGTTGCGTTCTGCGTGAAGGCGAGCGCGACGGTGACGAGGCCCCAGGACACCAGGATGCGGGCGAACCAGACACGGGCGCCGAGCCTTTCGAGGAAGAGGTTGCTCGGCACCTCGAAGAGAAAATAGCCGATGAAGAACAGCGAAGCGCCGAGGCCGTAGGCATATTCGCTCATCCCCAAGGCATCGACCATCTGCAGTTTGGCAAAGCTGACATTCTGCCGGTCGATATAGGCGATGAGATAAAGGATGCCGAGAAACGGCATCAGCTTCCAGGTGATTTTCGAGATCAGCCGCTTCTCATCGACCATGCGTATCCTCCGGAATGATCATGTTGCGTCATGGCGTAAATAGTGCTGGCCGCCAATATTCAATCGCGCGAGGTATTTTCTGCGGTATCGCAACCCTGATTGGTGGCCGCACCCGGGGGATGGGTGCGGCCTGTGCTTGACTATTCGGCAGCGGCGACGGCGGCGCGGCGGCCGATCGTTGCCTGGGTCAGCGCGAAGGCTAAGAAGGCGCAGAGCGCAATGCCGGCAGCCATCGGAACGGCCGTGCCGTCGAAGAAAAGGCTCGATATCACCATGGCGACGGCGGCAATGACGAAATGCAGCGTGCCCATCAGCGACGAGGCGGTGCCGGCAATCGCGCCGTGATCCTCGAGAGCAAGAACGGCGCTGGTCGGGATGACGAGGCCGAGGAAGCCGTAGCCGATGAACAAGAAGGTCGCCATGACGGGCAGCTGGTTGAAGCCTGAAGCCATCACCACCGCCATGACAACCATGGCTAGCGCAAAGGCGCTGACCGCAATCCGCATGACGCGCACCAGGCCGAAACGCTCGCCGAGCCAGCCGGTCGCCTGCGACACCGCGAAGAAGGACACGGCGTTGATCGAGAAGGCGAAGCTGTATTCGGTCGGCGTCAGCCCGTAGTGCTGGATCAGCACGAAGGGCGAGTTGGCGAGATAGACGAGAAAGCTCGAAATGCCGAGACCGCCGATGAAGGTCAGCGTCAGGAAATTGCGGTCGGCCAGCAGCAGCCGGTAGGCCGCCATGGCGCTCTTGAGGCCGCTGCCGCTGCGCTCCTTGGCAGGGCGGGTTTCGTCAAGCTGGGTGGCAAGCAGGACGAGGCCGATGAAGGCGGCGATCATCACCGCCCAGAACACCCCGCGCCAGCCGTAGAATTCGATGACGGCGCTGCCGGTCAGCGGCGCCAGGATCGGCGAGATCGAGAAGACCAGCATCAGCAGCGACATCAGGCGCGCGGCCTGCACGCCGGTATGCATGTCGCGGACGATGGCGCGCGGAATGACCATGCCGGCGGCACCGCCGATGCCCTGGACGAAACGGAAGGCGATCAGCGTTTCGATATCGGTCGAAAGTGCGCAGCCGATCGAGGCGACCGCGAAGACGCCGATGCCGAGATAGAGCGGCAGCTTGCGACCCCACATGTCCGAAAGCGGACCATAGACGAGCTGGGCGAGGGCAAAGGAGATGAAGAAGGCGAGAAGCGTCAGCTGGGTGACGTTGTTATCCGCATGCAAGTCCTGGCCGATGGACGGCAGCGCAGGCAGATACATGTCAATGGCGAAGGGGCCGATGGCCGAGAGAAGGCCAAGAATGAGAGCAATGCGAAAGAAGGAAGCCGTCATAATGGTGATCTTTCATAAAAGCGCAGCGGAAGCATCGAATCGTCGCTCCGCCGCAGTGCTCTTAGAACAGGATGGCGCCCGAAAACTCCTCACACTTTTCGGCATCATGTTCTGGGGTTCAATGATGATCGTTCGCGCGAAGACGAAGTTGGGAGCTCATATCTTCAGCAAGGAACCAATAGTGTCAACAAATTTGGACACGGCTGTAAACTAGACGCCATTGTCTAAATCGTCAAGACGTCTTATCTTCGCCTTCATGAAAGATCGCATGACACCGGCAGTCCGGATGGGGGGGCATACGCAGCGCGGACAATGCGCAAAGCGCATGTCGATCCTCGATGCCGCCGCCGACGTCTTCTGCCGCGAGGGTTTTGCCGGCGCCAGCATCGACGAGATTGCCGCCGTCGCCTGTGTCTCTCGCCAGACGATCTACAATCACTACCGCGAGAAGGAAACGCTGTTCGTCGCCGTCGTCGAGGACGTCATGAACCGCGCCAACGCCATGCTCTTCTCGGTGCTGGCGAGCTTTCCCGAGAACGCCGACAATCTGGAGGACGGGCTGACGGCCTTCGCCGTGCGCCTCAACAAGAACTGCATCTGCAATCACGACGGAAAATTCCTGCGCAAGCTGGTGCAGACGGAGGGTGAGCGATATCCGCACCTGTTCGAAAGCTGGCGCCAGCAGGGACCGGGCAAGCTGACCACTGCCCTTTCCGCGCTTCTTGCGCGGGTCGCTCATAAGGGCGCGCTCGTCATCGACGATTTCGACGTCGCCGCCCGGCAGTTCGTGGCGCTCGCCAATGCTGACCTGCAGATGATGACGCTTTTCGGTGGAACGCCCACCGATGAAGAGCTTGATAAGGCGGCGCGCAATGCCGTCCGTACCTTTCTCAAGGCCTATGGCGGGCCGGCGGCTGATAAGGTCGGTCGCCCGCCGCAGCTTGCGGCCATAGCGGGCGGATAAGGCCTCCCGATCAGGCCCTTTCAATCAGGCGAAGACGGTCATCTGCGAGGGCACGACCGCAAACATGCCGACGCGGCGCGCGGCAAGATATTTCACCAGCTGCTGGACGACAGAAGGCATGACCGGCTTCTGCACCACGCCGACCGCGCCCTTGACGCCATTAGCGACAACTTCGGGATTGCCGGTCATGAACACGACGGCAATGCCGTGTTCTTCTGCCAGCCGCCGGCCGATCTCGGGCCCGGTCTGGCCGTCGGCGAGATTGACGTCGACGAAGGCGATATCGGCAAGCGGCGCCAGCCGCAGCGCCTGTTCGCGATCACTCGCAAGACCTGCGACCTGCATACCCATATCTTCCACCGTCGCCCCGAGATCCAGGGCGATGAGGAATTCATCTTCGACGATCAATACTCTCTGTCTCATGAGATCATCTCGTTGCCAGCGCCGCACGACATTGGTGGCCATGATACGTCCCCTTGTTACGCATATACTTCGGAAGAGGTATCCGCTCCGGCAGCTGTCCCTGCACGAAACTCCCTGCTGAAACGGCCAACTTGAAGATATGTTCCGCGGTGGAACGCGATTTTTGATATTTAAGATATTGTTAACGTTGATAGATTCTTAACAAGAAAGCCGGCGAAGCAAAAACGGGCGCTAAATTGTGCTCAATCTCAAGCGCGCACCTTCTGGATGAAGGCACGATGACACGATATGATTATTCCGTTGGCATGAAGATCGAGGCTCACGTTGAAAACCAAACTTATCGTCTTGGCCACGGTCGTGGTCAGCCTTTTCGCCTATACCAAATTGATGGCCAGGATCGGCTCGGGCTCGCCACCTCCGGATGCGCCGCTCGCGCAACAGGCCGACCTCATCCGTGTTTATAAATCCGAACGCCGCATGGTCCTTCTCAAAGGGGATGTTCCGATCTCGACATATCGGATTTCACTGGGGCAGGCTGCCGATGCCGGTCCCAAGCAACAGGAAGGTGACGAAAAAACGCCGGAAGGGCGCTATGAGATCGACTGGCGAAATCCCAAGTCCATGGCGCATCTCAGCCTCCACATTTCCTATCCGAACCCGGATGACCGACGCAACGCCGGATCCAACGGCTTTCCGCCCGGCGGCAATATCATGATCCACGGGCTTCCCAATGGCTGGGGCCTGTTCCAGGAAGCCCATCAGCTATGGGATTGGACGGATGGCTGTATTGCCGTCACCAATGCGGAGATGCGCGATATCTGGGCCCGCGTTCCCAATCACACGCCTATCGACATCATCCCCTGAGGGTTAATCACCCCTTGGCCTTCCTGACGAGGACCGGCTGGCTGCGGTAATCGGCGGGAAACAGCGACTTCAGATTCTCGATTTTCGGCAGGTCGTTGTAGACGATATAGGGGTAGGTCGGATTGAGCGTCAGAAAATCCTGATGATAGGCCTCGGCGGAATAAAAGCCGGTGGTGTCGGAGACCCTGGTGACGATCGGCTGGGCGAAGACATGCGCCTTGTCGAGCTGAGTGATATAGCGCTCGGCGACCTTGCGCTGCTCGGGGTCGGCGACGAATAGCGCCGAACGATACTGCGTTCCCTGATCCGGGCCCTGGAAATTCAGCTGCGTCGGGTTGTGCGCCACCGAGAAGAAGATCTGCAGCAATTTGCCGTAGCTCACTTGTTTCGGATCGAACTTCACCTCGACGGCTTCGGCGTGACCTGTCGAGCCGGTGCTGACGGTCTCGTACTGGGCCGTCCCAGCCTCACCGCCGGCATAGCCGGAGACGGCGCTCTGGACGCCCTTGACGTGCTGGAAGACGCCCTGGACACCCCAGAAACAACCGCCGGCGAAAATCGCGCTCTCGGTGCCCGGCCGGGCAGCCTCGTCAACGGCCGGCGGCGGAATGACGACGGCATCTTCAGCCGCACTTGCGGCACACGCACCGAGCGAGACAATGGTGGCGGCTAGGAGCCCGGCAAGGCTCCTGCGGTGAGAAAATATGGACATGGCGCTACCTCCTGCGATGGCCCAAATCCTTGCTCATCCTTGCAAAAGGCGCAAATCACAACCCGATCACTCACGCCGATGTGACAGGCAGACGAAAGCGCCTGTGTGAAGATGAAACAGCATGCAACCTGAGTTGACAATCTCGCGAGGAGTGAGGAGAGTGCCCGCCGGTCAGAGCCTGCATTTCCGGGGGGAACCTATGTCCGTGCGCTCGTTCTTTGCTTTCGCGACAATCGCATTTTTTTCCACGATCGCCGTCAGTTTTCCCGCCGCCGCTGCGGAGACCAAGCGCGACATCCAGACGATCAAGGACGCCGATTTCTTCGGCTTCGATCTTCGCACCGAGCAGAACGTCTCACTCGATCAGTGCAAGACCTCGTGCATCGGCGACAAGAGCTGCAAGGCCTTCACCTACAATCCCAAGGTGAAATGGTGCTTCCTGAAATCCGATTTCAAGACGATGAACGCCTTCCCCGGCGCCATCGCCGGCAAGATTGTCGAGACGACCGGCCAGAAGGAGCAGGATCTCGGTGCTGCGCCGCGCCTGACCTTCCTGTCGAACGACCTCATCCAGCAAGCCCGCGACTTCAAGGACAATCTGGCGCTTGCCGACGACCAGCAGGGCCAGGGCGCCGACAGCCTGACGGCCAATGCCCGCATCGACCTCACCGGCAACAATCTGGCCGACGCGCTGAAGTCCTTCCATGGCGCGCTGTCGATCACCCCTGACGACGCCGATCTCTGGCTCGAAACCGCCCGCGCCGCAGCTTCGCTCGGCAGCGCCGAGAGTGGCACGAGCGGTCAGGCCGTGCTCGACGCGCTGAACGGCTACGAGCTGACGCGCACCAAGCCCAAGCGCGCCGAAGCGCTCGCCGTCCTCGCCGACGCCCTGGACCGAAACGCCAATTACCGCCCGGCGCTCGACGCCTACAAGGCGAGCCTGGCGCTGGTTGCCTCCGAGGATGTGCAGGCGGCCTACCTGCAGCTGAAGGCGACGCAGGGCTTCCGCATCACCGAACACACGGTCGACGCCGACAGCGCCACGCCGCGCGCCTGCGTCACCTTCTCCGAAGCTCTCATCAAGACCACCGACTATACGCCCTTCGTGACGCTGAACGGTGCGGCGCCCAAGGCGCTGGAAACCAAGGACAAGCAGATCTGCGTCGAGGGGCTGACGCATGGCGAAACCTACAAGCTCGGCTTCCGCACCGGCCTGCCGTCATCCGTCGACGAGGCGCTCGAAGCGCCCGTCAGCATCGACGTCTATATCAAGGACCGCAGCCAGATAGTGCGTTTCACCGGCGACAGCTTCGTGCTGCCCTCGACGGCGCGCCGCGGCATTCCGATCGTCTCGGTCAACATGACGTCTGCCAACCTCAAACTCTACCGCATCGGCGATCGCGCCATCGCGCCGCTGTTGACCAACTCGCAATTCCTGACCCAGCTCGACGGCTACAGCGCCCAGAACATCCAGGATCAGAACGGCGAACTCGTCTGGCAGGGTTCGATCGAGATCGCCGACGAGCTCAACAAGGACATCGTCACCAGCTTCCCCGTCGATGAGGCGCTGCCCGAGCGCAAGCCCGGAGTCTACGTGATGACCGCAACGGGGCCGAATGGCCCGGCGCAGGAGTGGGACTCGCAGGCGACGCAATGGTTCCTCGTCTCCGATATCGGCATCACCACCTATGCCGGCACGGACGGGCTCAACGTCTTCACCCGTTCGCTTGCCTCGGCAAAGCCGATATCAGGCGTCGAGCTGCAGCTGCTTGCCAAGAACAATGAAGTGCTCGGCACCGCCAAGACCGACGAAAACGGCCGCGCCACCTTCACCGCCGGCCTGATCCGCGGCACGGCGGCGCTGACACCCGCCGTCATTACCGCCAGGAACGGCACGTCGGACTACGTTTTCCTCGACATGACGCGGGCCGGCTTCGATCTCTCCGACCGCGGCGTGACCGGCCGCGCCGCACCCGGCGCGATCGACGTCTTGACCTTTACCGAACGCGGCATCTATCGCGCCGGCGAAACGGTGCATGCACAGGCGCTCGCCCGCGACACCGATGGCAACGCCATCGAGAACCTGCCGCTGACTTTCATCTTCAGCCGCCCCGACGGTGTCGAAGACCGGCGGATCGTCAGCCAGACCAGCAATCTCGGCGGTTACAGCGTCGATTTCCCGACCCAGGAAAACGCCATGCGCGGCACCTGGACGATGAACATCTACACCGATCCCAAGGGCAGTGCGATCGCCAGCAAGAGTTTCCTGGTCGACGATTTCGTGCCGGATCGCACCGACCTGGAGATCAAGACCGAGGCCAAGGAAATCGGCCCGGATATGCCCGCGAAGATTAATGTTTTCGGCAAATATCTCTATGGCGCCCCGGCCGCCGGCCTGACGCTCGAGGGCAATGTCGTCGTCAAGCCGACGCGCGAGAGCGCCGCCTATAAGGGCTTCCTCTTCGGCCTCGCCGACGAGGAGGCGAGCGAGGATTCGCGCCTGCCGATCGACGGCCTGCCGGAACTCGACGAGAACGGCGAAGCCTCGACCGATCTCACCGTCAGCGAGCTGCCGGCAACGACGCAACTGCTCAACGCCACCGTCTATATCAGCATGCAGGAGGCCGGCGGCCGCGCCATCGAGCGTTCGCTGACCATTCCGGTGAAGAATCAGGGCGCTTCGATCGGCATCAAGCCGGAATTTTCCGACGATCTGCCTGAGAACGCCATCGCCAACTTCACGGTGATCGGCGTCAATGCCGAGGGACAGAAGCAGGAGACCAAGGGCCTGCGCTGGAAATTCTACAGCCTCAACCGCGAGTACCAATGGTATCGCGAGGGGACGGCATGGAAATACGAGCCGGTCTACACCGCCGAGCAAATCGCCAATGGCAGCGTCGACGCGACGACGGACGGCGGCAAGATCTCCGTGCCGGTGAAATTGGGCCGCTATCGCCTCGAAGTGGAAAGCCCGGATGCCGACGGCCCGACCTCCAGCGTCGAATTCGACGCCGGCTGGTTCGTGGCCTCGACCTCGACCGAAACACCGGATGGGCTGGAAATCGCCCTCGACAAGGACAGCTACAAGGTCGGCGACACCGCCAAGCTGAAAATCACCTCGCGCTATGGCGGCGAGCTGATGGTCATGGCCGGAACCGAAAAGCTGGTTGCCGTGCAAAATGCGACGATGGGCGAGACCGGCGGCGAGGTCGACATCCCCGTCACCGCAGACTGGGGTGCCGGCGCTTATGTGACCGCGACGCTCTTCCGCCCCGGCGACGCCCAGGACAGCCACATGCCGATGCGTTCGATCGGCATCAAATGGCTGAAGGTCGATCCCGAACAGCGGGCGCTGCAAGTCAAGCTCGACACGCCGGAAAAGATGCTGCCGCGCGGACCGTTGAACATCGGCCTGCAGGTGGCCGGTGCCGGCGCCAACGAGGATGCCTATGTCACGGTTGCCGCCGTCGATGTCGGCATTCTCAACCTGACACGTTACGAGCCGCCGAACCCGGAAGACTGGTATTTCGGCCAGCGGCAGCTCGGCCTTGAAATCCGCGACCTCTATGGCCGGCTGATCGACGGCTCGCTGGGTGCGACCGGCAAGCTCAGGACCGGTGGCGACGGCGGTGCCATTGCGCTGCAGGCAAGCCCGCCGACACAGAAGCTCGTCGCCTTCTTCTCCGGGCCGGTGAAGCTCGACGCCGAAGGCAAGGCCAATATCTCCTTCGACATTCCGCAATTCAACGGCACGGCGCGCGTCATGGCGGTTGCCTGGTCGAAGACCGGTGTCGGGCACGGCGTCAAGGACGTCATCATCCGCGATCCGGTCGTCGTCACCGCGAGCTTGCCGAAATTCCTCGCCCCCGGCGACAAGGCCAATCTGCGCCTCGACATCGCCAATACCGATGCGCCGGCCGGCGACTACAAGCTGCAGCTGACCGGCAATGATGCGGTCGGCATCGACCAAGCCTCTGCCGACCAGACGATCCGGCTGGAGGCCGGCGCCAAGTCCGCGCTGACGCTTTCGCTCATCGGCAAACAGCCGGGCGCCGGCAGCGTCTCGATCAACCTCTCCGACGCCTCCGGCCTTTCGCTCGACCAGACCGTCGACGTGCCGGTGCGCCCGTCATCCCTGCCGATCACCGAACGCAGGGTGCTGGCGCTGAAGCCCGGAGCAAAGCTCACCGTCGATAAGAACCTGCTTGCCGACAGCGTCCTGCCGGGTGCTTCGATCAGCGTCAACGTCACCCGTTCGGCCGCCTTCGACATCCCGGCACTGCTGATGACGCTCGACCGCTATCCCTTGGGCTGCGCCGAGCAGACCATCAGCCGGGCGCTGCCGCTGCTCTACCTCGCCGAAGTGGCGAAGCAGGCCGGCATCGAAAATGACGACGACGTGCACAAGCGCGTCCAGGATGCGATCTACCGCGTGCTCTCCTACCAGGCCTCGGCCGGCAGCTTCGGCCTCTGGGGACCGGATTCGGGCGATGTCTGGCTCGATTCCTACGTCACCGACTTCCTGACGCGGGCCCGCGAAATGAAATATGACGTGCCGGAAAGGGCCTTCGTGCAGGCGCTGGAAAACCTGCAGAACACCCTGTCCTACACCACCGACATCAAGGGCCAGGGCGATCAGATCGCCTATGCCATCTATGTCCTTGCCCGCAACAAGAAGGCGGCGATCAGCGATCTGCGCTACTACGCCGATACGATGATCAACGACTTCCCGACGCCGCTCGCCAAGGCGCATATCGCCGCCGCACTGGCGCTCTATGGCGATGCCCAGCGCTCGAAGAACATCTTCCTCGACGCGCTGCAAATGTCCGAGCAGTCGATGGTCTCACGCGTGAACCTGTCGCGCACCGACTACGGCACGATCCTGCGCGATGGCGCGGCGATCCTGGCGCTCGCTGCCGAAAGCCGGCCGGTGCCGCCTGTCGTCCCGGAACTCGCCAAGGCCGTCGCCAAGGAATGGCAGCGCAGCAAATACAAGAGCACCCAGGAAGAGGCCTGGATGCTGCTTGCCGCACGCGCCATCCAGGGCGGTGACGACGGGTTGAAGGTCGACGTCAACGGCGCCGCCCACACCGGCGCCTATATGGCCCGGATGACCGGCGATGCGCTCACCGATCATCCGCTGACCTTGACCAACCAGACGAACGACCCGGTATCGGCGGTTGTTACCACCGTTGCCGCACCGACCGTGCCGTTGCCGGCCGGCGGCGACGGCTTCCTCATCGAGCGCAGCTATTACACGCTCGACGGCGAGGAGGCGAATGTCAGCGAAGCCCAGCAGAACGAACGCTATGTCGTCGTCATCCATGTACGCGAAAGCAACGACTGGCCGTCGCGCATCGTCGTCACCGATCTTCTGCCGGCCGGCTTCGAGATCGACAATCCAAACCTCGTCGACAGCGCCCAGATGACGAATTTCGACTGGATCGGCGAAATTTCCGCCGCCCATACCGAATTCCGCTACGACCGTTTCGTCGCCGCCTTCAACCGCGCTCAGGGCGACGAGCGCGAATTCAACGTCGCCTATGTCGTGCGCGCCGTCACCCCCGGCATCTACGACCATCCGGCCGCAAGCGTCGAGGACATGTACCGGCCGGAGCTTTCGGCCCGCACGGCGACCGGCAAGATGGAGGTCGTGGCAGCACAAGAATGAGGCTGTGGCACAAGTTTGCGATCGGGTCCGTCGCCGGCATCCTTCTTGCCGGCGCGGCTCTTCTTGCGCTCGACGCCGCCGACAAGGCTTTTCCGCCGCCGTTGGATAGAGCGGACGTGGTTTCCGCCGAGGTGCTCGATGCCGACGGCCAGTTGCTGCGCGCCTTTGCAACGACGGAAGGCCGCTGGCGGCTGAAGACGACGGTTGCCGACGTCGATCCACAGTTCCTGCGCATGCTGATTGCCTATGAGGATCAGCGTTTCTACGATCACAATGGCGTCGATGCCTGGGCGCTCGGGCGGGCAGCCACGCAATTCGTCCGCAACGGCCGCATCGTTTCCGGCGCCTCGACGCTTTCGATGCAGGTGGCGCGGCTGATCGAGCCGCGGGCGGGACGCTCGCTTTCGGCAAAACTGCTGCAGCTCGCGCGTGCCGTGCAGATCGAGCGGCGGCTGTCGAAGGAACAGATCCTCGATCTTTATCTGACGCATGCGCCTTACGGCGGCAATCTGGAAGGCGTGCGCGCCGCAAGTCTTGCCTATTTCGGCAAGGAGCCGCGCCGCCTGACGGTCGCCGAGGCAGCCCTGCTCGTCGCCCTGCCGCAATTGCCCGAACGGCGCCGGCCGGACCGCAATCTGAAGGCGTCGCAAGAGGCGCGCAAGCGTGTGCTTGAGCGTGTCGCCGTGGCTGAGGCCGTCGGCGACGGCGAGGCGGAGCGAGCCGAGGGTGTCGCTGTCCCCATGCGACGCATGCAATTGCCGGCGCTGGCCGCCCATGTCGCCGAAGCAGCACTGCGCAAGGAGCCGGCAGTCCTCAAGCACCAGACGACGCTGAAGAAACAGGTGCAGCAGGGGCTGGAATCGGTCGCCCGGGCAGCGGCGATGAAGCTCGGGCCAAAACTGTCGCTGGCCATGGTGATGGCCGATGCCCAGACGGGCGCGATCGTCGGCGAGGTCGGCTCGGCCGATTATTTCGACGCCAGCCGCTCCGGCTGGATCGACATGACGCGCGTCAACCGCTCGCCGGGCTCGACGCTGAAGCCCTTCATCTATGGGCTCGCCTTCGAGCAGGGCCTCGTCTCCCAGGAGACGATCATCGAGGACCGGCCGGCTGATTTCTTCGGCTACCGGCCACGCAATTTCGACATGAGCTATCAGGGCGACGTCACCGTGCGCGAGGCCTTGCAACTCTCCTTGAATGTGCCGGCCGTCAAGCTGCTCGACGCCGTCGGGCCGTCGCGGCTGCTGGTCCGCTTCCGCCGCGCCGAGGTGCGCCCGGCCCTGCCGCCGAACGAGACGCCGGGACTGGCGATCGGTCTTGGCGGCGTCGGTCTCACGCTGAAAGATCTGGTGCAGCTCTATACCGCGCTCGCCAATCGCGGCCAGCCGGCAAGGCTCGGCGACGGTGTCACCGGCGCACCGGGCAAGCTCGACGGCGAACCGCTGTTGGAGCCGGTCGCGGTCTGGAACGTCGCCGATATTCTCTCCGGCGTCATTCCCCCGCCGGCGCACCGCAGCGCGGCATCGCCTACAAGACCGGCACCAGTTACGGTTATCGCGACGCCTGGTCGGTCGGCTATGACGGGCGTTATGTGCTCGGCGTCTGGGTCGGACGGCCGGATAACAGCGCCGTGCCGGGACTGACCGGCTATGGCACCGCAGCACCCATCCTGTTTGAGGGTTTCGCCAAATCCGGCATCGCGACGACGCCCTTGCCCCGCCCGCCGGCCGGGGCGGTGCGCATCGCCCGGTCCGAACTGCCGATCAGCCAGCGGCGTTTCGCGTTCAATGCCAGTGGCCTGCTGGTCGCCTCCGGCCGCGAGGCCGCCCCTCAGATCGTCTATCCGCCCGAGGGCGCCCATATCGATCTCGGCGCCGGCGCCGGCGCGCTGTCGCCGCTCATGCTGAAGCTGCAGGGCGGCCGCGCGCCCTTCCGCTGGCTTGCCAATGGCAGGCCGCTGCCCGACCTCTCCCGCCGGCGCACCCAGCAATGGCTGCCCGATGGCGGCGGCTACTCGAAATTGACCGTCATCGACTCGGCCGGACGCGCCGCAAGTGTGGGCGTTTTCATCGACTGAGGGAACCAAAACCCGACTACAACCGTTGGAAAGGGTCTCCCTCCAACGTCAGACGGCCTCATGACACTTCCGACCGCGACCTACCGGATACAATTCCGCAACGGCATGACCTTCGATCGCGTCTGCGACCTCGTTCCCTATCTCAAGACGCTCGGCATCAGCCATCTCTACGCCTCGCCAATCTTCACCGCCGTCAGCGGCTCCGCCCACGGTTATGACGTCACCGACGCCAACGAGATCGACCCGGCGCTCGGCGGCCGCGCGGGGTTCGACCGGCTGACGGAGAGCCTCGCTTCGGCCGGCATGGGACTGATCCTCGACATCGTCCCGAACCACATGGCCGCTTCGCCGGAAAACGGCTGGTGGCGCGACGTACTGGCATTCGGCCATCAAAGCGCCTATGCGGGCCACTTCGACATCGACTGGAGCGAGCCGCTGACCCTGCCGCAGCTCGGCCAGGATTTCGAGCGCGCGCTCGCTGATGGCGAGCTGCGCATTACGCTGGACGAAACGCATGGCACCTTCGCCTTCGGTTATTTCGAGACGCTGTTGCCGCTCAACCCCAGCTGTTACGGCGCGATCGCAAACCGGCTCGACGATCCGGTGGCAACGAGAATAGCAGAGGCTGCGGAGGTCACCTCCGGCGAGAACCTCGCCCGGGCGATGCGCGACATCCTCTTCGAAGGCGGCGATCGGGCGATCCTCCGGCAAAAACTCGACGACGTCTCGTCCGACCGCGATTTCCTTAAAAGCCTGCATGAGGGACAGCACTGGCGGCTCACCCATTGGCATGAAGCGGCACGGCATCTGAGCTATCGCCGTTTTTTCGAGGTCACCGGACTGGTCGGTACCCGCGTCGAAAATCCCCCGGTGTTCGAGGACATGCATTGCCTGACGATCGAGCTGGTGCGCCACGGCAAGGTGCAGGGGCTGCGCATCGACCATGTCGACGGGCTCGCCGAACCCAAGGCCTATCTCGACCGGCTGCGGGAAGCGGTCGGGCCCGATACCTATATCGTCGTGGAAAAGATCCTTGGGGCTGGCGAGGTCCTGCCGGAAAGCTGGCCGGTGGCGGGCACCACCGGATATGAATTCATCGCGGCGCTGAGCGAACTCTTCGTCGACGGCGGCGGCCTGCGCAGATTGGACGATGCCTATCGTGGCGTCGCCCGAGAGACAGGCGATCTCGAGGAGGGCCGGCGGCTTGCCAAGCGACAGATGGTCGAGCGCAATTTCGCCGGCGAGACCGGCAGGCTGGTATCGATCGCGGCAGGGGTCTTCCCCGAGATAAACAGAGACGAGATCGCCAAGGCGCTCAGCGAACTGCTGATCGCCTTTCCCGTCTACCGCACCTATGGCGATGGCGGCCCGCTCGCCTGGCAGGATTCAGCCGTCCTTGCCGCGACCGCATCGCAAGCCATAGCAGAGCTCGATGATCGTCGCGCCCTCGACCATGTGCTGAAGCTTCTCGAAGGCAAGGTCGACGGTGATCCAGCCCACGAATTCCGTATCCGCTTCCAGCAGTTGAGCGGGCCTGTGATGGCGAAGGCGACGGAGGATACGCTATTTTACCGCTATAACAGGTTGCTTGCCGCCAACGAGGTCGGCAGCGAACCCGGCAAGGCGCCCGACGGTCCGGACGGATTCCATCGTCGCATGGCCGAGCGGGCGCGGCTGCAGCCGCACGGGCTGTCGGCAACCGCCACCCACGATACCAAACGCGGCGAGGATGCGCGCGCAAGGCTCTATGCGCTGAGCGAGGGCGCGGATGTGTTCGTGCAGGCGCTGGCGCGCTGGCGTGAGATGAACCGGCCGTGGCTGAAGGACCTGCCGGATGGCGTAGCGCCGGAGCCGAATATCGAATGGATGCTCTATCAGGCGCTGGCCGGCATCTGGCCGGAAGATTTCGACAGAGGACAGATGGAAGAGCTTCGTCAGCGCTTGACCGATTACGCGGTCAAGGCAGTGCGCGAGGCGAAACTCCACACTGATTGGGTGGAACAGGATTCCGCTTACGAAGAAGCGGTGACGACCTATGCAGCGGCGCTGGTGTCGCCCGAGAATGACGCCTTCCTTGAGGATTTCGAAAGGGTGCTGCAGCCCTTCATCGCAGCCGGCTACCTCAACAGCCTGTCGCAGACGCTGCTCAAGCTGACGGCGCCGGGCATTCCCGACATCTACCAGGGCACGGAAGGCTTCGATTTCAGTCTTGTCGATCCCGACAACCGACGCCTGGTCGATCATGCACGGCTGACCGCCTGGCTTGATGAAGCCGGACCGATCGCCAAGCTACAGGCGGCGGCGTTAAAGCAGCGCATCGTCGGGATCGGCCTGCAGCTGCGCCAGCGGCATCCGGACCTCTTTATAAGAGGCGACTATCTGCCGCTGAAGGTGACGGGCAGCCGGCGCGATCATGTGCTGGCTTTTGCCCGGGTGCATGCCAGTGATTTTGCCATCGTCGCCGCACCCCGGCTGATGTTCGGCTGGCTCGACCCGGGCGTGCTGTTTGCCGGCCCGGAATTTTGGGAGGATACGGCGATCGCCGTCCCCTCCCCTCTTCACGGGCTGAAGGCGGATCTGGTGACCGGAAAGACGATCGAACCCGGCGGCAGCATCTCGGTCGCCGCCCTGCTCGGCAGCCAGCCGGTCGGGTTGATCAGCCCGATCTGAGGATCGGGCTGCAGACAAAAATCATCTCCGTCAAAATTAGCGCTTGACCTTCCAGTCGCTGGAAGGTGGATAAGCCTCTCCAACTGCCCCTCGGGCATAGGAGATGGCAATGAATATCAAACACGATCACGACCATCATCACGGCAACGCCCATAACGGCGATCACAGCTGTTGCGGCCATAGCCCGACTACCCCCGCGCCGGTTCGTGACGCCGTCTGTGGTATGACCGTCGATCCAGAGGCCGGCAAACCCTCGCTTGATCATGCGGGCCGCCTCTATCATTTCTGCTCCGAAGGCTGCCGGACGAAGTTTGCAGCTGCGCCGCAGGATTACCTGACCGCGAAAGATCCGGTTTGCGGCATGGACGTCGATCGTTCGACGGCAAAACATTTTCTGAAAGTCGAGGGTGAGAAATACTACTTCTGCTCGGCCGGCTGCCAGACAAAGTTCGAAGCCGATCCCCCAGTCTATCGCGACGGCAAACGCCCTCCGGCAAAGCCGGCACCGAAAGGCACGCTCTATACCTGCCCGATGCATCCGGAGGTCATCAGCGATCGCCCCGGCGACTGCCCGAAATGCGGCATGGCGCTGGAGCCGGCAGGCATTCCTCCGGCCGACGAAGGTCCAAGTCCGGAACTTGTCGATTTCGTCAGACGGCTTTGGGTCAGCGCCATCCTGGCCGTGCCGCTGCTCGCCCTCGGCATGGGTCCGATGCTCGGCCTGCAGCTCCGGGAAATGATCGGCGAACCGCAGGCGACCTATGTCGAACTGCTGCTGGCAACGCCGGTCGTGCTTTGGGCGGCCCTCCCCTTCTTCCGCCGCGCATGGGCCTCGCTCGTCAACCGCAGCCCGAACATGTGGACGCTGATCGGTCTCGGCGTCGGCACCGCCTATGTCTACAGCCTCGTCGCCACGCTTGCGCCCGGCATTTTCCCGATGAGCTTTCGTGGCCATGGCGCGGCTGTGCCCGTCTATTTCGAGGCGGCGGCCGTCATCGTCGCCCTGGTTTTCGTCGGCCAGGTGCTGGAACTGAAAGCACGCGAACGCACCGGCTCGGCCATCCGCGCTTTGCTCGACCTTGCGCCGAAGACGGCGCGGCGTATCGATGCCGATGGCGGCGAGAGCGACGTGCCGGTCGAGCAAATCCAGACCGGCGACCGGCTGCGGGTGCGCCCCGGCGAGCGGGTTCCGGTGGACGGTTCCGTCCTCGAGGGCCAGTCGACCGTCGACGAATCGATGATCTCAGGCGAACCCTTGCCCATCGAGAAATCGACGGGCGATGCGCTGACTGGCGGCACGATCAACAAGAACGGCTCTCTCGTCATGTCGGCCGAGAAGGTCGGCGCCGACATGGTGTTGTCGCGCATCGTCGACATGGTCGCCAAGGCGCAACGCTCGCGGGCGCCGATCCAGGGTGCGGTCGACCGGGTGTCGGCCTTGTTCGTGCCGGCAGTCGTTGCCGCGGCCATCCTTGCCTTTATCGTCTGGGCAGCGATCGGTCCGGAGCCAAGCTTGGCGAATGGCCTGCTTGCCGCCGTCGCCGTTCTGATCATCGCCTGCCCCTGCGCGCTCGGTCTTGCGACGCCGATGTCGATCATGATCGCCACAGGACGCGGCGCTGGGGAAGGCGTGCTGATCAAGGACGCCGAAGCGCTGGAGCGTTTTTCCAAGGTCGATACGCTGATCGTCGACAAGACCGGTACACTGACCGAGGGAAAGCCGAAGCTTACCGACATCGTCGCTTTCGGCGGAATCGAGGAAACCCGGCTGCTGTCGCTGGCGGCAAGCCTGGAGCGCGGCTCCGAACATCCGCTGGCCGACGCGATCGTTTCCGGCGCCGAAGAGCGCGGTGTCGCCTTCGTCGAGATCACCGGTTTCGAGGCGAAGACCGGCAAAGGTGTTCAGGGCCTCGCCGGCGACACAAACATAGCGCTCGGCAATGCGGCGATGCTCGCCGATCTCGGCATCGATCCGTCGGCGCTTGCCGAGAAGACCGAAGCCCTGCGCCGCGAGGGCAAGACGGTGATGTTCGTGGTATTGGATGGCGCGCTTGCCGGTCTCGTCGCCGTTGCCGACCGGATCAAGCCGACGACATCAGCCGCCATCAAGGCGCTGCATGACAGCGGCCTGAAGATCATCATGGCGACGGGAGACAACGAGCGCACGGCGCGTGCGGTGGCAAAAAGCCTCGGCATCGACGAGGTCCGCGCCGACCTGTTGCCGGAGGGCAAAAGCGCGCTGATCGACGAGCTGCGTGCAAAAGGCGCGGTCATCGCCATGGCCGGAGACGGCGTCAACGACGCGCCGGCGCTTGCTGCCGCCGATGTCGGCATCGCCATGGGCACCGGCGCGGACGTTGCGATGGAAAGCGCCGGCATCACCCTGGTAAGGGGCGATCTCACCGGCATCGTCAGGGCGCGGCGGCTGGCGGAGGCGACGATGCGCAACATCCGCCAGAATCTCGGCTTCGCCTTCGGCTATAATGCGCTCGGCGTGCCGGTCGCAGCCGGCGTGCTCTACCCGATCTTCGGGTTGCTGCTGTCGCCGATGATCGCGGCGGCGGCGATGAGCCTCTCGTCCGTCTCGGTGATTTCAAATGCGCTGAGACTGCGTTTTGCAAAATTATAGGAGATGGCGATGAATATCGGCGAAGCATCGGAACGCTCCGGCCTGCCTTCGAAGACCATCCGCTACTACGAGGATATCGGCCTTATCCGCCCTGAAAGGGGCGGAAACGGCTACCGCGATTATGCCGCGACCGACGTTCACAAGCTGCGCTTCCTGCAGCGCTCGCGCGGCCTCGGCTTTTCCGTCGACGAGTGCCGGCAATTACTGGCGCTCTACGAGGACAAAAGCCGGGCGAGTGCCGACGTCAAGGACATCGCTGAGAGCAAGCTTGCCGAGATCGACCGCAAAATCCGCGATCTCTCGGAATTGCGCCGCACGCTGGAACACCTCGTGCATGCCTGCCATGGCAATGACCGGCCGGACTGTCCGATCCTCGAAGGGCTTTCGGACGGGGGCTGACATTTCAGGAGGGCGGCCGGCGCGCTTCAGGAAAGCTGCGGCATGTTCTGGTTGGCCGCCTGCGCCGATTGAGCCCGCTCGTCGGGCTCCTCGTCTTCGCCGTCATCCAGCACGCCGTCATCCAGCCGATGTTTGATCGCAAGCGCATAGATCACGTCGAGAATATTGCGGTCCCTGAGATGAGGATCGGTCAGGGCGAGAAGCGAGGCCCGGACGATCTTCCTGCTGGTGGCCTTTGGACAACGCGCCTTGACGAAATCATAAAGCGCCTGATCCGTCAGCCCTTCCATGGCGCCGTCTACGAGAGCTTCGTAGACCCGCTTCTTTTCCTTCATTCTTGAATTTCCCCTTCAAATCAGCGGCGTCATGATCTGTCATGTAATTGTCATAAACAACCGCGGATTTCGGGCGCCGGTCCGCTGGAGAGGCTAATTGAAGACGGTATTCTCGACCGGCATGATTTTTTTATTCTCGCCGGGAATAAGATCTGCCGCCCTGACGTATACTCAATCATGGAACGCAAAGAACGCCCCTTCGACGTCATCGGACAGCTTGCAGCGCTCAGGCGCTACGCACGCTCGCTGGTGCGCAATTCGGACGAGGCGGAGGATCTGGTGCATGATGCGCTGGTGCGGGCGCTGGAGAAGAAGAAGAGCTTCCGCAGCGGCGGCAATCTTCGCACCTGGCTGCTCTCCATCCTGCACAACGCTCATATCGACCGTCTGCGCCAGAACCGGTCGCTGACGCGCCGCCACGACGAGGCGGCTGTCGAAGCCGAGCAGTCGCTGCCGGCCGGCCAGGAACATGCCGTGCGCCTGCGGCAGGTGCGCAACGCCTTCTTCGGCCTGCCGGAGGAACAGCGCGAGGCCCTGCATCTCGTTGCGATCGAAGACCTGTCCTACCAGGAAGCCGCCAATGCGCTCGGCATTCCTGTGGGGACGCTGATGTCGCGCATCTCCCGCGCCCGCGCGCAATTGCGCGAATTCGAGGAGAAGACGCCGCGTGTTTCGCATCTGAGAATTATCGGAGGGGACGGCAATGAAAGCAATTGATCCGATCCTCGATGCCGATCTCGACGCCTATGTGGATGGCGAGCTCGATGTCGCCCGCCGCATCCAGGTAGAATCGTATCTTTCCGACCACCCGGCGATTGCCGCCAAGGTCATGGCCGACCTCAGCGTGAAGGGCGAGCTGCGCTTGGCGCTTGCCGGCGAAAGTGCCTTCGGCCGCCCCGAGACCCGCGACGCCGCCCGCCGGCTGGAACGTGGCCTTTCCTACGGCCGCATTTTTCATTCCATGCAGCGCATTGCCGCTGTCGGTATCCTGATTACCGCCGGCTGGGTGGCGCACAATTCCTTCGGCGCTTTTTCGGCAACCGAGGTATCGGCCTCCGTCCCAGCGCCCGCCTATGTCGAGGATGCCGTCCGCGCCTATCAGACCGCCGCATTGCGCCAGTCGATGCCGCCGCAGACGCCGGCCACCTATAGCGCTGACGATATTCGCGCCGCCACCGCGATCGTGATGCCTGAACTGCCGAAGGACTGGAAGGTCGCCGACGTGCAGATCTTCCCGTCCGAATTCGGCCCCAGCGTCGAGATGGCGATCGAGGTGCCGGAGGGAAAGCGGCTGTCGCTTTTCGCCGTCCGTCCAGGCGCCTTCGAGGTCAAGCCGGTCAGCCATCTCGCATTGGCAAAAGCAGAAGCCGCCTATTGGCAGATCGGCGAGGTCGCCTATGCGCTGATCGCCGACGAAAGCGGTCTCAATCTCGACCAGGCGGCCGAACGGCTCGCCCGCTCGCTCTATTAGTTCAAACCGAGGAGATCAGCATGAACCCGATCAATCCCCGCTACGGCGCCGTGGCCCGCACCCAGGCCGTCTTCGACGAAGGCCTGCGCCAGCACATGCTGCGCGTCTACAATTACATGTCTCTTGGCCTGGTCATAACCGGCCTCGTCGCCTTCGTTGTCGGCTCGACGCCGGCCCTATACGTGCCGATCTTCGGCTCGCCGCTGAAGTGGGTGGTGATGCTGGCACCGCTCGCCTTCGTATTCTTCTTCTCGTTCCGCATCCAGACGATGTCGGCCAGCACCGCGCAGATCACCTTCTGGGCCTTCTGCGCCGTGATGGGCCTGTCGCTTGCCTCCGTCTTCCTGGTGTTCACCGGAATGAGCATCGCGCGGACCTTCTTCATCACCGCCACGATGTTCGGCGCCACCAGCCTTTACGGCTATGCGACCAAGCGTGACCTATCGCGCATGGGCTCGTTCCTGATGATGGGCCTGTTCGGCGTTATCATCGCCAGCGTCGTCAATATCTTCCTGGGTTCGAGCGCGCTGCAGTTCGCCATCTCGGTGATCGGCATCGTCGTCTTCGTCGGCCTCACCGCCTACGACACGCAGAACATCAAGGAACAATATTCGGAAAACTTCGATCAGGAATCGAACCAGAAGCTCGCCGTCTTCGGCGCACTCTCGCTCTACCTGAACTTCGTCAACATCTTCCAGCTTCTGCTCAACTTCACGGGCGAGCGGGAATAGGGACCGCGCTTCTGGGGGCAAAGGAAGCGCAAGAGCGCCCGGTCTGCACTCTGTGACAGGATGGCAGACCGGGTGTTCACCTAAATGCCTATCGCCCGGAAGTGTGCAGCGGTTCCGGGCGATAGGCATAAGTAAAGAGCTGGAGCGGCCGGGTCATCCCCGGCCGCTCTTATTTTCAGATGATGCCCCACGCGCGGTAGCGGCCGCGGCCGGTGATTTCACGAATGCCGATCTCGTTGACGAGGTTCAGAGCGCCGCGCGGCGTGATGCGCAAATGGCGGGCAACCATCGCCGCCGAGACCATCGGCCGCGACAGGATGAAATCGGCAAGGTCCGGCAGGCTGCTGTTCGAACGGCGGCCGCGAAAGCGCAGTTCCATCTGTGTACGGGCGAGCGACAACCGGTCGAGTTCCTTGAGTCCGGCCGCAGCACCGAGATGCATCGCCTCCAGGAAGGCCTGCAGCCGTGTGGCCCGGTCGCGCGCCCGGCGACGTTCATGGCGCACCAGCTTCAGCCCACCGTAAAAAGAGAAGAGATGCGAGGTGACCTTGCCGCGGGCGCGCAGATGGCTTGCGACCAGAAGACCGCCGAGCCAGTGCTGACGTCGCAACGGCTCGATCCTTTCCCAGGCTTCGAAAAGGATGACGGCGCCGAGAACCGGCGGCAAACTTTCGGCCAATGGCTGTACGCTCCGCCACTCCGCAAGCCGCTGTTCCTCGTCCCATTCGTCATCACCCAGCAAGCCGAGAGGATCGTCATTGCGCCTCGCCGGGGCAACCGCGGCCGTTTCGCTTGCCGGGGCTTTGCCGGTATGGATATCGAGCAGCTTCTGCGAGCGGGCAAGAAGCGCATCGATCTCCGCCATCTCGGCCGCGAGCGGCCCGTCCTCATCGCCGCCCTCTTCTTCGGTCTCGAGCGTAACGGCGAGGCTGTTTACCTCCGGCACTTTCCCCTCCCCTTCCCCGAGCGTCGCGGTTAGCGTCGCAAGTCCCGAAGCTCCCAGCGCCCAGGTCGGCTCGCCGGTCCAGATGCGCCGACGTGCCCGCAGCACCGAGTGAGCGATCGTCAGTTCGTGGCTGGGTGCCCGGCTATCCATATGCGCATCGTGCAAAACCAGATCCTCGACATGCACGAGTTCGCCGGCCACCCAGAGCGCGCCGGCAGCATCGAAGAAATGGCTGCGTTCGGCAAAGCCCTCACCGACCGGCGCGCGCAACACCCGCTCGTCCAAGCGTGCCACGGCGTCCTCCGCCGCAGCAAGGGACGGAAGCAGGGTTTGAAGCATCACACCGTCGATATCGTAGCGCATTGTTAAGCTTTACGGTTTTTCACAAATGGAAGCAAAACCTATGTTTCCTTCCGCCATCTATGACATGGTTAACGGCGCTTTTCAACAAAAGGCCAGGAGGAAGCGGTCGAGTTTGCCTGGGCGACCGGCAGCATTCCCTTCTAGCTGTTGCACCTGGCGCGAAACGTTTTCAGCCCCCCTCATCCGGTTTTCCTTGCTGCCGGACCACTTGCCCGCATGAGCGCCATCAGCATCGGCCCAAGCGAGAATTCGCCGCGCTCTGCCCGCCGCGTCAGGTCTCGCAGATAGCCGCCGGCCGAGTTGATATGCCCGCCTCTTTCCAGGATGCAGGCGATCACCGTCGCGGCGTTCTCCGGTCCCATGACCTCGCAAGCCAGCTGATAGGCGCTGGGGCTGACGCCGAGCGTCGAGCGGACGATGACGGCAGCCGCCATCAGATCCCGCCAACTGCCGATCCCACCGCCTGGCCCATAAGCGACGATCTCCGGGCAGGCCTGCAGCACCATGGCAAGCGGGAAGGACTTTGGCGTCTCCCGCCACGGCTGCGGTTCTTCCTCCGGTTTTGCGCCCTGCTTCGGTTCGAAGCTTGGTTCAAGTTCAGATAGAGAGTGTGGGTTTGAATTATGTATGTGCCGACCGTTTTGGCCATCATTGGCGTCTGGTTTATGTGATTTCGTCTTCAATTCCAGCGTCTTGATGATCATTTCGCGGAAGGCTTCGAGATCAGTCAGCAGGCTCTCCATCTCGGCGGACGACGGGCGCCGCGGCAGGCTTGCCGAGAGAAGATTGAAATGCTTCTGCATCTCGATCCATTCGCCGGCAATTTCTTCTTCCAGCGCGATCTCGATGAGTTTGGCGATGTCACGCCGGCAAAGTGTCAGACGCTCCCGCAGGCGCTTCCATTCGAGCTTGCCGGCAAGCACCTGAGCCGCCTGCGCCTCGATCTCGCCAGCGCGCACCAGGAGCGGCGCCAGGCTGAAGCCGAAGGCCTCTCCAAGCCCGCCCTGACCGTTACGACGGGCAAAACGTTTACCGTTCGGGCTATCCCGCCGGATAATCAGGCCGGCCTCCACCAGCATCGCCAAGTTCCGCCGCAGCGTCGTGCCGGCCATGCCATGCGTGCGCAGCGACAACTGCTCGTTCGACGGAAAGACGACGAAACCGTTGGCCTCGGCAATCTCGTTCTTCGGATAAAAGGTCAACAGCGCGTTGAGAACAGCGAGCGCACGGTCCGATACGCCGACCATGTCCTTTGCTTCGCAGAGCGCGCGAAAGATCTTCCACTTATCGACCGATGCGTCCGGATCGACCTTACTGGCATTTTCCTGGCTTGCCAGCATGCCAAGCGTCATCGATCGCCGCCCAAAGGGCGTCGATACATATTGAGGCTCCATGTCCCTCACCTTTTCTCAAGGCAAAAGAAATCTGCCACCCAAAAGGATGCCGAAGATGCTTGACAGCGATTCGAGGAAGTGCGATTCTCAGATTGTCCAGATATGAGAAAGGCTTCCGCGACGGCAACGTTCGGAGGCTTTTTCTTTTGCGGCCTACTCTCCTGCTTGCAACTTGCCGGCCCGATAGGCTTCGTAAAGCTCATCGAGACGACGTGAAATGTAAGCGCCGAAATCCGGCGCATCGCCGGTTTTCAACGCAATCGTAAAGGAATTGCCGGCGCTCTTGATTCGGCCGGCAATCTTGCCGCCGCTCTTCGGCTTCCAGTCATATTCCGTGGGTTCGGGCTTCGCCTCTTTCCTGGCGAGCTCGGCAACCAAAAGCTCGAAGCGACGGTCGCTTTCCTCAGCCGTGAACCGTTGCGAACCGATGAGCTTGGCAAGCCGCGCGGCTGTCATTCCGTTCCAGTCCTGGGCAAGCGCCATCCATTTACGACGCCCGATACCGGGTGCGGCTCCGACCGACCTGACGATGTCGGCCGGGATCGCTTTGGCGACGGAGATCAGCTTCGACAGCTCGGTCTTGTCGGTCGACAGTGCCTTCATGATGACGGGACGCTCGAACCCCTTGAGTTCGAGATTGAGGGCAAAGACAGCCCGCTCGATATAGGAAAGGTTCCGGCGCGCTGAATTCTCGATGCCTTGGGCGATGACGACATCGGTATCGTCGAGCTTACGGACGATCGCCTGCACCTTGCGCCCCAGCAGCTTGACGGCCTGCAGGCGGCGGTGACCGTAAGCGATCTGATAGCGCTCGTCGTCATCGGGATGGCGGCGCACAAGAACCGGCACTTCCTGACCGTTCTCGGCAATCGACTGCACCAGCTCGTCCTCGATATCGAGTGGATGATCGGCGAGGCGATCGCGGACGAAGGAGGAATCGATCAGATCTGGATCGAGCTCGACGATGCGTTCGCCGGAGAGCAAAGCCTCCTGCATCGCCCTGCTCTCTTCCTCCATGCGTCCAAGCGTCAAGGCCATCGTCCGAACCGGCCCGGCCGATCCGCGCAAAGACGTCTCTTCGTAGTTGGCCGCGGCCAACTCCTGCGCCGTATCGTCGAAAAGACCTTTCAGGCGATCGCGTCTGCTCATGTGCGGCCCCAGGCTTTGTGAATACCGGCGAGAACTTCGCCGTTGGCGGCATTGACCGATTCCAGCGCCCGATCATAGGTCGAGCGGCGCACCTGCCCCTTCTCGATCTCGAAGAGCGTCTGCTTGGTCAGGCCGGCATCGGCGATCGCCGTCGATTTGAGAATTGTCGCCGTCAACACGTCATCGCTGAACAGGCTGCGCAGCAGCGCGACGATCTGCGACTGCGGGGCATCGAAGGGTTCGTGACGGGTCACGACATATTTGATGAAATCGTGTTGCAGATCGCCGCCCGCCTTGCGCACCACGGAGAGCAGATCCGAGGTCATCAGCAGGAATTGCGACATGGAGGCGACGTCAACCATCTGCGGATGGATGGTGATAAGCAGCGACGTGGCGGCACAGACGGCGCCGAGCGTCAGGTAACCGAGTTGCGGCGGGCAGTCGATCACCACGACATCGTAATCGGCCTCGACCTCGGCAATCGCCATGCCGACGCGGCGGAAGAACAGTTCGCCCGGCCGCTGGCGATCACTGAGCGCCCGCGGCGTCTCATGCTCGAATTCCATCAATTCAAGATTGCCCGGCACCAGATCGAGACCATCGAAATACGTCTTGCGGACAATGTCCTTCAGCGGCTTGCGATCGGCATCGTAGCGAATTGCGCCATAAAGCGTATCACCATCGGAAAGATCGAATTCGGGCTGGACGCCGAGCATCGAAGAGAGTGAGGCCTGCGGATCAAGATCGATGGCCAGCACCCGATAACCCGCCAGCGCCAGATACTGGGCCAGATAAAGCGTGGTCGTGGTCTTGGCCGAGCCGCCCTTGAAATTGGTGACGGCAACCGTCTGCAGCTTCTCGCCGGGGCGCCGCCAGGGAAGGTAGGACAGCGCATCCTTCGGCTTCAGCTTTGCCATATAATGGCGCAATTCATTGATCTGGCCAAGCGTATAGGAACGCCGGCCATTCTGGGAAAGTTCCGGCTGCGGCCCCTTGCCATCCAGCGAAAGCTGGCGAAGATAGCCGTCGGAGACGCCGATCATCTGAGCGGCCTCGCCGGAAGAAAATGTGCGCAGCGTCTTTTGCGACAGCGGCGGAAACAGCTTTTCGCGCAACAGCTTCAGTTGCCGCGAAAGCTGGTTCGCATGCCGCTCGATCCGCACATCTGTCGTCGATACGCTAATGTTGTCCAAAACACTCAA